>JANMWK010000032.1:0-18351 GCA_031393975.1 Hyphomicrobiales bacterium
GCGCTGGTGAATGAAAACAAAATTAGGGCCTTAAAAATTGAGAGGGTTAATAGCTATTCCAATACTGACCATGACCATTCCAATGATCATGCGATGCTTTTGCAGTTTAGGAAGATTTAGCTCTTCCAATCCCCAATCGCGGCTTGCACTAAGGCCAGCACGGCCACAGCAGCCGTATCGGCGCGCATGATGCGGGGACCAAGGCTGATGCCTTTGACGAAGGACAGCGATTTGAGCTGGAGGCGTTCTTCTTCGGTGAAGCCGCCTTCTGGACCCACAATAATGGCGGCGGGTATTTTTACATCCTGCAAGGCTTGTAACGGGTCCGAAATGACTGCGGTTTCATCGCAGAATATCAACGTTCGCGCAACATCCCATCCACGCAAGGCCGCATCAAATTTCTGCGGCTCTAAAACTTCAGGCACATATACCAGATTACATTGTTCAGCCGCTTCGATCACATTGGCTTTCATGCGGTCGAGATTGACACGCTCAGAAATGGTGCGGGCGGTGATCACCGGGCGAAGCCTTCTTGCGCCAAGCTCGGTGGCTTTCTGCACCAGATAATCTAAGCGCTGATGTTTGAGCGGCGCAAACATATAATCAATATCGGGCGGGGGGGTTGCCGCACTCACATTTTTCTCACAGCGAATTTGTACGGTTTTTTTGCCAGCTTGCGTGATATAGGCCAACCACTCGCCATCATTGCTATTAAACACACGCAAAGCATCGCCTGCATTCATGCGCAGAACAGTGGTCAAGTAATGCCCTTGCTCTTTGGGTAACATGATTTCAACCGCAACTGAGAGGGCTTGTTCAAGATATAACCTTGGTGTGGTTTTTGCCATGGGCCTCGTGTAACACGGCCCACATGAATGAGGCCAGCCAGATTGTTGATGCGGTGAAGGGCAGTTGGGTGGGTCACCTGCCTGCGCCACTTCGCGCCTACGCGCAGTTGATGCGATTAGATCGGCCCATTGGCTGGTGGCTTTTACTGTTGCCGTGCTGGTGGGGATTGGCGCTGGCGCAAATTTCTGCAGGCGGCGGCCTTCCTAATTTAAAGTATGCGACACTGTTTTTAGTTGGAGCCGTGATCATGCGCGGGGCGGGCTGCACACTGAATGACGTAGTGGACCGTGACATCGATTCGGCTGTGGAACGAACCCGAGCGCGGCCCATTCCTTCGGGGCAGATTACTGTCCAAAACGCCGTATTGTTTTTGGCGGTACAGCTTTTGCTGGGCCTTGTGATCCTGCTGCAATTCAACTGGTTGACGATTGTAACGGCCATTGCTTCCCTTGCCATCGTCGCTATTTATCCCTTTATGAAACGCATCACCTATTGGCCGCAGGTGGTTTTAGGCTTGGCTTTTAATTGGGGTGCACTTTTGGGATGGACTGCCATTCACAATAGCTTTTCATATGCAGCGGTAGCTTTGTTTGTCGGCGGCGTTTCGTGGACACTGGCCTATGATACGATTTATGCGCACCAAGACAAAGATGACGATGCAATGATTGGGGTTAAATCTACTGCGCTGAAATTTGGGGACTCAACGGTTTATTGGCTTATATTTTTCTTTGCTGCGGCACTGATACTAATTGATGTGAGCTTGTGGTTGATTGCAGCGCCCTTGCCAGCGCATGTAGGCGTGGCCGGGGCCGCACTCCATGGTGGGTGGCAGGTTTGGCGCTTTGACGGCGAAGATGCAAATCAATGCTTGAAACTGTTCCGCTCTAACCGCATGTTTGGCCTTATTATTCTCGCTGGACTTTTAATTGGGTGCATTACTTTATGACCGACGAACTTTTAAACATCGCTGCCGATGTGATGGCCCGTGCTTTGAAGCTGGGGGCGACATCGGCTGATGCCATGGCGGTAGATCGGCGTGACACCCAAGTCTCGGTGCGCCAAGGTGTAGTTGAAGAA
This sequence comes from Hyphomicrobiales bacterium, assembly GCA_031393975.1. Classification (GTDB taxonomy): domain Bacteria; phylum Pseudomonadota; class Alphaproteobacteria; order Rhizobiales; family Aestuariivirgaceae; genus Aestuariivirga. The sequence goes on from JANMWK010000032.1 coordinate 1,927, forward strand.
TTGGTACAATCGGAAGCCAAGGAAATTGGACTTCGGGTTTTTGCCGGACAATCTTCAGCAATGATTGCAGGCAGTGTTCTCACATCTGAGGGCTTGGACCGCATGGCCGAGCGCTGCGTGCAAATGGCCAAGCTCGCGCCACCGGATGTATATTCGGGGATGGCTACACCCGAACAGTTGGCTCAGGGCACACTTGACCTTGATTTGGTGTCAGCGGATTATCCAACTGCTGCACAGCTTCAGGCCATGGCGCTGGAGGCTGAATCAGTTGCCCTCTCATGGCCCGGCATTAGTAACAGCAATGGCGCTGGAGCTTCTGCCGCTGATCGTTACATCGCCTTGGTGGCCTCCAACGGATTTTCGCGCAGCTATCGCCGAACCGGTTTTGGCATGAGTGTCTCGGTAATTGCTGGCGAAGGCACCAACATGGAGCGCGATTATGATGGCACGTCGGCCAATCATTTCAGCGACCTTGAAACGGCAGAAAAAATTGGACGCACCGCCGCCGAGCGTACGCTGAAACGTCTGAACCCGCGCAAACTATCATCACAATCCGTTCCGGTAATTTTTGATCGCCGCGTGTCCTCGAGTTTATTGGGTCATCTTGCGGGCGCTATTAACGGCGGTTCGATTGCGCGCGGAGTAAGCTTTTTGAAAGAGGATTTGGGGAAACCCATTTTTAAATCCACAATCAATGTGATTGATGATCCCCTGCGCCCGCGCGGTCCGTCATCACGGAGTTTTGATGGGGAGGGCTTGCCAGTGCAACGCCGCGCCTTGATTGACAAGGGCGTTCTGACAAGTTGGGTTTTGGATTTGCGGTCGGCGCGGCAATTGGGTTTGGCGCCAACGGGCAATGGCTCACGCGGGTTGGCTTCACCACCATCAGCCTCAACAACGAATATGCATATGGAAGCAGGTGTGGATTCACCTGAGGACATGATGAAAGCCATTGGCACCGGATTGCTGATCACGGACTTTATTGGCAGCAGCATCAATTCGGCCACCGGTGATTATAGTCGGGGGGCCTCGGGCTTTTGGATTGAGCATGGCGAAATTCAATATCCAGTCAGTGAGATTACGGTTGCTGGAAATTTGCGCGACATGTTTGCCGCACTCACACCTGCCAATGATCTTCTGTTCAAAGGTTCCACCAATGCACCTTCGTGTTTGATTGAGGGCATGACCATTGCTGGACGCTAACTTATCGCCGGACCTGAAATCAGTTTCCGATTTTCTATGCCTGGCTGTGCGTGAAGCCGGAGTTGTTGGTCTTGGCTTGGCGCAGCAAAATGTGAACAAATGGAACAAGCCTGACGGTACATTGGTAACTGACGCAGATATGCAGATTGATGCTTTTCTTAAGACCCGGTTGCATGGCGCTTACCCTGACTATGGATGGCTCTCCGAGGAAACGCCCGATAGCAAAGCCCGTCTTAATTGCGAGCGTCTTTGGATTGTTGATCCGATTGACGGCACAACAACATTTGCCAATGGCGGCGATGAGTGGTGCATTGGCGTGGCTTTAATTGAAAGTGGCTTGCCAATTCTTTCGGTCGTTTTCCGACCCGTTGTTGATGACTTCTACTGGTCGTCACGTGGTGCGGGAGCCTATCGCAATGGTGTGCGATTGAGTGCGCGCGATTCAGAGGAGCTTTCCGGTTCAGAAATAATGGCGACGGGCAAGGCTTCAAAACATTTAAATCGTTTAGGCGTCATTGCATCAAATTCTTATATGCCGTTATTGATGCGGCTGGCCTATGTAGCTTCTGGCAAAACTGACATCGCCATGTCATTTGGCAACAAGAATGATTGGGATCTTGCGGCTGGAGATTTGCTGGTACAGGAAGCGGGCGGGCGCATCAGCAGGCTGGATGGCAACCCGATGGTTTATAATGGGCCTGACCCATGGCAGAATGGCATGGTGGCTGCAGGAAGAAATAAGCACCGCGCGGTGATGGCGGAATTGGAGAATACGTGACGGCGCAAAAAGACGAACAACTCATTCACTTGGTTTTCGGCGGCGAACTTGAGGATGTGTCCCATATCACATTCAAGGATTTAGCATCGCTTGACGTGGTTGGGTTCTATCCGAACTTTGCCGCAGCCCATCTCGCTTGGCAAGGTAAAGCGCGTGAGACCATCGACAATGCCCAAATGCGCTATTTCATCGTGCATTTGCACCGGCTGCTTGATCCGTCGAAGGACGATTAAGGGCTCTTCTCCGCCAAAACTTTCCGTACGTCTTTGCAATCTTGGTGCATCTGGGTCACGAGCTCATCGACTGATTTGAAAGTTTTGTCGCCACGGATGAGATCAATAAAACTGACCAGCAGAGTTTTCCCATAGAGGTCGAAATCTTGATCAAGAAGATAGACTTCTAAAAATGTTTTGTTGGTGTTGAATGTAGGGCGGTCGCCGAAATAGGCAGCCCCTTGCCATTCCACGGATGATCCCACTTCCCGCACGGTGACAGCATAAATGCCGCGAAAAGGTTCAGCGCCTGGATCAACGATAATATTGGCGGTGGGAAAGCCGATGGTGCGCCCACGTTTGTCGCCATGCACCACCTCGCCCATCACCGTCCATGGATAGCCGAGTTCGTGGGCCGCTGCTTTCACATGACCCCGGCGCAAGGCGGTGCGGATGGAACTTGAAGAAAACGGCGCATGTTCATCGCCATCATCGGTCACTTGATCCACCACTGTCACACCAAAATCAAATTTCTCGCCCAGCTCGCGCAATGTTTCGGGCCCGCCTTTGCGGCCTTTGCCAAAGTGAAAATCATAGCCTGTAACAATGTGAGAGAGGCCGAGACTGCTCACCAAGTGTTCCGTGATAAATTGTTCAGGCGTGTTGTTGGCCAAATCCTCATCAAAGGCAAGACACACCACGAAATGAGCTCCTAAAGTTTCGGCGAGCCTCAGTTTCAAGGGATATGGCGTTAGCCGAAAGACCGGCTCTTGTGGACGAAAGAAGCTGCGGGGATGCGGCTCAAACGTGACAAGGCCCCAGGGCACTTGTTTTTCTTCGGCGATCTTGCGAGCGATTGCAATAAGTTGTTGATGGCCACGGTGCAGCCCATCAAAATTGCCAATGGCCACCACACTCCCACGCAGGTGATCAGGCAGGGTTTCATTGGGAGCAATTTCGATCATGGCTGGGCCATAGCCAAAACTTCAGGGCCAGTCCAGCTCTGGCACGGCCCGGAGAATTTTAGCTTCCGGCACGAGGCGCTTTACATGCGCTTCTAAATCTTTTTCTTCATTGATGCCGCCGGTGATCAACACACACGATAGACCAAAATCGGTGGCTCCTTTGATGTCAGTTTCAGGGCCATCGCCAATCGCTAAGATCTTGTCACCTGTTAGATGTTGGCCCAAAATATTTTCAGCCGTCAGCACTGCAAGATTATAAATTGGCGTGTAAGGTTTTCCAGCCATGAGGACTTTACCGCGCAAGTTTTTATATTCTTCTGCCAAAGCCCCCGCACAATAAATCAACTTTTCGCCTTTGCGCACCACCTTATCAGGATTGGCGCAAATCATCGTGAGGCGATGTTCTATCATACTGGTGAGAAGTGGAATGTAATCGGTCGGAATTTCATTCACTTCATCAAACAGACCCGTGCACAGCACAGATTCGGCATCGGCTAATTCAACGCATTTGATATTCAGGCCATCGTAAATTGAGTAGTCACGTTTCGGGCCGAGATGAAAAATTTTGCCGCCACCATGCTCAGTGATCAAGGTGCGCGTCACGTCACCGGATGTTACGACGGCATCATAGCTTTGGTGAGAGACACCAATATCAGCCAATTGCTTTTCAACGCCACTTGCCGTGCGCGGCGAATTGGTGACGAGGATAACGACGCCACCATTTTTGCGGTGCTCGGTGAGAGCCGAGGTGGTGGGCAAGAAGGGCTTATACCCATTATGAACAACACCCCAAATGTCACAGAACCAAACTGGAAAACGCGTCGAAAGGTCTTTCATGTTTGATTATGCAGCAACGTTAAAATGGGTCGCAGCCTCATCGGCCATTTCGCGCTTCACACGGCGCGGGCCGGCAAAGCACGGGCCGGACGCTAGCCGCGTGATTTGCGGCAGGCTTGCCACAACGCGGGGATAAGCAACGCCAGTCACAATCAATTGCACACGTGAAGCTCTTGCTGCTTGGGCAAAGCCGATCATGGCAGCAGAAGGTCCGGCCGATGCATCAATAGCGCCCACATCGAGGCCCACAAAGCGCACATTCAAGGTGCTCATGGCATGAAGATCGAGGCCAGCGAGTGACACATTAGTGAGAGCCAGCACAGCTCCTTGGCGCGCTAACGTAGCGAGGCCCTCTAAAGCATTTTCGGTGAGGCCTGCGAGCATAGCGTGGGGCAATTCATATGCGAGGCCTGGAGCCACATCAGCCGCAGAATGGCGGTCCGCAATCATTTGCGCCAGAGCTTTTGGCGATGATAGTGTATCAGCACCAATGGGTACGAAAATATTGAGTGATGGATCGCGCTGACGCAGGCGGCGCAACAGAATTTCTGCTTCTCGGGCCACAAACATATCAAGCTGGGGACGAACGCCGGTGCGGTCGGCATGATGCAAGAGCAATTCGTGGCTTAACTCTTGGCCCATTGGCGATAACATACCGAGATGCATCCGGTAATGCGCCGTGGTGCCCGTGTGCAAGTCGACAATGGGTTCCAACGACACCAGCAATTGCTCGCCAAAGGGAGATGCGACCGCGATGGGCGCTTCTAGTTTAGGCGGAGCGATTTCAACCACCGCTTGCGCTGGTGGCGTGTAATAAGTGCTTGGAGGGGCCAAACTAGTTTGTAGGTCCTTTGCCAAACTTGCATAGGTTGATTTCAAATCGGCCAAACCGGTGGCCACGGCGGCACTGCTTTTTGAGTTCTCTGTCCGCATTTCCGCCAACTGCGTTAACAGAAAATCAGAATGCCGCTTGGCTTCAATATTGCCGTTTGACACATCTAAAATATCGGAGGCCAAGGCTTTGTGCGAGTCTTGAAAATCGCGGGTGAGTTGCTGGGCCGAAATTAACGCAATAATCTGGCCAAAGGCCAATGCGATAACAGCAACCACAGCGGCCAAGACAGGCGCTGAACCACCGGCATACATATAAAAACCAGCGCCTAAGGCCGTGATCACACATAAACACGTTGCCGCAATATTTATTCCGTCGCGCCTCTGCATGTCTCACCCTTTTCGGCATCCGCACCGAATCAATAAGCCCTGAGACTATAAGGTCTCATGGCTTAAGTGAATCCCATGTCGGAAGTTATCAGAATTATAAGCTGGCGACTGACGCTAAGATTTTCGGGATTTTATCGATGAAGATTTCGTCAATCTGCGCTTCGCTAATAATTAAGGGTGGCGACAGGGCGATTGTGTCGGCCGAAATCCGCAACAACATGCCATGATCGTGGAAGGCGTTTTCCATGGCTTTATAGGCGCGCAAACCGGGCTTTCCATCGATGGGTTTCATGTCGATTCCTGCAACCAAACCAATGGTGCGGATATCTTCGACCAGTGGATTGCCTTGCAGCGTGAATGCCGCGTCGGCCCATTTGGTCTCAAGCGATGCCGCACGCTCAAACAGTTTCTCATCACGGTACAAATCCATCGTTGCCAAACCAGCGGCGGCGGCAATGGGATGGCCCGTATAGGTGTAGCCGTGGAACAGCTCGATCACATGATCACTGGCATTCATAAAGGCATCATAAATGCCTTGGCGCACCATCACACCACCCATGGGCACCGTGCCGGAGGTTACACCCTTAGCGAAAGTGATCATGTCAGGCACCACGCCAAACCGCTCGGCTGCAAAAGCTGAACCCAAACGGCCAAAGCCCGTGATCACTTCATCGAATATCAACAGAATGCCATGCTTGGTGCAAATCTCGCGCAGCTTTTTGAGATAGCCTCTGGGCGGTGGCAACACACCTGTGGAGCCCGCCATGGGTTCAACAATCACTGCCGCAATGGTTGAGGCATCGTGCAGGATGACCAGGCGTTCGAGTTCTTCTGCCAAATGTGCACCCCAGGTGGGTTCGCCGCGCGAGAAGGCTTGTTCTTTGCGATTATAGGTATGGGGCAAATGATCAACACCCGCCAGCATGGTGCCAAACATTTTGCGGTTGGCCACCATGCCACCCACAGAAATGCCACCAAAGTTTACACCGTGATAGCCACGCTCACGGCCAATAAGCCTTGTGCGGCTGGCCTCACCTTTTACGCGTTGATAAGCGAGTGCGATTTTCAATGCCGTGTCCGCCGCCTCAGAACCAGAGTTGCAGAAGAAGGCATAATTTAAATCGGCGGGGGCCATGGTGGACAGGCGTGAGGCCAATTCAAACACTTTGGGATGGCCATATTGGAAGGTCGGCGCGAAATCGAGTTCGGCCGCTGATGTTTGAATAGCTGAAACAATCGGCTCGCGGCAATGGCCGGCATTGGTGCACCAAAGGCCAGCACTTCCGTCCAGAATGGGGCGTCCGCCCATATCGTAATAATGCATGTCCTTGGCGCGGGCGATCATGCGGGGGCGTTGTTTGAACGCGCGGTTGGGCGTGAAGCCCATCCAGAACGGCTCAAGATTATTCGGTGAAGGTTCCCAGGCTGATGGGTTGAGCGGTTTATTCATGGCAAGCCTCCAAATTGTGAAGCCTTACCCTATCAGATTGCTGAGGATAATGAAAATGGCCAGTGGATGGCTTTTCAGCCAGCCAGACTCAGTTAGGATAGATATAAAAACTGTAACCGTGAGAGGTCAGGCAGCGGATTTGCTCTTCGCCTTGAACCTGATTGTATTCACGGGCGAGTTCACCCAGCATTGGCAGTTTGCCGTTTTCATCATGCTGCATATGGCGTGGCACCAGATATTTAACACCGTAAGAAATGACCACAACATAATCTGGCAATGGAGGTTGGTTGTCTGTTGCAGGAGCAATTTGGCCGTTGGCCCATTCATCAGCGGCATCTAAGGCCATGGCGCGGCAGCTGGCGGCTTGTGCTGCGTTGACCGCGCTTGAAATTACAACAAAACCCAAAACTGCGCCAAGGCAGACCTTATTTACAAAACTCACCATGAGACTGACTCCAACATACTCGTAACCGCCTTTAATTCCTGCAATGAAACAGGTCGTTAGTAAAGTGTTAAGGATGGTTAACGCGATAAATTTGTTGAAAAAGTTAACATTCAGCCAAGAAGCCACCATAATTTGAAGTGAAATCTAAAGTTGAGCGAGCTGCTCTTTAAGGACGGAAATTCCATGTCAGGTTTTACGGATATTCTCGCAGGAGGCCTGATTGGCCTTGGCGTTGCTGCTGGTGGCTATTTTGCTGGCGAATCTCTGGTGAAAAGTCGCTTAGGTTTTCGCACGGTGACCGTTAAAGGCTTGGCGGAACGCGAAGTGAAGGCCGATTTAGGCTTTTGGCCCGTGCGCTTTGTGACCACCGGTTCGACCTTGGAAGAAGCCCGCGCCAAACTGGTGCAATCAGAAAAACTCGTTCATGACTTTTTGAGCCAGAATGGTTTTGCCGAAGCTGACCAACAGGTTCAAAACATTTTGGTGGAAGACCGTATCGCCAGTTACAACGGCCAAGAGCCACCTGCGGGCACGCGCTTTGCACTGACTGAGGACTTACTGGTGAAGTCAGCAGAAGTTGACAAATTGGCTGCCGCGGCGCGGTTGATCGGTGACATGTTAAAATCTGGTGTGGTGTTTTCTTCAGATGCTTATAATGCAGGCCCCTCCTATATTTTCACCGGTGTGAACGGCCTCAAAGGTGACATGCTGACCGTAGCCACAAAACGCGCCAAGGAAGCCGCTGATAAATTTGCCACGGAATCCGGTGCCAAGGTGGGGTCTATTCAAGATGCCAACCAAGGTATTATTGAAATTAATCCGGCTGTTGAAATTCCCAATGATCGGCCGGAAAAGCAGATCATGAAAAAAGTCCGTGTGGTGACCACCATTACTTATTTCCTGAAAGACTAACTGAGCGCGTGCCACACCGTGAGCAAGGCGACCAAAATAAATAATACCCCTGCACCGCGTCCAACCCAGATGGTGACATTTGGATTGGATATTAATAGCTGACGACTTTTTGCGGCGGCTAAACCGAGGCCACCATAAATGATCATTTGGGTGAAAATCGTAATCACGCCCATCACCAGCGCTTGACTCCACACCGGACCGAATTTCGCTTGGATGAAAACTGGAAAGACCGCCAGCACGAAGACATAGGCTTTGGGGTTTAAGATGCACGTAATGAATCCCTGGCGAAAAGCGGCCCACATCGATTTTGTATTGGCCTTGCCAAAATCATCGACTGTGATTGAACTCTTGATCAAGGTGAAGCCAATCCACATCATATAAGCGGCTCCGGCGAATAAGATCACGGTGATCACCGATGGAGCCATCTTGGTAATGATCCCCACAAAAAATGCACCAAAGATCGTATGGAAAACGCCGCCCAACATTACGCCCGCCGTTGCAGCAAGGCCCCGCGCTCTGCCGCCAGTGAGTGAATTGGCGATGACAAAAAACATATCCATGCCCGGCACAATGATAATGCCGAACAGGAGAATAAAAAATACCCAGAGATTTTGAACGTAGGTCATGGCGGCCTTGTAGATGATGAGATGACAGTAATCTGTCAGCAGCTTTATGTGAGTGCGAGTTGCAGTTTTTTTGAGAGTTTTGCAAATATCAAATTGTAGCTCGCACCAAGATAAAGTTTCAACGTCGCATCATCCAAAATCTCTTGAGTGAAACACTGAATCCAGGGGTTTTTAAAATAGGGTGCCGTTCGACACCCTCTCTGCTCAATCAAGAGCTGATAGCTCAGATCTGAGCACTTAAACGTAAACCCAAGGCCGCCGACTTTCGGCAACCCACACACCGCAAACATTTTACCACCCACCTTCCAAACATGGCTGCCGCCCCATTGCACGACATGGGTTGTATGCGGCAAGGTTTTGCAGAAATTATTAAAAGATTGGGTATTCACTTTGTGGCCCTGTTAATTATTTTTTAGATCGACGGAATTTGCGCTGTCTGTCGTCTTTTTAACATAATGGTAAACGCATAGCATTCGCACAGCCATGCAGATGACGGAAGAGAAACCCGATGATCAATAAGACACTTAAGCCTGCCTTTTGGGTGATTCTTCTGGTGGCATTGGGTTATGGCCAGTGGCATTATAACATCACACAAGTGGCTATGGTCTATGTCGGTTTACAAAAACTTGCTTTTGACCAGACAGCACCGTCAGGCGGCGGTAAAAAAGCTGGTAGTGTGATTGCCGTCAAACTGGCAGAAGCTACGACTGCCGATCTGCCGCTTATCGTGCAAGCCTACGGAACGGCGCAGCCGATTGCGCAAGTGAATATCAGCGCCAGAATTTCCAGCCAAGTCAACAAGGTGCTGGTGCAAGATGGGCAAACCGTGAAAACTGGTGATGTGCTAGTTGAACTCGATAATCGCACACTGCAAGCTGCATTGGCCAAAGATCAAGCGACCTTGGCCAAAGATAATGCCGTTTTGGAAAATGCAACGATCCAGGTTACGCGCGCTAAGACTTTGGCGGCGAGCCATGTTGGAACCCAGCAAGATTTGGATACGGCGGTTGCTGCTGAAAAATCTGCCGAGCAAGTCACCCAGGCTGATCAAGCGGTGATCGATGCTGACAAGTTGCAATTGGATTTTGCCACAATTAAAGCACCCATTGCTGGAAAGCTTGGCGCCGTGGCGGCCATGCCTGGGGCCTTAGTGGCGGTGAATAGCACACAAACCCCTTTGATGACCATCACGCAGATGCAGCCTCTGAAAGTTTCCTTTCGTCTGCCGGAACAGGTGCTTCCTGCCATACGGGCACGGATGGACTCCAATGCCGATGTGACGGTTCGCGTCTATGCCTCTGGCAGCCGTGATTTGCTGGATACTGGCAAACTCACCTTCATTGATTCCAGCGTTGATTCTGGTTCGGGCACCATTGCTCTGGCGGCCACCATGGCTAATGACAAGTTGGTTTTATGGCCGGGCCAGCATCTGGAAGTGGACGTGCAATATGGCATGGTAGTGGGCGCACTCTCGGTGCCTACTGTGGCTATACAACAGGGCCAAAACGGTAGCTTTGTGTGGACCATCGATGCCAACAATAATGCCGCCGCAACACCCGTGGACGTTGCCTATTATGCAGGTGACACGGCGGCCATTACCAAGGGACTGAGTGCCAGTCAAAAAGTAGTGGTTGAAGGCCAAGGCAAGCTCAACGATGGCGCGCAAGTTCGCACGGGTAAGCCCGCAGATGCGCAATCCGGTGATGCAAATGCAGCAAAACCTGCGGATGCTCCAGCCGCAGATGCTGCCGCTGTTCGTGCCGGTGGAGCGCCTAAAAAACATAGAACGAAAGATGCAGGAGCAACTGCGCCATGAATATTTCTGAATTTTGCATCAGAAGGCCAGTCGCTACTATCCTGATGTCGGTTGGCGTGTTGCTGGCCGGACTGTTTGCTTGGAAGCTTTTACCTGTGGCGGCCCTGCCCCGTGCTGAATTTCCGGTCGTCAATGTTTCAGCCAATCTCTCTGGGGCTTCGCCCGATATTATGGCGACTTCGGTTGCCACACCTTTGATCAAGCAATTCGCAACAATTGCTGGCGTGGATACGATTTCGACGTCCAATTCCTTGGGCTCAACCAATATTGCCATTCAATTTGTTCTCAACCGCTCCATTGATGCGGCGGCAGCTGATGTGGCTGCCGCCATTGCCCGTGTGCAGCGCGACTTGCCGAAAGACATGACATCGCCTCCCAGCTATCGCAAGGTGAACCCCGCCGATGCGCCTGTTCTATTGCTGGCGGTAAAGAGCGATATTGCAGCCCTCACTGATCTTGATCAGATTGCGCAGGATATTCTATCGCCACAACTTTCGACCGTGGATGGTGTGGCGCAGGTTTCGATTTTTGGCAGCCAACAATATGCGGTGCGTATTGAAATTGACCCCGATGCTTTAGCCGCAAAGGGCATTACGGTTGCGCAATTGCAGGCGGCTATTACCGCAGCCAATCGCACCAGCCCATTGGGAACATTGGTGGCAGGCCCGCAACAACTTACACTTTTGGCCAACACTCAACTTTCCAATGCGAAGGATTTTGCGGGCCAAGTGATCGCCACGCGCAATGGCAACGAAGTGAAGCTGGGCGATGTGGCACGCGTGATTGACTCGGTGGCCAATTTACAATCAGCGGCCAAATATGATGGAACACCAGCCATTATTCTCGCTGTACAGCGCCAACCCGATGCCAATACTGTGGCCGTGGTCGACCGCGTGAAGGCCTTGCTACCAGATTTGGAAAAGCAACTTCCCGCCACCGCTTCCATCAGCGTGATGAATGATCGCGCAGCGTCTGTAAAATCAGCCGTGGCTGAGGCGGAATATACATTGGGCCTTACTATTGTTTTGGTGGTGGCAATTGTATTTTTATTCATCCGTTCGGTGCGGGCCACTTTGATCCCGGCCGTCACAGTGCCAATCTCGTTGATAGGCACTTTGGCCATTATGTATTTGCTCGGCTACTCCATCGACAATGTGTCTTTGATGGGCATTACTTTGGCGGTGGGTTTGGTGGTTGATGATGCCATTGTGATGATGGAAAATATTGTGCGGCATATGGAAGAAGAAGGCAAAGGCGCTTTCGAAGCCGCCATCGCGGGTTCATCGGAAGTGGGCTTCACGATTTTATCGATTTCAGTTTCACTTGTTGCGGTGTTTATTCCAGTCCTGTTAATGGGCGGCGTGATTGGTCGCATCTTTAATGAATTTGCCGTTGTGGTGACAGTGGCCATTATGGTGTCCATGTTTGTGTCCTTGACGCTTACACCCATGATGTCAGCCCGCATATTGAAGGTTGATCATTCACCTGGCATTATTAGTCGCGGGCTTGAATCGATTTTAAATGGTGTGACTGGGGCTTATGAAAAGCTGCTCGATCTCTGTCTCAAATTTCATCCGTTGGTGTTTTTGGTTTTTCTCGGCACCATCTATGCAACAGTGACTTTATTCACAACATTACCCAAGGGTTTTTTCCCAATCGAAGATATTGGCCAACTGCAAGTCTCCACCCAAGGCCGCCAAGATATTTCTTATAAGTCCATGATGGAGCTGCAAGACAAGCTGGCTACTCTCATCGCGCAATCGCCTGCTGTCGATCATGTGGCTTCCACCGTTGGCTCCAATTCGGGGGCGATGAATTCAGGCCGCATGTTTGTGCAGCTAAAGCCCAAAGGACAGCGCCCTGCCCTGCAACAGGTGTTGGCTGATATGCGAAAACTTACAAGTCGCATTCCCGGCATCACCGCCAATGCCACACCGGTGCAAAATTTGAGCATTGGGGCAAGACAAGGGGCCAGTACTTACCAACTCACCGTGCAATCGCTCGATTATGATTTGATGAGCACGTGGACGCAAAAACTTTCCGACGCGATGAGCACAGACAAGGATTTCTTCACCGACGTGAATTCAGATGCACAGAACACCGCACAGCAAGCGCATTTGATTTTAGACCGCAATAAGGCACAAGCGCTGGGTATCAGCTCAGATGTTTTGCGCTCGACGCTTTATGCAGGATTAGGCGGCGTTCAAGTTTCAACAATTTATAAATCAAATGACTCTTATCCGGTGATTGCTGAGCTTGATCCCAAGGTTGAATGGACACCAGAACGCCTGCAAACTTTGCAAGTGGCCAGCAATAGCGGCACATTGGTGCCACTGGGGACCTTTGCTCATATTGTTCGCGGTACTGGCGCGCTCACAGTCAATCAACTGGGCCAGTTGCCCGCCGTGACTATTTCTTACAATCTTCCCACTGGAGTTGCGTTAGGCTCTAGCACCGATGAAATTGCCAAATTGAAAAATGACCTGAATTGGCCTGCAAATGTGAGCACGGCTTATTATGGCACGGCCAAAACATTTCAAGATTCAACTGCCAATCAGGGCTTGCTAATCCTCGGCGCAATTCTCACCATCTATATTGTGCTCGGCATACTCTATGAGAGTTTTATTCATCCGCTCACCATTCTTTCAGGCTTGCCTGCGGCGGCAGCAGGGGCCTTGGCCGCACTTTATATCGGTGGGTTTGATCTTTCGATCATTGCTGTGATCGGGCTTTTAATGCTGATAGGCATTGTGAAAAAGAATGCGATTATGATGATTGATGTGGCCATTAAATTACGGCGCGAGGGCATGGGTGCCAAGGATGCTATTCATAAAGCCAGCCTGATGCGCTTTCGCCCGATTATGATGACAACTCTTGCAGCACTGATGGGTGCATTGCCGATTGCACTGGCAGCAGGCGCAAGTTCAGAGCTTCGGCAACCCTTGGGTATTGCAGTTGTGGGTGGTCTGCTGGTCTCGCAAGCGCTGACGCTGTTCATTACGCCAGTGCTCTATATCTACATGGAAAAAATCTCAGGGTTTTTTAGCCGCCCTGAAGCCGCGCCAATAATTCCGCTGTCGGATAAGAATCCGCTGGCAGGCCCGCTTTGATTTGCTCGGCTTTCACGGCGGCTCTGGTGCCGGCACCAATTTTGCCATCGGCTTTGCCCACATCATAGCCTTTGCCAGCGAGAATGTTTTGCAAAGCCACGATTGATTTATATTCAAGCGGTGTCATTGTGCCACGACCGGCGCTCACTTTGCCGGCACCGGCAATGCGGGTGGCGAGATAAGCTGCGGTGGTAGAATAAACCAAGCTTTCGTTCCACTTCAAATAGGCGGTGGTGAAATTGTGATAGGCTAAAAAGGCCGGACCATCTTTGCCCATGGGCAGCAGAAGAGCGGCTGTGACTTTATCGCCTTTCAAGGCTTTGCCCCCAGCACCTGTCACACCCCATTTCACCCATTGCGCACGCGGCAGGGAGATGGCGAGATCGGCTTGATCCCAAGGTAAATTATCGGGCACTTGCACTTCTTGCAGCCACGATTGACCAGCGCTCCAACCACTTTTTTTCAAAAGATTGGCCGTCGAGCCAATTACATCGGGAATGGAATCGCGCAGGTTACGTTTGCCGTCACCATCAAAATCCACGGCACTATCATTATAATCATAAGCCATGAATTGTGTTTGGCCAATTTCGCCAGCCCAAGCGCCGCGCATTTCATCAGGCGAGAGATCACCATTTTGCACGAGCATTAAAGCGGGAATAATTTGGGGACGGAATTTTTCAGGGCGGCGGCAATCCCAACCCAACGTGGCCAAAGCTTGGATGGTGGGGGAATGGCCAATATCGGCGCCGAAATCCGTTTCCAGTGCCCAGAAAGCAGTGATCACTGGCGCTGGCACGCCATATTGCTGCTGCGCACGATCAAATACGTCCTTATATTTTGCAATTAATTCACGGCCACGGGTGACGCGGTAGTCGGACGCCATGCGTCCTGCAAATTGCAGAAAGCTTTGTGAGAACACATTCTGGGCCCGGTCGCGCTTGATGATAGCGGGATCATATTGCACTTGGTCAAGCTGAGCGAGAGCTTCACCACTTACACCTTGTTGCGCCGCCTGCTTTTTAACGCCTGCCAGAAAACCAGCAAAGCCTTGCGCTGTGTTGCCACAACTTGCGGCACTCGCAAAACTGCTCGACGCCAATAATAATCCCAAAGCTGCAACACCAAGTTTTAAGCGCATAAAATTCTCCACCGAATCATTTCAGCAACCATAGCCTATCTAATTTGGCAATTTGAGGACTGAGTCGTGGCGTTGCGGGTAAAATATTTGATCATGGAATAGAGTACGGTTGCGGCCATGATGCCGGTGATGAGATCAACCGACAGCGTTAAAATCACAGTGACCAGCATCACAGAGGCCGCCATTTGTGATAATTTTAGCAGCCTGAGAATTTCGCCCTTTGCGGCCGTATTCCAGCACACCGCCACTAAAATTCCAGCCAATGCGGAAAGCGGAATATAAGCTGCCAAAGGTGCGGCGACGATCATAAAGAGCACAATAAAGACCGAATGCACTATCCCAGAAATCGGGCCATGCGCGCCTGCCCGTACATTCGTAGCGGTGCGGGCAATGGTGCCGGTGGCGATAATTCCGCCGAAGAAGGCGCAAGTAATATTGGCCAAGCCTTGCGCCATGAGCCCGGTGTTGGAGCGATGGCTGCGGCCGCTCATGCAGTCGGCCACCACAGCTGATAATAGTGATTTAATGCTGCTGAGCAGCGCCAAGGCCAGAGCATCGGGCAACAGCTGTTTGATCAGCTCCTGACTGATGGGAGGTAACTTTGGTGTTGCAAGACCGTGCGGAATGCCGCCGAAACGGCTGGCAATTGATTCGGCATTGAGGTGACCGAACAAAGCCAACAGCGAGGCGAGGACCACGGCAATGAGGAAAGCTGGCCATGGAGGTTTTAATCTTCTCACTGTGATAATCGTGACGATGGTCAGCACTGAAAGAACTACTGCATTCCCATTTTTGGTGGGCACACTGTGGCCAAGGCGCCTAGCTTTGAGAAGAAGGCAGATGGCTCCACCAAAGTTAGTCCAAAAAGTTCTTTGAATTGGCTTGCGAAAATAATTATCGCAATGCCAAACGTGAACCCCCTGGTGACAGGGTGCGGCCCATATCGAATATAAGTGCCAAGGCGAAAGAAGTCTGCCAAAAAAATGATGGCACCCGCCATTAATGTGGCCAACTACAAACCATCAATGCCCCCGTCGGCCCACCGACCTGAAAGCGGCAAAGCAACGATTGCCACGGTTAGCCCGGCAATGGCATCGGCCCGAAAAGCGCGGAGGTTATAACCCTCCTGCCACCGGCTGATGAGTTTGGGCGCAAAGCCGTTGCTGGGCGTGTTCATCTCATCTTCTTACGGCTTGTTACGGCATTCAACGTCGACTTCAAAATCACACTGAGACAAAATCACGAGGGGCCGCAGTTGCCTGCGGGCCCCCCGCTCAGGCAACTGAATGATTATAGATCCGTACATTCTTGCGGCAGCTTCGTACCGGGGGCGATACCGAAACTGCGCACGCACAGATCTCAAAAACCAATTCAGGCCCTATTCTTGTTAAAACAAATGAATTGTCCCCGCATCATTTGCACCCTTGAACATCGGTTCATCATACTAAAAAGATTTAGAATTGCAATTTTGCTCTGCTAGTGAGCAGCAATTGGCTTCACATTATTTCAACGCCACATTCAAAGCAGAAACCAACTGAGAAATTCTCACGTCAGTTGTATTTTTTTGGGTGAGGGCCAAGACAGCGCAAGACTTCAGAATTAAGCCATCATCTAAAATCTTGAGGGCATTGGCTGTGAGTGTTGCACCACTCGTTGTAATATCGACGATGAGTTCAGCGGTTCCCGCCGCTGGTGCACCTTCAGTGGCCCCC
>JANMWK010000074.1:0-18324 GCA_031393975.1 Hyphomicrobiales bacterium
CAAAGTTTCAGCCGCCTGCGCAGGTCCGATCGTGACAGCAATGATTTCAGTGGCAATGCCTTTTTCCTTGAGACGAATGGCTTCTTCGACGCCGATTTCATCAAATGGGTTCATCGACATTTTCACATTGGCCAGTTCAACACCCGAACCATCAGCTTTTACGCGGATTTTTACGTTGTAATCAACTACGCGTTTGACAGCGACAATTACTTTCATTTCTGCCTCATTTGAAAATTTTGCCGGACACTAGTGATGAGCCTTACACTAGTCAATTCTGGCAGCGGCGTGGCGCACCTAATTGCGACCATTTGGCCGGGCCAAAAGCCGTGCCCGCAGGATCAAGGTTAAAATTAAACCGGTAGCAAAGCCGCCCATGTGATCCCACCACGCCACTTCCTCATTGGGGGCTGCCGACGCTAGACTATAGACCTGGATCAAAAACCATCCACCCAAGACCCAAATGGCGGGGAGTGGCACGGGGATGCGTAGGAATAGAAGAATCCACACGCGGGCGCGAGGGTATAAAACCAAATAGGCGGCGAGCACGCCCGAAACAGCGCCCGAAGCGCCTATTAGGGGACTGTGCGAGGCGGGCGACATGAAAACATGGGTGAGGCCGCCCACAATGCCCGCCAACATATAAAATATGATGAAGCCCACATAGCCATATGCGTCTTCGACATTATCGGCAAAGACCCACATAAAAAGCATATTGCCGATCAAATGCATCCACCCGCCATGGAGAAACATGGAGGTAACCAAAGTCAAAGGTTCAGGGATGCCACCTGATGCATGACTGGAATGAATTAATTCAATAGGGGTGAGACCAAAACTCGATTCGATGCTGCCCAACACCACGTCATTCGTGAACGCACCAGTGAACAGAAAGATCACGACATTGAGCATAATAATGCTGAGTGTCACAAACTGGAAACGAATGATGCGCAGTTGGGTGTCGTCGTGCAGGGGCAGGAACATGAGGGGAGTTTAGCTGATCACCAGTTTGAAGGCGAGCCAGAACATGATGAGGGCGATAGCGGCATCAATGGCGCGCCATACGATCGGTTTGGAGAGAGGCCCACGCAAGGCTTTTGCACCGTAGCCTATGGCGAAGAACCATGCGAAGGACGCAAGCGAGGCTCCCAACGCGAAGGGCGCTGTTTCGCCTTGCGGTCTGGCATTGGCGATGGAACCCACCAGCACCACAGTATCCAAATAAACATGAGGATTAAGCCACGTAAATGCGGCACAGGTGGCCAATGCCATAAAAAGATTAGAGGCGGTTTTGCTGCTGTCGCTTAGTGCTTGAGGTTTCAGCACCCGGCGCGCGGCTTTAATGCCATACCAGATAAGGAACGCGGCCCCGCCGTATTGCATAACTTTCAGAAGCCACGGCATAAGTTCGAGGATTGCGCCCAAGCCATAGGTGCCACCCCAGATGAGAATGGCATCACTGAATGAACAGAACAAGCAAATCCAAAAAATGTGGGCGTTTAAAACCCCTTGGCGGATGACGAAAGCATTCTGAGCGCCAATCGCTACAATCAAACCGCCACCCAATGCGAAACCCGCTAGAATTGCATTGAGCATTTAGCGGGTTTTCCCTGGCACCCAGAGAATGTCGCCATTTGCTGCTTTGAAATTAACCCAGCGGCTGGCCACAAAAAAGAAATCAGACAGGCGATTGATATAGGCGATGGCACCTTCGCTCACGTGTTCGCCATCGTGGGACTTGAGCTCAACAATAAGGCGTTCGGCGCGGCGGCACACCGTGCGCGAAAGGTGCAAGTGAGCGGCGGCGGCATGGCCCGCGGGCAGCACAAATGACCGCAAGGGAGAAAGCTCGGAATTCAGTTCATCAATTTCTGCTTCGAGGCGTTCAAATTGTTTGGGCAGAATACGCAAAGGTTCAAATTCGAGTTTTACGCCCCGGTCTGGCACGCAAAGATCAGCGCCCAAATCAAACAGCTCATTTTGAATGCGGGCGAGCATGGCATCGAGTTTGTCGAGGCCAGCCAAATGCAAACGCACGAGCCCGACAGTGGCGTTGGTTTCATCAACAGTGCCATAAGCCGCGATGCGGATATTGGACTTTGACACACGCTCGCCAGAGCCCAATGCGGTTTCGCCAGCGTCTCCGGTTCTTGTGTAGATGCGATTTAGAACGACCATGGTTCACTCATTTCTTAAATAGAAGGAGGGCTTAGCCGATAATGCTCTTGCTGTCACAGTGAGACCTGCTGCGATGGTCAGCACCATAGCAATGAGGGCGGTGATGGCGGCCAAGCTAAGTGAAAATGTCCACGGCATTTCCAAAATATAATGGGCTAAGAACCACGAAGCCAAAGAGCCAACGACTATTCCAAACAGGCTGGCGACAAGTCCGAGCAGGCCATATTCTATGATGAAAGCCGCCAGGAGTTGACGGCGCGTGGCACCGTAAGTTTTAAGCACTACAGCTTCATAGCTGCGAGAGGAGAGGCCTGCTGCCAGTGCGCCCGCCAAAACCAATATGCCAGTCAGCAATGTGATGACGTTCGCACCGCGCACGGCTGTGAGCATTTTGCCAAGCAGATCGCTCACGGTGGTAAGCGCGTCCTTGACGCGCACCGCGGTGACCGATGGATAGGCCGCCGCCATGGTGTTAAGGAGTTTACCTTCATCGCCGCCTTTCATTTCCACGGTTACAATGTGGCTGTGGGGTGCGGCCTTCAATGTGCCAGGCGTAAAGACCATGACAAAATTGATGCCCATGCTGCGCCAGTTCACTTTGCGCAAGTTTGAAACTTGCGCTTCCACGTCTCTGCCCAAAACATTGACGGTAATCTTGTCGCCGATTTCCAGTTCAAGGCCTTTGGCGATATCATCCGTCATCGAAACCAGATTGGGGCCTGTGTAATCTTTGGGCCACCACGTGCCTTCCATCAGTGTGGAGCCTTTTGGCAGTTCATCTGAATAAGTGAGGCCCCGGTCGCCTTTCAAAACCCAGCTGGCGTCAGACGTTTGCTTGATGTTTTCAGACACGATGCCTTTAACTTTGGTGATGCGGCCGCGCAGCATCGGGGCATTGGTGATGTCGGTCACACCCTCCTGCTGTTTCAAACTGGCGCGAAATTGATCAAGTTGGGTGTTCTGCACGTCGAGGAAAAAGAATGCGGGGGCTTTTTCGGGAATGCCGGATTTGAGTTCAGTGCTGAGGGTCTGATCAGTGAGCGCCAGAGTCACAAACAAAGTGAGACCGAGGCCCAGCGCCATGATCACCGAAGTGCTGGTGGCACCGGGACGATAAAGGCTTTGCACCGCTTGGCGCAGCAGCAAGTTTTTTGGACGCGGCAGCAGGGCAGCACCTTTCACGATAGCCCTAGCCAAAAACGCCAGCACAATAAAACTGACTGCCAAGCCGCCCAAATAAGATGCCGTGACTTTTGGTTCATCAAAGCTCAGCAAAATAATCAACGCGGCCATGGCCAGCAAACCGAGTGAGGCCAACACATAAGACTTCGATGGTTTGCCCGATTGTTCCATGCTGTGCGAGCGAAACAAGGCAGCACCCTGAATCTGCGCAATGCGTGAGAGCGGCCACAATGCAAAGGCGAGAGTTACCAAAATTC
This sequence comes from Hyphomicrobiales bacterium, assembly GCA_031393975.1. Taxonomy (GTDB): domain Bacteria; phylum Pseudomonadota; class Alphaproteobacteria; order Rhizobiales; family Aestuariivirgaceae; genus Aestuariivirga. The sequence goes on from JANMWK010000074.1 coordinate 3,612, forward strand.
CGAGCACCGCCGCAAAGAGCAAGGGCTTCCATGCGATGGTGGTTGAAATAGGAAGCGGTAAAATTGATGCAAATAGCGCGTGGACAATGAAGGGCGAAACGGCTCCTGCAATCAACGCGAGGAGGATTCCCAAAACACTCACCGCCAAGATTTCCGTGAGGCAGATGCCAACAACATCCACATTGGGAAGGCCCAGGCATTTCAGTGTGGCAATTGAATCGCGCCTGCGGTTGATGAAGGCCGTCACGGCATTGGCAATGCCAGCACCGCCAATGGTGAGGGCTGCCACGCTGACCAGCGTCATGAAATATCCCAGGCGATTAACGAATTCATCAGCACCTTGGGCAGCCTTGTCGGTGGTGCGGATGCGCCATCCTGCATTTGGAAATTTCAGGTTAGCCTCTTTTTCAATGGTCTTGCTGGCCTTGAGGCTTGCATCAGTCTTGAGTTTCACGCGGTAGTTCCAAGTGACCAGGCTGCCCGGCTGGATGAGGCCTGTAGTTTGCAGCGCCTCATGCGAGAGCATCAGGCGCGGACCGAAGATGAGGCCATCGGCGATGCGGTCTGGTTCGGTTTCTAAGGTTCCGCGAATGATGAAATCAGCATTGCCCAATTTCAGATGGTCACCCAGTGTTAGGTTGAGGCGAGTGAGCAAGATGGGATCAACGTCGATTCCGTAAGCCCCATCGGTTGACAGCAGGTAGTTTCTGGGGTCGCGATTGATTTTCATGGCACCATAAAGCGGATAATTATTGTCGACGGCTTTCACTTCAACCAAGGTTGATGCGCCATTGCTTTGCGCCATGGCCCGCATGGTAGCCACGCGGCTGACGGTGCCCAGAGAATTCATATATGTGATTTCATCTGCCGACGCTTCGCGCTGCACCAGTGCAAAGCTGAGATCACCCCCTAAAAGCGGCTGGCCTTGCTCGTCCAACCCGCGCTGCACGGCACTGGCCAATGAACCGATTATGGCGATGGCAGCCACACCCAAAGTGAGGCAGCTTAGGAGAATCCAAAAGCCTTTCAGACCAGAACGCAGGTTGCGCTTTGCATAGATGGGCCAGAGGTCAAATCTCATTTCTTGCCTTCACTCACCAGCCCGTCGCGCACTTCAAGAATGCGATTGCAACGCTTTGCCAATGCACGGTCATGGGTGACAAGCAGCAATGTGGCTTGTTCGCGCTCTTTGAGCTCAAACAACAAATCAATAATTGTGGAGCCGGTTTCCTGGTCAAGATTTCCGGTGGGTTCATCGGCGAGCAGGATTTTTGCACCCGATGTGACAGCGCGCGCAATGGCCACGCGCTGTTGTTCGCCACCTGAGAGCTGGCCTGGGTAATGATCAAGCCTGTGCCCGAGGCCCACGCGTTTAAGGCCTTCACGGGCGCGGTCCATGGCATCCTTGGCGCCTTTGAACTCTAACGGCACGGCCACATTCTCCAAAGCTGTCATTGTGGGAATGAGGTGAAAAGACTGAAAGATGATGCCAATGTTGTCACGGCGGAATTTGGCTAGGGCTTCTTCGCTTTTGCCATTTAAATCGACGCCGTTAACAGAAATTGCCCCTGAAGTGACGGCTTCAAGACCTGCAATCACCATTAACAAAGACGTTTTGCCAGAACCTGACGGCCCCACAATGCCGATGGCCTGGCCAGAGTCGGCTGAAACATTGACACGGCGCAGAATCTTCACGGCTCCCGCCCTGCTGCTCAAAGTGAGGTGGACATCTTTTAAATTCAGTGCGGCAGTCATATGTATATCCCATGAACAAGGCGATCAGCACAAGCATTACACTATTTTTGAGCGTTTGGTTCATGTGGGGGCAAGCCATGGCTGGAACAACGACAATATTGGCTTTGGGTGATAGTTTAACCGCAGGCTATGGTTTGGATCCCGGGCAAAGTCTGCCTGATAAGCTGCAAGAGGCACTGCGGGCCAAAGGCTTGGATGTTACCATCATCAATGCCGGGGTTTCGGGTGATGTCGCCGCCCAAGGCGCTGCCCGGCTGGATTGGGCCCTGACTGATGATGTTAAAGCCGTGATCGTTGAACTGGGGGCTAATGATGCTTTGCGCGGGCTTGATCCGGCGCAGACGGAGAAGGCATTGCGCGAGATTTTGCAAAAACTGCGAGACAAGAAATTGCCGGTACTTTTGCTGGGCATGAAAGCGCCTCCCAATTTAGGTGCGGATTATCAGGCGAAGTTTGATGGGATCTATCCTAAACTAGCTAGAGAATTTGGCGAGGCGTTATATCCATTTTATCTTGATGGTGTTGCGGCGCAGGCAGAGTTCAACCAAGCGGATGGCATTCATCCAAATGTCAAGGGATTGGCTGTCATAGTGCCTCGACTTTTGCCTTTTGTCGAAGCCTTGATTTCAAAATAGGAGCTTATCATGTTGCGCTTGTTTACCGGGTTGGAACTTCCAGAAGATGTGGCGCTCGATCTCAAGATGATGCAGGGCGGCATTACGGGAGCGCGCTGGATTGACGCGCAAAGTTTTCACATCACGCTGCGTTTTATTGGTGATATTGATTTGGGCTTGGGGCGTGAAGTGGCGTTGGCCTTAGACCGGCTTGAAACCAAACCGATGACACTTACAATCAAAGGCATTGATGTCTTCGGGGGCAACAAGCCTCACGCCATCATTGCGCATGTGGAGGAGAACGCGGAATTGCGGCGCTTGCACCTGGCGCAAGAGCGTTTGTGTCAGTCGTTGGGATTGGAACCAGAAGCCCGCAAATTCATTCCACACGTAACTTTGGCACGGCTGCGCGAGGCTGACCCAAGCGCCTTGCAGAGATTCATCGAGTCGCACGCGCTTTATCGCTCGGCGCCCTTTATGGTTGAAAGGTTTGTGTTGTTTTCATCAAGGCCATCACGCGGTGGTGGACCATATGCAGTGGAAGAAACTTATGGTAGGGTGGGGGCATGAGCCAAAAATTGAATATTGAAGATGTCTTGGCCGCGCTTTCGGGCTGGAGTGCGGTTGAAACTCGCGCGGCGATTTTCAAGAGTTATAAATTCAAAACTTTCGGGCAGGCTTTTAGCTTTATGACTGAGGCTGCCCTGGTGGCGGAAAAAATGGACCATCACCCCGAATGGTTTAATGTGTATTCGCGCGTTGACGTGACGCTGACAACGCATTCCGCGGGCGGTGTTACTGCTCTGGATGTGGCGCTTGCTAAGGCGATGGATGCGATTGCATCTCGGTAATGGCCCGCATACTTGCCATTTCTTCGCAAGTGGTTTTTGGTCCGGTGGGCCTCAGCGCCGTTGTTCCGGCCTTGCAAGCGGCAGGCCATGAGGTGTTGGCGCTGCCCACCATTGTTCTGTCCAGCCATCCCGGGCATGGTAAGCCTGTAGGTGCCGCGCAAGACATTGCAAGCCTGATTTCCGCACTGGAAAAATTGGGTGCGCTTAAAAATATTGATGCGGTGCTCACCGGATATTTTGCAAACGCGGCACAAGTGCAAATTGTTGCGGATTTATTATCGCGCCTGCAATGCTCTATTGTCTTGGTTGATCCGGTGCTTGGCGATCATGGCAGGCTTTATGTGAGTGAAGATGTGGCGGTGGCTATTCGTGATTTGCTTTTGCCAGCAGCTACAATTGTGACACCCAATGTTTTCGAACTTTCGTGGCTGTCTGGTCAAATAGTGCCAGACAAGGATACGGCTATTCGGGTTGCGCATTCACTCATGATTGAAAATGTTATTGTGACCTCAGTGCCGTTGGAAGGTGATCAACTTGGCACCGTGCTGGTGGCAGCAACCGAGATTTTCCAGGTTTCTTCACCCCATCTGAAATCTGTGCCGCATGGCACAGGCGATTATCTCTCAGGGCTATTTCTTGCGCGGCTATTCTCAATAGAGAAGAAAACAGCATTGCAAGATTCTGTAGCTATCTTGCAACGCGCCATTGCTCTTAGCGGCGATTCCGGTGTGCTGGCCGTGGCCGAAGCTTTACACAAAAGCCTTTGACATCACATTGCCAAGACGTTTGGCAAAGTCCGCGGGCTCGGCCACAATCTCACCTTCCATCATGAAGGCTTGATCGAGCAGGAGGTGTGCAGCGTCGTCAACAGATGTGCTGCCCTTATCGTTGACCATTTTGCTAAGCGCTTTGATCAAGCCATGCGCCGCATTAATTTCAAGCACGGGGGCGCTGATTGACACGCCGGAATCCTTTTGCCGTGAGAGTAGTTTTTCCAACGTGCGGTCCATCTGGCCATCATTGACGAGGCACACAGCACTATCGGTGAGGCGCTTGGAGATACGCACATCTGACACGCGTGAACCCAGAACTTGTTTGAAAGCTGTGATCAACGAAACGGTTTCTGGTTCGTTGGCTTTGACTTCGGTTGTTTCGTCTTTAGCTTTAATCAAATCCAAATCAGCGGAACCTTGCGCCACAGATTTAAACGGCTTGCCGTCAAAACCCATAGCAGTGCGCACCCAGAAACTATCGACGGGATCGGTGAGCAGCAGCACTTCCACATCGCGCGCTTTGTACCCTTCGAGCTGCGGGCTGGAAGCGGCCTTGGCTTCATCTTCTGCGGTCAAATAATAGATTGCGGTTTGATTTTCTTTCAGGCCTGCGATGTAATCTTTGAGTGTGATCGCTTCGGATTTTGTGGTTTTGAATTTGGCAATGTCAAACAATGCATCGCGGCGTTCGAAGTCCTCATAGAGGCCTTCTTTGATGACAGGGCCGAAGGTGTCCCAGATTTTCTTGAAGGTGGGCGCATCATTCTCGGCGCACTTTTTCAATTCAGCCAACACGCGATTGCCCACAGCTTTCCTGATCACGGCGACATCTGGATTATTTTGCAGCATCTCGCGGGAGAGATTGAGCGGCATATCAGCACTGTCAATCACTCCGCGCACAAAGCGCAAGTAGGGTGGGAGAAGGCCCACATCATCAGCGATGAAGACGCGTTTCACATAGAGCTTTTGTTTGCCCTTGCGTTCAGGATCATACAAATCAAACGGGCGCTCGGCAGGTACGTAGAGCAGCACATTATATTCCTGCCTACCTTCGGCACGGTAATGAATGGTTAGAGCGGGTGCATCGATTGAATGGCTGAGAAGGCCGAAAAATTCTTTGTGTTGTTCGGCGGTGATTTCGCTTTTGGGTTTCATCCAAATGGCGCTGGCGGAATTGATCTGGCGGGGCTCACCTTCGCCTGCCAACATAATGGGGTGGGCGATGTGATCAGAATAGGCGTGCACAACTTGCTCAAGTTTCCAATCTTCCAGATAGTCGCTGGCATCATCTCGCAAATGCAGAACAATGCGCGTGCCACGCAGTTGGCTTTCTGCTTCTTCAACGGTGAAAGTGCCTTCGCCCTTCGAGCGCCAAACATTATAGGCTTTGGCTCCGGCTTTGCGTGAAAATACTTCGACTTCCGAAGCCACCATGAAGGAGGCATAGAAGCCGACACCAAATTGCCCGATGAGGCTTGGGGCATCTTTGACTTTTTCAACAAAGCCATGCGTGCCGGATTTGGCGATGGTGCCGAGATTATCGGTCAGTTCTTTGGATGACATTCCAATACCTGAATCTTCAATAGTAAGGGTTTTGGCTTTTTTGTCGGCAGTCAGCTTGATTTCAAGTTTGGGGTCTTGCTCCAAGAGCTCTGGCTGAGCAATGGCTTGGTAGCGCAGTTTATCGAGAGCATCAGACGCATTGGAAATAAGCTCACGCAAAAATACATCACGGTCCGAATAAACGGAGTGCACCATCATGTGCAAAAGTTTGCCCACTTCGGCTTGAAATTCTTGTGGTTTTGATTTGGTCATGGCCCAGTCCTTTTTCGTGCCTGCGATATTGTAAATGGCGGGCCATTCGTCAAGTGCCAAAAAAAAGAGGCGGTTGCAACTGCAACCGCCTAACTTTACACAACGGACTCACAAACAGAGTCTTGGGGTATATAAGGGTGCCCGGCCGATCATTAATTGCTTCGGGGGGCTGGGGGGCTAAACCAAAGCGCTGAACCAGCCGGGCTGTCGAGGCAACAATTGAATTATCACCCTGCATCATGTCCAAGACTTGGTGCAATTGCGGCAAAACTGGGGAATTTTACCTTGGGCTTGCAAATAGTAAGCTGCGGCGGCAATATTACAGTGTGATGACAGATTCCACAGAACTCAACACTGACTCAAATATCCTGCGTTTTCAGACCAAAACGCAAAAACCCGTCACATTTGATCGCAAAGAATTGGCTGTTATTTTGGGCCTTTATGGGCGTTATGTGGCCGAGGGAGAATGGCGCGACTATGCCATTGATTTTGCAAAAGAAGCTGCCACGTTTGCAATCCACCGCCGGGCCAGTGAGCAACCGCTCTATAGGATCGTCAAAAATCCTGCGCTGTTACAGAAACAAGGTCTCTACTGTGTTGTCGCACCGGGCGGACTAATTTTGAAGCGCGGCAATGATTTGGAACAGGTTTTACGGGTTTTAGTGAAAAAACCGAAGCTGTCTGAAGTATAAAAAGGCCCCGATTTGCACCGGGGCCTTGATCGCTAGGGGTTTCAACTAGTTGCGGCTGCTGCCGAAAATGCGCAACAGCGACATGAACAAGTTGATGAAATCGAGGTATAGTCGCAATGCGCCGTTAATGGCTTTTTGGGTCATTACAGTCGCACCATCGCCTTCGAAATACATCTCTTTGATTTTCTGTGAATCATAGGCGGTGAAGCCTGTGAACACCAAAACACCAATGATTGAGATGGCAAAGTTCATGGCGGAGCTTGCAAAGAAAATATTCACGAGCGACGCCGCGATGATGCCAATCAGGCCCATAAACAAGAACGAGCCCATGCCTGTCAGATCACGTTTCGTAGTGTAACCGTAAAGGCTGAGCGAACCGAAGGCGATTGCCGTAATGAGAAACACCCGAGCAATGCTGCCGTGGGTATAAACAAGACCAAGCGATGAGAACATAACCCCCATCAAAGCGGCGTAAATCCAGAATGTGGCTTGCGCAGCTGTTGCACTTAATGTGTGCAAGCGGAACGACATGAAAAACACCAAACCAAAAGTGGCCAGCATCGTCATCCACATTACAGGTCCGCTAAACACGGAGTGGCCAAATGGCGTTATGGCCCCAGAACCATCAACCGCCATATTATATGTGCCGATTGCAGTTAGACCCGTAATGGCCAGACCTGCGGCCATATAGTTATAAACTTTAAGCATATAAGCCCGAAGGCCTTGATCAATCGCGGTACCGGAGCGGGTGCCAGATTGAGGGAAATTTCGAAGTTCAGCCATGTTGTTCCTCCTGAGAACTAGGTTAGAATATGGGGACTGGGGATGCCTACGTCAAGCTTTCTAAATGGCTCCTAAATCCATTAAGTATAATATAAATGATGCCGATATGGCAGCTAGCGCAGTGCCCGCTGCTATTGCACCTGAAACGGCGGGCACCGCCTCGTCATTGCGCTGGGCAAAAAGAAAGGCGTTGGCCCCCGTCGGCATGGCGGCAAAGAGTACAGCGACTTTGGCCCAGAGCGGTTGTAATTGAAATACAAAGTGGCTGAGGGCGAAAACCAGAAGCGGCATGAGGACCATTTTCAGGCCGATAACGGTGAACATTCCATCCCACGAGCCTTTCAACGAATAGCCCGCTAGTGAGACGCCCAATGCAAACAGGGCTGTCGGCACCGAGGCATCGGCGAGCATGGCTAGCATTTTATCGGGAATGGGGTTAAGCCCTAATCCGGTTAAGCGCCAGAACGTTCCGGCCAGTAATGCCAACACAATGGCGTTCTTCGCTAAATTCATAATCAATTCACGACCCGTATTAGTGAAAGAAAACTGGCCAGAATGACGCGAGAGTTCGCGGTGTAATGTGGCAGTGAACCACAGTGTTGGCGCATGAATGGAGAGGATTAATCCAAGTGGCACGGCAACGGCTTGGCCAAAATGCGCAAGTGCTAAAGGTGTTCCGAGCAAAGCCAAGTTGCCAAAGCCGCTCGCCATTGAAGCCGAAGCCCCACCGCTGGCATTCAAACTGGGAATTAGGCGAGAGGCGAAGGCCGCCGCAATCCAAGTGAGGCCGAGGCCACCAAAAAAAGCCAACCACAAGCTCCATGGGGCTGCGTCTTTCGTGTCCATAGTCGCCATGGTCTTGAAGAGCAGGGCTGGGATGGCAACGTTGAACACGAACAGGGAAAGGCCTCGGCCTGCAGCAACGTCAATAATTTTAAATTTAGCAAATATATATCCCAGCACAATCATTCCGAAAACTGGCAGAACTGTGATGAGGATGGTGTTCATACCTTAGAGCCAAGGATGGCTGGCAGCATTTTTCATTTCGAAGGCTGCTATTGAATCCGCTTTTTCCAGGGTGAGGCCAATGTCGTCTAAGCCATTGAGCAGGCAATGTTTGCGGAACGGATCAATTTCAAATTTGACGGTGCCGCCGTCTGGCCCGCGAATTTCCTGATTAGGAAGATCAATGGTCATCGTAGCGTTGGAGCCGCGCTGGGCATCGTCGAGAAGTTTCTTCTGATCTTCAGCGCTGACAACGATGGGCAGAATGCCATTCTTGAAACAGTTATTATAAAAAATATCGGCAAAGCTTGTCGCAATGACACAGCGAATGCCGAAATCTAATAAAGCCCAAGGCGCATGTTCGCGCGATGATCCGCAGCCGAAATTGTCGCCTGCCACCAAAATCTCGGCCTTGCGATAGCCCTCTTGGTTGAGCACAAATTCCGGCATCTCCACGCCTTCTTGCGTGTAGCGCATTTCATAAAACAGCGATTTCCCCAAACCGGTGCGCAGAATCGTTTTAAGAAACTGCTTGGGAATAATCATATCGGTGTCGATATTGGTGATGTTGAGGGGGGCTGCCACACCGGTGATCGTATTGAATTTATCCATTTTAGTTCCTTGCTTAAATCAAATCGACCGAGGATGCTTCGTCGGCCCCGATCATCAGGTTGAGGTTTTGCACGGCGGCACCGGATGCGCCTTTGCCGAGATTATCATAAATCGCCATGAGCAGCACTTGGCCTGCATCATCATTGGCAAACACATGCAGACTCATGTTGTTTGAGTTGTTGAGAGCTTCTGGGTTCAAGCTTACATGGCGTTCGCGCGATTCGAGCGGAGCCACAGTAATGAAACGTGAGCCTGCGAAATAATTCGTCAGTGTGCGGTGTATTTTCTCACCACTGACCGCAGTGAACAGCGGCACACAACCCATCATGCCTTGGGCATAATTGCCAACAGCGGGTTGGAAGATAACCCCGCGCGTCAGACCTGCATAAAGTTTCATCTCCGCCAGATGCTTATGTTTGAAGCTGAGACCGTAGGGCATGTAAGGCGAAGCGCTTGCACCTTGCGCCACATAATCTTCAATCATCTTTTTGCCGCCGCCAGAATAGCCGCTGATGGCATTATAGCTGAGGGGATAATCTGCCGCTAATAACCGAGCAGCAATCAGGGGCTTGGTGAGGGCGATCAGACCTTGCGGATAGCAACCGGGGTTGGAGACAAATTTCGCATTGGCAATCCGGTCGCGCTGCCCGGCATCCATTTCTGCAAAACCATAGGCCCAGTCTGAGTTCACGCGAAAGGCAGTGGAGGCATCGATGACTCGGGTTTTGGATGTGATGAGGCTGACAGCTTCGATCGCGGCCTCATCGGGCAAGCACAGAATGGCTACATCCACACTGTTTAGCAGGTCGCGCTTGGCGGCCATGTCTTTGCGCATTTTGGGCATAATGGAAACCAGTTCCAAATCGGCACGGTTTTTTAAACGGTCGCGGATTTGAAGGCCGGTGGTGCCTGCTTCGCCGTCGATAAATATGGTGGGTTTTTGGGCCATGGAGGGGGCTTCTACAGTGCGCTCTCAGATTTTTCAACATGAACGGCAGATTAATGACCGTCTCAGATTAGGTTCAGGGCCGGAGCTTCATAAGGGTCATATCAAGACGAAACACACTGAACCCCCACTGGAAGGAATACTCAAATGACCAACACACGCAAAACACTCATCGCCCTTGCTGCAGGAGCTGCTCTCACAATTGGTTTTGGCGCCTCAGCCCAAGCCAACTCGAACGTCAACATCGATTTTGGCATTAATCTCGGCGGTGCTGGTTTGTTCGATAGCGGATATGGTGGTGGCTATTATGACACTGGCTACGGTGATGATGACGACTGCGGCTACAAAATGATCAAGACAAAGCATTGGAACTGGAACCACACCCACAAGATTATAAGCTGGTCCAAGCAATGGGTTTGCTACTAAGCTTTATTGAATGATGAAAACCGGCCAGGAACTCCCACCTGGTCGGATTTTTGTTGACCTCAATTAATGCGTACGCCTCATATGTGGAACTAGAATGCTCATATCGCGTTATAGCCGATAAGGACCATATCATGTTTCAATCGCACCTCACCAAATTTGTTGCCGCAGCAGCTCTAACCACAATCATTTTTGCTGGACCTTCTATGGCTGACTCGGTTGTTAAAGTGACCCTCACCGATAAGGGCGGCACAATGGATATGAGTAAATCCATGGGACTTGGCATGGGCATGCATGCCAATATGATGAAATCGGTCATGGGCATCACCATCAATAATAAATCGGTTTTGCATGGTAAAGTGAAGTTCAATGTCACTAACTCGTCGACCAGTGTGATCCATGAAATGTTGGTCGCTGCCATAGTCGATGAAAGTGTAGTGCTGCCGTATAACGTGAGCGAGAACCGGGTTGACGAAGTGGCTTATAAGGATTTAGGCGAAGTTGCGGAATTGGACCCCGGCAAATCCGGTTCGCTCACACTTGATTTGAAACCGGGAAAATATATCCTATTTTGCAACGTGCCAGGCCATTTCATGGCTGGAATGTGGACCATGCTGGAGGTTAGGTGAGGTCTAGGTTTAGATGCACCTCTCCTTTGGAGTAGCTGGCGCGAAGCGATTGATGTGTTCCAATTGCACCTCGTACACCCACATGTTTTCTTTCTCGATCATATTTGATGGGAATTTCTTTGAGCACCTCAACAATTTGTTCCACCGAAAACTGCATGAGCTGTTGTTGACACCCTACCTCATTGTGCCAAACTCTGGTATGTGATGGGGAGCGTCACAGAATTGGATGATCAACCTTCGCCACTAGCGCTGAAGCGTTGATCGGGGAGAAAAACAAATGACCGAAAACAAACCTGATGTCACTAAAGCGTGGCAAGCGACTCAAGACCAAAAGGGCGCTACTACACGGCTTCGAATTTTCGCTTTTCTGTGCTGGGCCGTGGCCATTGGCGGCGAGATTGCGGGTCTTTATTTTCTCAAGCAACATAAGTTTGACGCTGGCAACAACAACGGAAACATGCCGCTGTTGATTGGCCTTCTGGTTGGCATTGCCGTGTTCGCCATTGCCGGCAGCCTGCTGTGGAAGGCCGCCAACCGGAAAAATCCAGCCAGCAAGGCCGATACATTCCGCTACTTCGTCCAGAACCAGCTTGGTGCAATCATCACGCTGATCGCCTTCCTGCCATTGATTGTCCTGATTTTCATGGACAAGGACATGGACCCCAAGAACAAGCAGATCGCTGGCGGCATTGGCGCGGTTCTTGCTGTAATCGCAACCCTGATGGGCGTGAGTTTCACACCGCCCTCCGTTGAGCAATACACGCAAGACATGAATGCCTGCGCCAGCCAGATCAAATCAGGACAACCCACCACCGCCTGTTCACCTGAAGTGGCATCGCAGGCCCAAGACATCGCACGAGATTCTTCGGACGTGGCAGCGGCCACAAAGAGTGCGGCAAATCCGAATGGGCTTGATGTGGTCTACTGGATAGCCCCCGAAGCCGGAGCCAAGAAATCATCTGAACCGCATGTCTTTCATTTGTGTGAAGCCGTGAGCCCGCTCAATGGCAAGACCATCAATCACGGCTCTGTGACGGAAGCTTATGCAGAGAATGCCATCCGCATCACCAAGCAGATCGACATGGAACAGAAGCAGTGCGGGTTTGGGGTGGCCCAGTAATCCGCTAACAACAAGTTCTGAACCCAACTAAAACGAGACGTAGGTATGATGGAAGATAGAGGTTGCAAGAATGCGCACTGGACGACAAACTCAACGCCACAATACTGAGGCGGTATAATTTTCTGGGGCCTTTGCATCGAAAATTTGGGGCGAGTGAAAATGGCTATATCAAGATTTTGGGCGGGCAGGGTATATGGAACCAATATAGGCAACGTATTTGTTGATCTGAGTGGCGGCAACCTTCATTTGACTGGCCTTCTTCGCTTTAATGATTCAATTTCTGGGGTCGTCGTTTTTGAAGTTTCAGGTGAATTTAATGAAGACAAGTTGAGATTAAGTGGTGAAGTTAAAGATATTGCGTCAACAAATGCCCAAGGCAAACTTACCGTCACAGCAACGCTGATGTCGGATGGTAATTTGAAAGGTCATTGGGAGTCTGCATCGGGCGAAGGTGGAACGCTGGTCTTGTTTCCGCATGGAGACGACGAGCCAACTGAAAGGAAGAGCGTACCTGCAGATCAGATGTATACAGCTAGGCATCAGTTTGGTCCGGTTCAGTTAGAGCGGGACGAAATAGTTCAACTGGTTGAGAACGTGCAAAGTGGATTTCAAAATGCCAGAGTGGTCATTTCACTAACGCAAGGAACCGAGCAGTCGCTTTACCTTGAAAATTTCAAAAGAATTGCGCCATCCAAACAGCAACCAACTATATTGAAGATATATGCGCGTGAGCCCGATATTGGCGGCATCGACAAGATCGTCACTTTGGAGTTCGGGCCAATGTCAAATTTCGCAATGACACAGGGCGCAGTTGAGGCGTGGACTCTTGGGGAGTTAGAAAAGTTAAAAAGGGATGTATCAAGATTTGAACGGTTCTTTGTGACGCAAAAATTCTACAGTATTAGTTTCAATCAGCTGTTGTTCCTCGGTGCAATCGTAGCCTTGCCTAGTCTCGACAGTATTTACAAAAGAGCAATCCTCATGACCGGGATTTTGGTCTTAACCTTATTGGTGGTGAAGTTGCACGACAGATATTTGCCACATGCTTCAATACATTTAAGTTCAAGGCCAGAGTCGAAATTGTGGAGATTCCTATCAGGCCCCGCCATTTCTTGGGCTATGGCAATTGTTGCCGGTACTATCGCGACACTTCTTGCAGCATATCTCGGCGGATACTTTAATCTCGCACAAAAGCTGACACTTCCAAATTGAAGTATTATTTTCTTTTCCGCCTTCAGAACGTCCCCTTCCCTGCCTTGCTCTCAGCACGTCGCTTCGTAGGCGCTCCACCGCGCTAGTCTTCTTCGGCTGATTTAAATAATATTATCATTCTCGGCATGACTGCCAATCCAAAAACAATCAAAACCATCTGCACTTGGCAGCGCTAGCGCTCGATATCCAATGCCAATGCGCACGGACCACAATTCAGAATTCAATTTTTTGAATTGAAGCGAGGGGTAGTGTAGGTTTTGTTTTAGAGTTTCAAAATTCTTGTCTGCACGCTTTTGTGTTATTCTGCCGAGCTCGTCATATTCTTCCAAAACGACGCAGTAAGCCGATGCTTCACAATGGGCGAACTTTTCCAGCTGCTATTTCCTTGCGGGCGCTTTCAACGAGTTTATCGAGCTTACCAGCCTTGGCATCAGCTTCCATCTGTGGATCCCACAACTCGTTCTTGAATTCATCTAACCATTCAGCAAGCTTCCATACGTCATTGGAGTTTAGTGACCTGATCTCTTGCTTAATCTCTTTAATTTTGTTCATTATCCTTACGCCCCGACCTGAACAGTCAGATGCCCTGCACGTTTCCGCATTGTAGGCTTCACGGTCACCTTCACGTCCTGACCAAGCACGGTTAAAAACTCCATCAAACGTCCAACAGAAACCGATACCGGCTTCAACGCCATCAAAGCTGAAATCTGTGGCTGGGTGGTGCCCAATAGTTTTGCGGCATCGGATTGCGTGATTGAAAGTTCAGTAAGCAAGCGATGCACTTGCAAGGCGAGCTTTGCTTTCAACAGTTCTTGTTTTGCATTTGGCACACCAATATCGACAAATACGTTGCCGCTGCTCTTTTCGATCATCTTACTCATTTGTTTGGTTCCTTCTTGCGGCTGGAATAATTACTTTGCGCCAACTTCAATCTTTCATGGATCAAATCAATCTCATGTTTCGGTGTGGCGATGCCGTGTTTCGATTTCTTTTGGAACACATGCAGGACGTAGATCGCATCACTGAAACGCACCGTATAAACCGCACGATATGTGCTGCCGCGTTGATCTTCAATCAGTTCCAAAACGCCAGCACCACCAAAGCCTTTGAGAGGCTTGGATGACGGCGGCATTTCACCTTCCTGAACGGCAAACAATGACAAGCCAAATCCGCGCCCAACGGAAAGAGGCAATGCCTGCAAATCCTTACGGCTTGACGCAACCCAAAGCAGGGACTTGACAGGTTTGTCATTCACGTCAGCATTTATACATATTTATATATAAAATGCAACTACCGCGTCTTACCCCTAAAAGTCCTAGTCCCAGCCTTCCCGGCCTTGCTTCCCGCGCGTCTTTTCGCCGGAGCGCCACTGGGCCAGCTTTCCTCGGCCGTCTGGATGTTGCTGTTCCTTGCCAGGGGATCATCCATCACGGCGAGTTCGACGGCCTTCAGTCTTTTCACTTCGTCGCGAAGTCTTGCGGCT
>JANMWK010000122.1:0-5630 GCA_031393975.1 Hyphomicrobiales bacterium
CACCCATCTGGTGATGCACGGCTCATCATCAGTGCCTGAAGATTTGCAAGAAATCATCAACAAGTTCGGCGGCAAGATGAAGCCAACCTGGGGTGTTCCGGTTTCTGAAATTCAACGCGGCATCAAGCACGGCGTGCGCAAGATCAACATCGACACCGATAACCGCATGGCCATGACAGGCGCCATCCGCAAAGTGCTGTCCGAAGACCCATCAGAATTTGACCCGCGCAAATACTTGAAGCCAGCCATGGAAGCCATGACCAAACTGTGTATGCAACGCTTCGCGGAGTTCAACACCTCTGGACAAGCCAGCAAGATTAAGAAGGTGCTCCCCGTAGCCGAAATGGCCAAGCGCTATAAGGACGGAAGCCTGGCGCAGAAGTTTGCGTGAGGGTTAAGTTTTACACTTTATTAAAAAGGCTCCCATGCGGGAGCCTTTTTTGTTTTAGAGCTTAGCAAACTATTCGCGATCAACTGATACACTTTCAACCGTTTTCACTTCCACTCCAACGCGCAGTGATTTCATCAAATCGCATAAGTCGTTTCCGTCAATAAGATCAATCGCAGGTGCACCATCTCTCGAGGCTTCCTTGCGCGCATCAGAGGTAAAATTTCCTGTCGTGATTATGAGCCCTTTATCGGCCCGACCAACCATTGCACCACGAAAATCTCTCACAACCGAAGACCCAACGCTACCTTTGAAACGCTTGCACTGAAACAGCACATGGAATGAAAGCAAATTCATTCTCAAGACACCGGTTCCATCAATCCCGCCATCACCGGTCTTTCCGGTGACTTCGACCCGAATAAACCCCGACTCTCGTAATAATCTCTGACATAATTTTTCAAAATCGGACGGATCAACTTTTTGCATTTCAGAGAGAAGTTGCTCTTTCCAACCCAAACGTTCTTCAATGGCATTTTGGCCATCAAATTCCTGATTCGTATTTTTATCAACGGGGTTTTCAACCTTTTGCTTTTCTCGTGCTGCCTTGAGTAGTTTTGGCATATCATCAGATGTTACTTGTTCTCCAAACTTCAAAATTGACCATACGCCACGCGAACTGTTTTCAATCGCACCTGCAAACTTGAGATAAGTGCGCGCCCACGCGCAACGATACTCTAATTTTGTTAGATTCCCCGTTTTGTACGGTTCATTAACAAGCGATGTCGAAAAGTTCTGGAGTACTGCGACTTTGTCAACAATCTCTTCATTCGTACCGGAGCCGCCGAGGGCCTTTAGCGCTAAAAGTGTTGGCCACATCAATTCATCAAATGTTGGGTACCCGAATTTATCTGGCATTGCGTCCCCAGCTCATTTATTAATTTCGCAGAGCATCATTCAATTTGTGCAAAACTACAATAAAAAAGTGGTCCTTACCGCAGCCCAAACATCAGTCCTGCGAAAGCAGGGAAGACGGGTGGAGAGTTATGAGCTAACCCGCGCACTGATCTTCAAATCTAACGCGCTCATCACTTTCAGGATCGTTGCAAATTCGGGGTTGCCTTCGGCGCTGAGGGCTTTGTAGAGGCTTTCACGCGAGAGGCCCGTTTTGCGGGCCACCTCGGTCATGCCTTTGGAGCGCGCGACTGTGCCCAAAGCATGGGTAATATATGCAGGGTCTTCTGTTGCAAAAGCTTCTTCAAGATATAACGCAATATCTTCAGCATCATCAAGATAATCTGCTGCGTCGAATGGCGTGGTTTTCAGTAATGCTTTCATAATTGCAATTCCTTTGCCAAACGTTTGGCCAGTTCAATATCGCGGTCTTGTGAACTTTTGTCTCCACCGCAGAGCAGGATGATAAGAACGTTTCCCTGGCGTTTGAAGTAAATCCGAAAGCCCGGCCCAAAGTGAATTCGCAGTTCGCTTATTCCTTCGCCTACAGGAGCAACGTCGCTTTCATGGCCGAAAGACAACCTATCAACACGAGAGGTAATTTGTCGTATTACTTTGCGATCTCGAAGTCCGGCCATGAACTTTAGAAAGTTCTCCGTTTTACGGATTTCGATCATGTTTAGTTTTGTATCCTATGGAATACAATTAGTCAAATGGCGTGGGATTGTTTTTTTGGACTGGGTTGATAGAGTTCTCCATCTGAATTGGGAGAAACTTCGATGAGCACTCTTTACTACTCGCGCAATCCTAACCCACGCCTTGCGCTTGCGGTAGCGCGGCATTTGATTGCGCCTGTCACACTCGAATGGGCCTCGCCGTTTGATCCTTCTCAAAGCGAAAAGTTTAGCACACTCAATCCCTCAAAGCTCATCCCGATTCTTGTCGAGTCTGGCCCGCCGCTGTGGGAAGCGGATGCGATTGCTTGCCGCTTATCCATGATGGTGGGTTCGAATTTCTGGCGGATGGATGCTGATATGCCAGACATGATCCGCTGGATCAGTTGGGGTAAACCCAGTTTTGTTCATGCCTGTGACATGGTGCATTTTGAAGTGGGCACCAAGCAGCGCTATCACCCCGGGCCAGTGGACCAAGCCATAGTAAGTGCAGGCCTGAAACTTTTTCATTCCAGTGCCGCCCAGCTTGATGCCCATTTGCGGGGCCGCGACTTTCTGCTGGGTAGCGGCCTGAGCTATGCCGACTTCCGCATGGCCACATTTCTACCCTTCAATGATATAGCCCGCCTGCCCTTGGCGGATTACCCCAACATCAATCGCTGGAACAAAAACCTCGAAGCGCTGCCCGTTTGGGCAAACCCCTTCGAGGGCCTCAATGCGCCAGAGCTGCCGCCAATTCCGCCGTCAGAGCAAGCGATGGAAAGTACCGAAACTTAAGCCGCATTGGCCCGTTTTGGCAGCACCCAGTCTGGCCTTACAAAGTGGCAGGTATAGCCATTCGGGAATTTTTCCAGATAGTCTTGATGTTCAGGTTCAGCCAGCCAGAAATCTCCGGCTGGGGCCACTTCAGTCACCACTTTGTTCGGCCAAATACCACTGGCATCCACATCAGCAATCGTGTTGATCGCCTCCAAGCGTTGCGCTTCATCGACATAATAGATGCCGGAGCGATAAGCCGTGCCTTGATCATTGCCTTGGCGGTTCTTGGTTGAGGGATCATGGATTTGGAAGAAGAATTCCAGCAACTTGCGATAGCTCATAATCGCGGGGTCATAAATCACCTCGATGCCTTCAGCGTGGGTGCCGTGGTTGCGATAAGTGGCGTTCTTCACATCACCGCCAGTGTAGCCCACACGGGTTGAAACCACGCCCGGCATTTTACGGATCAAATCCTCCATCCCCCAGAAACAGCCGCCGGCCAGAATTGCTTTTTGTGTTGTCATGTCAAATCTTCCACTTGGTTTAAATGAGCCCCATAACCTTGAGCTTCCATTTCATCCTTGGGCACAAAGCGCAAGCTTGCCGAATTGATGCAATAGCGCAATCCGCCTTTGTCACGCGGGCCGTCATTAAACACATGGCCCAGATGGCTGTCACCATGGGTGGAGCGCACTTCGGTGCGCATCATGCCATTGGTATCGTCGCGCAGCTCGTTTACATGCTCATGATCAATTGGCTTGGTAAAACTGGGCCAACCACAACCCGATTCAAATTTATCTGAAGAGGCAAACAGCGGCTCGCCTGAAACAATATCAACATAAATTCCCGGTTCATGGTTATCAAGATATTCCCCAGTACCCGGCCTTTCAGTGCCGCTGTTTTGCGTCACGCGGAATTGCTCTGGTGTTAAAGCCGCAACCGCATCTTTGGATTTTTGATAAATGGCCATTTTTCCCTCTTTTTCGGTCTAGCCAGAGATAGGTGAGACCTGTCGAAGTTCCAAGGCATTATACGCGTTTGTGATCTGATGTGAAAAGCCCATACGCAACAATTATGCGGCCCTCATGTGGAATTGTCGCATAACGATCTTGACCGTGATCATGCTTTCTCGCCAAACTGAACAACTTGCACTGGGAGATTAAAATTCCACACCCCATTGATACGGATGCTTTGATTATTGGCGCAGGCGCTGCAGGCCTTTATGCAGCCGATCAATTGCGCCAAGCAGGCATTCGTTATGTCGTATTAGAGGCCGAGGAGCGCGCCGGCGGCCGCGTTCGGTCGCGCCCAGAAATGAACACCCATCTTGGTCTGGTGTTGGATGAAGGCGCCAATCTTATCAACTCAACCGATATGCTGGCCATTGGCCTGCTTAATAAATTTGGCATTAAATATGTGCGCAGACTGACACTGGGTGTTGATGCCATGCATTATATTTATGATGGCCGCAACTATGACCAATCCGAAATGGAACATCTGATGTTTTCCGCCGGTGCAGCGGCAATGGCGCAGATCGCAGCCGATCAAGTAACGTGGAATAAAGACGAAAACCGCGATCACAACTCCTTCTTCATCAACGAAAGCATTGCCGAATATCTCAAGCGCTGTGGCGCAGGTCCCGCACTAAAAACCATGTTGCATTCATTTTTCTGGAGTGAGTATGGGCGCAAACTAGAGCATTTAAACCTGCATGTGTTGTTTGATTATTTGCAAGTCGATGTCGTGGGGAAAAGTTTCGCACTGATCCCTAATGCCGACGAAGCCTATACAGTGCCCGGCGGCACCGGCCAGATTATTGATCAGCTGGAAGCAGCCTGCCACGCTCACATTGAATATGCCCGCCGCGTTTTTCTCATCAAAGACAGCGGAAGTTATCACATAACCGTACAAGCTCGCACTATATTTAACCATGTGGAAACCTACCGCGCGCATATGTTATTCTTTGCGGCCCCCCTTCATAGATTGCATAAAATAGATGTGCATGTGGAAGGCATTTCTATTGCAGCGTTGGAAATGGCACGCACTGTCACCTATGGACGCGGCACTAAACTCCACATGAAATTTGCCCAAGGTTTTCATAACCTCTATCGTTATGCTGGCATTCTTTTGACCGACAGTGGCGAGCAGATATGGCCATCGAGCACAGGCCAAGGGGGCGCTGGGTTGCTCACCGTTTTGAATGGGCCCATTCCACTGGATGATGCATCGACAGCCGAACGCATCGAACGCGTACTCCATATTTTGGATATTGCAGCACCCGGTGCGGGAAAAGATTTCGTGGGCGCAGAACGCAGCGAAGCACCGATGTCGTATTCCGGTGCACTGCGGCCCGGCGAAGCATCAGAACTTCTCATCAATAAAGGCGGCTTGCGCTGGTCCACTATTGGCGAAGCTAGCAGCGGCGATTTACAAGGCTATTTCGAAGGCGCCTTGCGCAGCGCTGAAGAAGCCGTATCCATGTTCATCACGCAGTATCGATTGCGGGTGCGAACATCTTAGAAAATGGCGTCCTGGAAGGGATTAATACTAATTTTCACAAAATATTGAAATTAAAAACATTATTTCATATTATTATTCAACATTTGTATTTTATGTGCTAATTTTTGGGCTATTCGTTTCGGTGTTGTTAGATGAAGCCATAGCAATTTTCAAAAAATTTTTTCAAATAGGAAGCGCGATTTAATATAGCAAATGCTATGCACACCCGTGAACTTTACCTCGAAGACAACATAAAGTTTACCATCCTAGAGACGTTTTACCCATGTCCCGAATGTGGTCACTCAAATTCAGAAAAGGAGCAGAAGCTTAAACTATCAACTGAGGACGAAAAATCGGCG
>JANMWK010000016.1:0-8351 GCA_031393975.1 Hyphomicrobiales bacterium
CCTCGCTCGATTAAAATTGAATATATTCCTGAAAGTTTCTTGATTTTACATTCCCCAAGGGATGCATAACCTAACGGTGGGTGTAATGGCAATGACAAGTAAACAATTTTCAGACCGTGAAGAAAATTTTCTCGACAAATAGTGCGTGCCGTAGTAGTGAAAACACTGTTATATATTAGCCTTTGGAGGAAGTAAGAAAAATGGCAAAAGAGTCGCCCAAAGTAAATGTGCCTTCAAAAGAACTTTTGGAAAAACTTTTCTTCACAGCTTACTCAATTCGAGTATTTGAAACTGAGGGAATCAAACTTTACAGGCAGGGCCTTATCCGGGGATATTTCCACCCCTATCTCGGCCAAGAAGGTATAGCGACTGGAGCCTGTGCCGCTCTGAAGAAAGGTGACTACATCGCCTCCACTCACCGGGGTCATGGTCACTGTATCGCCTTTGGCGCCGAGATTAAAAAGATGGTGGCCGAGCTGCTGCAGAAAGAAACCGGATATTGCCGAGGGTATGGCGGTTCAATGCACATCGCTGACATCAGCACGGGCAATTTAGGGGCCAACGGAATTGTTGGTGCGGGAACGCCACTGGGTGTCGGTGCTGCTCTCGCAGCGCAAGTGCGCGGCAGTGATGCTGTAACCGTGACCTTTACAACCGATGGAGCCACGAACAACGGCACCTTCTTAGAGTCGCTGAATCTCGCTGCTATCTGGAATCTCAATTTCATTCTCGTAATTGAGAACAACCAATATGCCGTTTCAACTCCGATTGGCGATTCAACGCGCGAGACTGATCTTTATAAGCGCGGCACGGCGATCGGCGTTGAAAGCCATTTGGTCGACGGCAATGATCCACTGGCAGTTTACGACTTGATGGTTGAAGCGGTCAAAAAATGCCGCGCTGGTCAGGGCCCTATCCTCATTGAAGCGCGCACCTTCCGTCACATGGGTCATCACGTGAATGATCCGGGCAAATACATGCCGGAAGACAAACTCAAATATTACAAGGATCGCGATCCCGTAGACCGTGCGCGAAATGATTTCATTGAATTGGGCGGGGCAACGTTGGCTGAAATTGAAGTGATTGAGCGCAAAGTCCAAGAAGAATTTGCGGCAGCCGTGGAGTTTGCCAGAAATAGTGCGGAAGTTTCAGTAGAAGAATTCCGGCAATTTGCAGAAGTGTACTGATTCACAAGAGTCAGAAAAAGTTTAGACAGGAGATTTATCACATGCGCGAGATCATGTACCGCGACGCGCTTCGCGAAGCGATTGACGAAGAAATGGCGCGTAACCCTGAAGTCTTCATTATCGGCGAAGGCATCGCAGATCGTGGCGGCTCCTATAAAGTGACGGAAGGCTTGCTGGCCAAATATGGGGCCAAACGCGTCCGCGATACGCCAATTGCCGAAGCCGGCATGATCGGCGTGGGCGTGGGTGCGGCCATTGCTGGCAGCCGTCCCATTGTAGAGATTCTCTATGTAGATTTTGCCATGCTCGGCATGGATATGATCGTTAATCAAGCAGCAAAGTTTCGCTTAATGACCGGCGGTGAAGGTCGTGTGCCATTTGTGATGCGCTCGCAAGGTGGAACGGGCGGTGGCGTTGCCGCACAACATTCGCAAAGCCTAGAAGCATTGTTTTATGCTATTCCGGGTTTGCGCGTGGTTATGCCGTCAACTCCGGCTGATGCAAAAGGTCTTTTGAAATATTCGTTGCGTCAGCAGGACCCTGTTATTTTTCTGGAACATAAACACCTATACATGACCAAGGGTCTGGTGCCCGACGGCGAACATATCGTAGAATTCGGAATTGGCGATATCAAGCGCACGGGTAAAGATGTGACCATGATTGCTTGGTCCAACATGGTGCCGCGCACGCTTGAGGCCGCAGAAGCATTATCCAAGCAAGGCATCGAAGTGGAGGTCATTGATCCGCGGACACTGGTTCCTCTCGATAAAGCAATGATTCTTAAATCCGTGGCAAAGACCAAGCGGGTGGTTATCGTGCAAGAGGCGGCGCGTCGTGGTGGCGTTGCATCTGATATCGCATCGATCATCCAACACGATGCGTTCTTTGATCTCGACGCCCCAGTAGAAATCGTAGCAGGGCTCGATATTCCTGTGCCGTTCAACTTATCGCTCGAAAAAGCCAGCGTACCCCAGACGGATGACATCGTTGCGGCAGCACTGCGCACTTTGTACGTGCCAGTCCACCTGCAAGCAGCGGAGTGATAGCGATGAACTGTCTACACGCTGTCGCGGTGCCGCCTGAGATGACCCGGAGTCACGGATATGCTTGAAACCATTCTAGTGCCACAAGTCGGGCAAGATTTGACCGAAGCAAAGATTGTCGCTTTGCATGTAAAACTGGGTGACACCGTAAAGCGTGGCGATATCGTTGCGGAAGTTGAATCTGAAAAAGCAACATTTGAAGTTGAAGCCTTTGCTGCGGGTGTGGTGACCAGCTTACCTTACAAAGTAGGTGACTTGGCCCCGGTGCTTGAGCCGCTTGTAATTTTAGAAAATGCACGTGAAGCAAAGCCTGCGACAATTGCAAATGGAAAAAATGGCACTCCACATCGTCAACTAATGGCATCCGATAGCGAAACGATTTCCACCGAGCAGCCAATAGTAGAGTTTGTGTCGTCAAACGGCAGTGTTCGGTCGTCACCGTTGGCGCGGCGTATGGCCGAAGCTAATCGATTGAGTATTCAAAATATTGTTGGAACAGGCCCTCATAGGGCTGTGGTGTTTCGCGATGTGGAAGAGGCTTTAGCCAAAAACCGCGGGCAGGCACATCAACTTATTGCTGCAGCGCTTTCCAACCCTCGCCTAGCTGTAAAAACGCTGAAGAATGGTGTCGGCACGCCTGTGGTCTTCCTGCATGGCTTTGGTGGCGAGATTGCTGCTTGGCGTCAACTTATCATGTCTATGACTTTGACCAATCCTATGATCGCTGTGGACCTTCCGGGTCACGGTGCTTCGCCTCTGGCAGCAAAGTCAGGTTTCGATGGCCTTGTTGATGAAGTTGCCGCAGCGCTGCATTCTCTGGGCGGTGAGTTCCATCTTGTCGGCCACTCCCTTGGCGCCGCGATTGCCGTAGCTCTATCGGCGCAAACTGGCATTGTCGTTAAATCGCTCACATTGATTGCACCTGCTGGCTTAGGTGCCACGATTAACGGAAGCTTCATTTCGGGTTATCTCAGCGCGCGATCAGAGGCGGCTCTTGCAGCGCAAATGCGCCGTTTGGTTTATGATTCCAAAAGTATACCGGCTTCGTTGGTTGGCGCAACCTTTGCGGCCCGCCAAGCGAGCAACATCGTGCAGACGCAGGGACAGATTGCCGAAAATCTTTTCGAGGGTTCAACGCAACTGTTTTCGGTGCGCGCTGAATTGCTGAACTTTAAGGGACCATGCCGCGTCATCCTTGGCCGCCGCGATATGATCATTCCACCGGCCGAAACTGAACAGGCACTGCCTGCAAATGCGGCTCTTCATCGCGTTGAAGCAGGTCATATGCCGTTCTTAGAAGAAGCAACACTCGTATCTCGCCTGATTGCCCAAACTGTGCGGTCCGGTGAGTAATTGCCAAGATCATAGGTCTAAAAAATGACCCATGAGCGAGGTACGATCATCTTCGACCTCGATGGCACCTTGGTGGACAGTGCTCCTGATCTTGCAGATTCCTTGGATGCGCTTCTCAATGAAAACGGATTTACCGCAATTGGTCTTGATGCCACACGCAAATTGATCGGCCATGGCATTTCAAATCTGGTGCTCAAAGGTTTTAGTTTCAGCGGGCATCAGTTGAATGAGGGAAAAGCTGCGGAAGCCATCCGACGCTTTCAGGTTCTCTATGCCGAAAGACTGCCGGCAAAAGCAACCCTCTATCCGCAGGTGACTGAAAGCCTCGCGCAGTTCGCGAGCATTGGCTGGCGCATGGTGGTCTGTACGAACAAGCTCGAAGCTTTCGCCCGTGCAATTCTCGAGGGCTTGGGCATCGCACACTATTTTGAAATCATTGCGGGCCCCGACACATTTGGCGTCGCAAAGCCTGATCCACAGCATTTGTTGCGCACCCTGCCGCGAGACAGGCCCAAAAGCTATCTGTCGATCATGGTGGGTGATTCAGAAGTTGATATCGCAACTGCCAAAGCAGCAGGCTTGCCGATCGTGGCCGTCACCTATGGTTACGCTCATTCGCAGCTCAACACTCTCGCACCTGATGCGCTGGTTGGCCATTTCTCTGACATTCCGGCAGCGATTGCTGATATTGCTAACAAATTTGCACGGATTCACGGGCGCAGCGAGTCCAATATTTTAGATTCTTCACGCCAATTAAATTTCGATTGAAAGGAAACTACCATGAAGCCGCTCACTGTCGTTGCCACGCTGAAGGCTAAGCCCGGCCTGGAAAAAAAATTGGGTGATATTCTTAAAACGCTGGTAGCACCCACCCGGGTTGAGAAGGGATGTCTCAACTATGATATGCACCAGTCTGACGAAGATTTGGGGCTTTATGTGTTCCATGAAAACTGGGCAACGCGAGCCGATTGGGAAGCCCATATGAATGCGCCACATCTTGTCAAGTTTGCCGCGATGCAAAGTGATCTCGCCGAAAGTTGGACGTTGTTCAGCGGCCACAATGTTTCCTGAGTAAAAGGACTGCTATCATGAAAATCAAGTTTTATGCCCACGCCAGTTTCCGTCTCGAAACAGATGATCTTGCCATTGTCACCGATCCTTACACGCCAGCGCCTGGCAACAGCGGCTTTGATCCAATTAATGAGAAGGCTGACATCGTGTTGATGAGTTCTGATACGGACAGCTTCCACTCCGATCCTAGCCACGTGCTCGGCAATCCTATTGTCGTCAACACGTTGGCACTTCCCACAGAAGGCAAGAACATTGGCAACAAATTGTTTGTGAAGTCGTATCCGGCATGGGAGAGCATGACGTTTGATTATCGCAAGGAATATAACCGTGATCCCGATGCCAATGCGCTCTATCATTTTGAACTCGATGGCATTCGCTTTTTGCACATGGGTGATACCGGCGTTCCCGTGGCTGAAGAACATCTGGAAGCTCTAGAAGGCAAGGTTGATGTCTTGCTGGCACTGGCTGGCGCCCATGCCACTATAGCTCTTGATGAGCTGGACAAAGTGATCAACCGTCTGAAGCCCAAGGCCGTCATCCCCATGCACTATTACAGCCCCAAAGGCGTTTTGAAGATAGAGCCCGTGGAAACTTTCCTTGGGCATTGTAAGCCGCAGAATGTAACCCGTGTCAAAGGCTCCACGCTCGAGCTCACCGCGGCAACCCTGCCCAAGACCAATACGCCGCATGTTTACGTGTTGGAGCAGTCAAGGTAACTCCAACACGAGTGCCATATTAGAAATTCCGTGATGGGGAAGGACTGGGTAAGTGCTTCCCATATCTAGAAATCTATGCAAATAATTGTTAAAAATTGGGGAGGACTGACCGATGTCAACTTCAAATGAATACGCTGCGCAGTGGCTTAGTGATTTTGAGCGTGCTCTCAAGTCCAAAAATATTGCCATTGCTACAGCGCTATTCGATGACGATTGCTATTGGCGCGATCTAGTTTCTTTCACCTGGAATATTAAAACCATGGAGGGCAAGACGCAGATAGCTGACATGCTGAAAGCCACTATCAATGATGTGCAGCCTTCCAATTGGAAACTCGAAGGCGATGCCACTGGCTATGAGGCGATGACGGAATGCTGGTTCACTTTTGAAACCGCAGTAGCTGGCGGGCGCGGGCAGTTGCGCCTTAAAAACGGCAAGGCGTGGACATTGCTCACCACTATGGTCGAACTCAAAGGCCATGAAGAAAAGAAAGGCAGTGCACGCATAATGGGCGTGGAGCATAGTACAACGAAAAATCGTGAAAATTATGCTGAGCGCATGGAGCGCGAAACCCAGGAACTCGGCACCAAAACCCAACCCTATTGTGTGATTATTGGCGGAGGGCAAGGTGGCATTGGCCTTGGCGCACGGTTGCGCAGGCTGGGCGTGCCCACCATCATAATCGAGAAAAATAAGAAAGCCGGAGACAGTTGGCGCAAGCGCTATAAGTCGCTGTGCCTCCATGACCCCGTCTGGTATGATCACATGCCTTATCTGCCATTCCCCGATGATTGGCCTGTGTTTTCGCCGAAAGATAAAATCGGCGATTGGCTGGAAATGTATACGAAGATTATGGAGCTGAATTATTGGGGCTCTACTGAATGCATATCTGCCAAATATGATGAAAAGAAAAAGCAATGGGTGGTGAAAGTGAAGCGCGATGGCAAAGCGATCACACTCAAACCACAACAGTTGGTGTTGGCCACCGGACAGTCCGGTGTGCCGAATATTCCTAAATTCCCGGGCGCTGCTAAATTCAAAGGTGACCAGCATCACTCATCGCAACACCCCGGTCCTGATAAATATAAGGGCAAGAAATGTGTTGTCATCGGCTCCAACAATTCCGCCCATGATATTTGCGCGGCCTTGTGGGAGCAGGGTGCTGATGTCACCATGGTGCAACGCACGTCGACACATATTGTGAAATCTGCCACATTGATGGATATCGGTCTTGGTGACCTATATTCAGAAAAGGCCTTGCAAAATGGCGTTGACCATCACAAGGCGGATCTGATTTTCGCTTCTATTCCTTATAAAGTTCTCCCCAGCTTTCAAATTCCGGCCTATGCCAAAATGAAAGAGCGCGATGCCGATTTTTATGTGCGTTTGGAAAAAGCCGGGTTCCTGCATGACTGGGGCGATGACAATTCCGGTCTGTTTATGAAATACCTACGCCGAGGTTCAGGTTATTACATTGATGTGGGCGCGAGTGAATTAGTGGCTGACGGAAAGATCAAACTAAAAACCAAAGTGAGTGTGAAAGAGATCAAGCCGAAGTCGATTGAATTCAGTGATGGCAGCGAACTCAAAGCAGACTTGATCGTCTATGCCACAGGCTATGGCAGCATGAATGGGTGGGCGGCAAAACTGATCTCAAAGGACGTGGCCGATAAGGTTGGTAAATGCTGGGGTTTGGGTAGCAACACCACCAAAGACCCAGGCCCTTGGGAAGGTGAACTCCGTAATATGTGGAAACCAACGGCGCAGGAAAGCCTATGGTTTCACGGCGGCAACCTGCATCAATCAAGGCATTATTCGCAGTTTTTGAGTCTGCAGTTGAAGGCCAGAATGGAGGGCCTCAACACGCGCGTTTATGGCATGGGCAAAGTGCATCATCTTACATAGTGAGCTTCTGAAAAAACTTGCTGAATCACTTTGGGCTTTAAGGCGTCTTGCATCTCAATAGATTGCGCTGGACTTGATCCCAATTAAGTCCGCATCCTGTTCGTTTAGGCAGATTTTCGTTCCAACTTTACGGGTATGAAGCAGCTATGGCTGTGGTTTCTTATGTCGCTTGTACGAGGGAATACAGATCAAGCCTCTAACCCAGAACGGCTTTTACAAGTTTCAGTGGTGGAGGCATATGCCAGATGACCTGATACGACTCGATAATATTTTCCTGCATGACTGCAAGACCGGGAAGTGCAAGCCACGGCGGCGGTTGACGTTCGATGAGAGACAACAAGGTCGCACGGGCGGCCGCAACGCCTTGATCAAAGGGACGCTGTGAGCCAATGCCTTTCATTATTATACCCTCAGCCAAGGCTTGCGCGGCCTCCTCGCCAAGATCGATTGTTGTCATCGGCAATGCCTTTCCGTTGGCCTGCATCATTGCCAACGCAGATATTGCCGCCTCATCCCACACCGCAAAAACTCCGGATATATTAGGATGTAATTCGAGTAACCGATTTAGAGTCTCTCCCGCATGCGAGGGTTCGTCAAATTCGCCCTGCCTAACAATCACGTCTGGCCGCTTTTTTTCAATCCAACGCCGGAAAGCAATCTCTCGTTCATTGGTGACATAGAAGTCCTTGCGATACGTTAGAATGCCGACCTCACCATCCAAAGCAACATGTGGCGAAAGCAGTTCCGCTCCGATCTGCCCCAGCCCGAAATTATCTGCGGAAACTAGGCTTACATAGTCCGTGCCTGGCAAAAGACCAGTTGGCACGTTGTCGAGCAAAATGAGTTTAATTCCGGCCTTAGAAGCCTTGCGGTAAGTTTCAGCCATGACAGTATTGCCAACGGGCAAACTGATTATAGCATCTGGCCTTGAATGGATGAGACGTTCAAAACTTGAATTCTGAGTTGCGGCATTGAAATTGCAGTCGACAACTTCGATGATTGCGACGCCATGATCACCAAGTGTTTTGGCTATGCCTACGAGATGTTGTTTGGCCCAATCACTTTTGGTGGTGTGAAG
>JANMWK010000026.1:0-8468 GCA_031393975.1 Hyphomicrobiales bacterium
ATAGAGGTCTATGGTTTTGAACTGATTGAAGCCCCAATCCAATAGTTTTTGCGCTTCAGTTTTGCGATCATTGATCGAATTTAATCCGGCCACCACCATGATCAGCCGCCTTCCATCACGGGTGGCGGTGCCCACCATGCCATATCCTGCCTCTTTGGTGTAGCCGGTCTTCATGCCATCAGCTCCGGGATAATCCTTGAGCAAAGGATTGCGATTTTGCTGGGTGATCTTGTTCCAAGTGAATTCAGGTTGACCATAGATTTTGAAATAATCGGGATGGTTGGTGATAATATAGCGCGCCACAATAGAAAGATCACGCACACTCATGCGGTGACCGGGGTCAGGCAGTCCGGTGGCATTAGCGAAGGTGCTGTTCATCAACCCCAACTTCTTGGCTTTGTCAGCCATCAGTCTTGTGAAGGCTTGCTCGGAGCCTGAAATCCCTTCGGCAATGGCAATACAAGCATCATTGCCCGATTGTATGATAGCGCCGTGGATGAGATCATCGAGTTTTATGCGCGAGTTCAACTCAGCATACATGGTCGAACCACCTGCAGCAGCACCACCGCGTCGCCATGCGTCTTCACTGATAGTGAACTCCTGATCGAGTTTGAGATTGCCAGCTTTCAGTTCATCAAACACAATGGTTTGTGTCATGAGTTTGCTCATGCTGGCTGGCGGAATGGCGATGTCGGCGACCTTTTCGTAAAAGACAGCGCCAGATTTTGCATCGATTAGGATCGCCTCTTTCGCTTTGCTCTCAAATGGGGGAACATCTTGGGCAATTGCACCGCTGCACGCCGCTGCGCAGGCGAGCGCGATTATCCATAGTTTAAGTCTAGTAACAATTTTTCCCATTGCAAAAGTGTAAATCGGACGTGCCAAAAATGCAATCAAAACAGCGGCAGTTAACAATATTATAGTTATGATCTACTCTTTTAGAGTTCATCAGTGGGAGTTCTAAAATGATAAAGATATTTTCTCGTTTTCTCATCGCCAACAGTGCCGAACTAATTGTGGCTGCAGGGTTTGTTGCCGGATCAGCAAACACAGCCGAAGCAAAATAGAAAATACTGCAAAGACGAATATCTACAGCATTATTTGAGATAGCCTGACCACAAAGCGGTGGTTGTTACTGGTGGTCGCTCACCCTATTCCGCTGGAAATTCATGCGGCGCTACATGGAATTATGGAACAATCGAGCAAGCGATTAATCACGCCTTACGGCAATGTCGGGTTTCCGATCAGAGGTTCCGTGACACAGGCATTTGCCGAATTTACAAAGCGCAGTGAGCTAAGCTCTATTCGTCGAGCTGCCATTCAATGGGTTCAATACCATTGGCTTTGAGGAATTCATTGGTCTTTGAAAACGGTCTTGAGCCAAAGAAACCATTGTGTGCGGACAATGGCGAAGGGTGAACCGATTTTAAAATCTTGTGCTTTGACGCGGCAACAAAGGCTGCTTTCTTCTGGGCATAGCTGCCCCAAAGGATGAACACTTTCGGTTCAGCTTGTTCGTTGACCAGTTTGACCACAGCATCGGTGAAGATTTCCCAACCCTTACCTTGATGTGAAGCGGCACGCCCTGCTTCTACTGTAAGAACAGAATTGAGAAGCAGAACACCTTGCCTGGCCCACGCTGTAAGATTTCCATGAGCCGCAGGTGAAATATCAAGATCAAACTTTAACTCTTTGTATATATTGACTAAAGATGGGGGGATTCGGATGTCTTTTTTAACTGAAAAGCACAATCCATGAGCTTGGCCCTCACCGTGATAGGGATCTTGGCCGAGGATGACGACTTTTACCTTTTCAAGTGGAGTTGAATCCAGCGCGTAGAACCATTCATCGGCTTTGGGGTAAATGTGTTTTCCAGCCTCACGTTCTCGGAGAAGAAACTCTTTCAACGCAGACATGTAAGGTGCATCAAATTCCTTTTGTAATGGCGCTTTCCAACTTTCGTGAAGTTTAATCACTGCGGTTTTACAAGGCCCGCATAGCCTGCCCCAGCGATTGCAACTAGCATGGCGCTGGCATTTGATACTTGATTATCAAAGGTGACAGTCGCAGTTTTATTAGGCAGCGAAATTTCGACGTTTTTAACGCCAATTATTGCAGAAAGTGAATTCTTAATGTTGTGTGGGTCCGCCCCACAGATCATGGTTCCCACTTCGATGACAATTTTTTGCTCAGCCGCGTGCACGCTACTCGCAAAGGCAAATATAATGACTAACGATGTAAATTTCATTGGTGGAACATAACCTATAGTTTGGCTTTGAGGAAACTCACAACTTCTTGAACGATGGGCATTCCATTTACCCCCCAAAAACAGTGCTCAGCACCTTCGATCAAATTCAAAGTGACGTCACATCCTGCATCGCGTAGTGCAGCAGCTAAGTTTTCGCTCTGTTTGTAGGACACCAGTCGGTCGTTAATACCGTGCTGAATCTGGAAAGGCGGTGCCATTGCGTTGACATAAGTCATCGGCGAGGCGGCAATTGCAGCTGTTTTGCTGTCTTGTAATGTTCCACCAACTAAACGTGACTCGGCAGAATCGGGCGCATCTTTAGATCCCAACTCTTTACCAATGCTTTGTTGCTCCATGGTGAGAAGTTCAGCTGGACCAAACCAATTGATCACGGCTTGTACGGCGCTTGAGCCATTCATATCGCCCACACTGCCCTCAAACTTGGAATTGTTGTTTGTCAAACCCACCATACTGGCCAAATGGCCACCTGCAGAATCACCCATCACAGCAAAACGTTTTGAATCAATATTGAAAGTACCAGCACGATTGCGCAGGAAACGTATGGCCGACTTGCAATCATGCAGTTGCATAGGAAATGGACCTTCGCTGCTGAAGCGGTAGGCGATCGACGAAAACGCAAAGCCAGCATCAACTATGTGGTTTATGTAGTCGAGTTTGCGATAGGTTGGGTTTGAAACATTTGGATGACCAGATAGCCAGGCGCCACCGTGAATGAACACCACCAGCGGAAATGGCCCTTCCCCTTTTGGCAAGACAAGATCCAGCATCAATGGCCGAAAACCTGCAGGGGTGGCAAAAGCTACATCGCGCCACAACTTGCGGCCCTTTGGGCCTTTCGTTGGGTTATCAATTGCAAACTCCCAATCTTGTTCAATGTTGTCGAACAGGTCTCGGAATGGTGCAGGAATTTTCATTTAAGCCGATCCGATCTGCCGCAGTGCTAGCATCATCATCACATGGGTTTCGCTCTTCGCTGTATTGACAATTTTATGAGGAACATCAGCGCGAAATCGTATGGCCTCGCCCAGTTTACCGATTTTAGTTTCGCCGCCGGCGGTGACTGCAATCTCGCCGCTGACGATATAGAGATGTTCAACCGTGCCTTGCGGATGGGGCTCGGATTCGAGCATGCCACCTTCTTTTGCGTGAAAATCATACCATTGGAATAAATCGACTAAATTTAATGGACCCGCAATGGCAAGTTTGCATAGCCCATCTTCACTTTCCAACATCGGAATACCAGACTTGGTTTGGTGTTCGATGAATTGTGAGGTCGTGTCCCCACGGAGCACCTCGTCAATAGTGGTATCCAATGCGCGCGAAAGGCGGATTACCGTCGAAAGAGTGGGGTTGGTTTCATTGCGCTCAATCTGCGAAATAATGGATTTTGCAACACCGGACTGTTCCGACAACTCACCCAAAGAGAGATTATAGGCTTTACGCAAGCGTTGAATGGTTTTGCCAAGATCGGCACCCGATTCACCATTATTTGATGGTGGATTTTTTGCTTTAACACGCGTTGACATTTGAGTGTCCTTTGTTTAGAACTGACGTTCTGTATAAAGAACGACATTCATATTTGTCAATGTTTGAGCCAGTTTTTGTTGAATTTCAATGAAAATCGAACACATTGGTGAAGATGTAAATCGTGCGGATGAACGAACGGAGGCTTTGAAATGCGCTATTTTCCGATATTCTTCGATCTTCAAGATCGCAAAGTCATCGTCGTTGGCGGTGGCGAAGAAGCCTTGCGAAAGGTGCGTCTCCTGCTCAAAACCCCTGCGAAAATCGCGATTATTG
This sequence comes from Hyphomicrobiales bacterium, assembly GCA_031393975.1. Taxonomy (GTDB): domain Bacteria; phylum Pseudomonadota; class Alphaproteobacteria; order Rhizobiales; family Aestuariivirgaceae; genus Aestuariivirga. The sequence goes on from JANMWK010000026.1 coordinate 4,070, forward strand.
CTCCGAGCCTGCATGATGAACTTAAAGCCAATCAACGGGTTGAATGGTTGTCGACTCGGTTTGCGGGTTATTTGCTCGAAGGTGCAGCGCTGGTTTATTCTGCCGATCCAGAACTCAATGCCCGTGTGAGCAAGGAAGCTCAAGCGCGTGGCATTCCTGTTAATGCCGTGGATGAAGCTAATATTTCCACGTTTATTGTGCCGTCGATTGTAGATCGCGACCCGGTGGTCATTGCCATCGGAACTGAAGGCACAGCTCCGGTTTTGGGCCAAGGCATTCGCGCCAAGATTGACGCTATGCTACCACAAAAGCTTGGCGCTCTTGCGGCCCGTGCTGCTGGACTTCGCGCACGCGTGGCTGAAACTGTGCCCCATGGTCATGCCCGCCGTTCTTTCTGGTCTCATTTCTTTTTTGGTGCTCCGCGTGAAGCGCTGCTCAATGATGACGACGTCGCTTTTAAGCTGGCAGTCAATGATGCCATCGTCAATAGTTCAAGGCCACCCGTTGGCCGCGTTTCATTGGTTGGTGCTGGCCCCGGCGATCCTGAACTTCTCACCTTGAAAGCCCAGCGCAAGCTACAAGAGGCGGATGTGATTATCTATGACCGCCTAGTGTCCCCAGGAGTTCTTGAAATGGCACGGCGTGATGCGGTTCGCATTCCAGTTGGCAAAACGCCCTATTCGCCCTCGCCTAAGCAATCTGAGATCAATGATATTATGGTGCGTGAGGCTTCTGCTGGCCGCGTTGTCGTCCGTCTTAAAGGTGGAGACCCTTATATTTTTGGGCGTGGCGGAGAAGAGCAATTTGCGCTTGAGCAAGCTGGCATTGCGGTTGACGTGGTGCCTGGTATTACCGCAGCTTTGGGCTGTGCCGCGTCGGCGCGTTTGCCGCTCACGCAGCGCGGGCAAAATCGTTCGATCACTTTGCTCACAGGACATTCAGAAACAGGCGTTGCCGACCAAGATTGGGCGGCTCTCGCCAATCCCGGCAACGTGTTTGCTATATATATGGGCGTGAATGTAGCAGGTGATATTTCGGCGCGACTGCTTGAGAGTGGCATTGCGCCGGACACCCGTGTCACCGTAATCGAAAATGGCACATTGCCAGATGAGCGCGTGATTGACACCAACATTGGGGGCTTGTGGGATACACTGCAGACCTCTGGCATTGCTGGGCCTGCTATTATTTATGTGGGCCTGCCCACTGCAAAAGCATCCGCCGATGTGATGCCATTTCCTGTTCGCCAAGATATTCAAGACGCAATTTTGAGGGCCGCTTCATGATCATAATCGAAAAAGGTCAAGTGATGACCGCCAACCGCCTACGTGATGGGGACGCCGTATTTCTTACTCGCGCCGGTGTTTGGAGCGAGAAGATTGATGACGCAGTCTTGGCTTTAGAACCGCTGGCTGTAGCCGCATTAGAAACTCGCGCCGCTGACGATGTGAAGTCCACATTGGTTACGGGTCAATATCTGTTCAAAGCCGAACGCGTCGAAGGTAAAATTCGCGCTGTAGAAATTCGTGAGCGGATGCGCACAACCGGCCCCACCGTGCGGCTCGATCTTGGCAAACAAGCAGATGGAACAGCCGGCGCATTCGCCGCTGTGGAGGTTTAATCATGTATCGTTACGATGAATTCGATCATAAATTTGTGGCCGAGCGAACTGCGCAATTCCGCGATCAAGCGGCGCGACGCTTGTCAGGTGAAATCACCGAGGATGAGTTTCGTCCATTGCGTTTGATGAACGGACTTTATCTGCAACTGCACGCCTATATGCTGCGCGTCGCCATTCCCTATGGCACACTTTCGGGCACGCAAATGCGCCAGCTGGCTTACATTGCTGACAAATATGACCGTGGTTATGGCCATTTCACGACGCGCCAGAACATTCAATATAATTGGATCAAACTGGAAGACACGGCTGATATTTTGCAGGCTTTGGCGGATGTGGAAATGCACGCCATTCAAACCTCCGGTAATTGCATTCGCAATGTTACGACAGATCACTGGGCGGGTGCAGCAGCAGATGAACTCGCTGATCCACGGCCAATTGCGGAATTGATCCGCCAGTGGTCGTCGCTTCATCCGGAATTCTCATTCCTACCGCGTAAATTCAAAGTCGCTATCACCGGTGCACCGCATGACCGTGCTGCTGTGAAGGTGCACGACATTGGTTTGCGAATGCACAAGAATGATGCTGGTGCCATTGGCTGGGAAGTGATGGTGGGTGGTGGCCAAGGCCGCACACCAATGATCGCTATTGCCGTTCGCGATTTTCTGCCAGAAAAAGAAGTGATCCCTTATCTCGAAGCCATCATGCGGGTTTATAATTTGTTTGGCCGCCGGGACAATAAGTACAAGGCGCGCATCAAAATTCTGGTGCATGAATTGGGAGCTGAGAAATTCAAATCCGAAGTTGAAGCTGAATATGCCCGCCACCCTGCTCAATCCACCGAAGTGGATGAACGCGAGTTGGCGCGGATCTCGGCTTATTTTAAAGCCCCAAATTATGAAGAGCTGTCGCGCTTTGCACCACGTTTTGAAGAAGCCAAACGCACTGATCCTGAGTTTGCACGTTGGGCTAAAAACAATCTCGCAGCTCACCTTGTTGATGGCTACACGATTGTCAACATTTCTCTGAAGCCCGAAGGCGGCATTCCCGGGGATGCCACGGGCGACCAAATGCGCCAATTGGCGACTTTGGCCGAGCGTTATTCGTTCGATGAGTTGCGTGTAAGCCATGCGCAAAACATTGTTTTGGCGCATGTTAAATTAGAAGATGTTTTTGCAGTGTGGGAAGCTTTAAAAGCATCCGACATGGCCGCAGCAAATTACGGTTTGATTGGTGATATTATCGCCTGCCCCGGCCTTGACTATTGTGCGCTGGCCACTGCGCGATCAATTCCTGTGGCGCAAGCCATCAGCCGTAAGTTTGCCAATGTTGCAACACAAGAACATTATGGCGCTGTAAAGCTCAATATCTCTGGCTGCATTAATGCCTGCGGCCACCATCATGTTGGTCACATTGGAATTCTGGGCCTCGATAAAAAAGGCGAAGAGTTTTACCAAATTACGCTGGGTGGCTCCTCATCCGAAAATGCTTCGATCGGCACCATCTTGGGGCCAGGCTTTGCGGCGCACGAAGTGCCCGATGCGATTGAAACTATTTTGAACACTTATGTGAAACTGCGAGTCAGTGGCGAAGAGTTTTTACACACCTACCGCCGCTTGGGCCCTGCCCCATTTAAGGAGGCACTTTATGCCACTGCTTAAAAATAACGCGTTCGTTCAAGATGAATGGTCTACACTCGACGATGACGCAGCACTTCCTGAAGGCGGGAAAATTATCGTGTCCTTCCCACGTCTGGCAAATGATTGGGACTTGCTTGCTAAATTTCCCGGTGTTCTCGGGGTGAAACTCGCAAACACCGATAAGATTGATTCTCTCGCCCCATATTTTTCGCAGCTGGCGATCATCGTATTAGCTTTCCCTGCCTTTACCGACGGTCGTGCCTATTCACTGGCGCGTAGTTTGCGATTGGATGGTTATCGCGGCGAACTTCGTGCCGAGGGAAATCTTCTGCCTGATCAGTTACAGTATATGCGCCAAGTCGGCTTTGACTCATTCGCAGTGAACGATCGTTTTCCGTTGCAATCTTGGCAAGCGGCATCCCATCAAATGTCCCTCGCGTACCAACGCGGGCTTTACCGTGTTGCTGGCGAAGGCGAGGTTTGGTCACAACGTCATCAAGGTTTTGCGCCCTGGGAAGAGCAACCGCATGCTGGCTAAAAGTCCTCCATCATTAAACAACGAAAATGATCTCCTCGAAGCCTATGCGGGTTTAGAAGGTCGCAATCTTATTCGGACCATAGCTCGCGATTTTAACGGGCGCGTTGCATTGCTGTCATCGTTTGGTGCTGAATCAGCAGTGCTGTTGCATATGGTTTCAGAAGTGGACCGCGATTTGCCCATCATATTTCTCGACACATTGAAACTATTCCCTGAAACCATTGCTTATCGTGATCGTCTGGTGCGAGAATTGGGCTTACGCGATGTGCGCGTGTTTCAGCCCAATGTGGCCGATATAGAAAATGATGATCCTGCGGGATCATTGCATCTCAGCAATCCTGATAAGTGCTGCAACATTCGCAAAACCCTGCCCATGGAAAAAGCCTTCCACGGCTTTGATGTGATGATCTCTGGACGCAAGCGCTTTCATGGCGCAACACGTGCTGATCTAAAATTTGTTAGCATCGACGGCGAGCGTCTCAAAGTTGAGCCGCTTGCTGGTTTCACGGCGCTCGATTTGCAAGCCTATATGGTGAACCATCAACTGCCGTCACACCCACTTAAACTGGCGGGTTACCATTCAATTGGTTGTATGCCGCTCACTTG
>JANMWK010000040.1:0-7724 GCA_031393975.1 Hyphomicrobiales bacterium
CTGGGCATCGAAAGGCAACTTGCCAGTAATGCCGAAGCCGCTTTTTTGAAGTTTTATGGACGCTGGCAATTGGAAACTGGTGACAGCTTTGCCTTGAGAGCAATGACCGATCAGGAAACTGGAGGCGTAATGCCTAACGGCTTAATTCCAGTGCAGCTTTCAGTTTACACAAAGACCGGCTTGCTTGGAACGATAGCGCTTGATGACCTCGACCACTATGCCCAAGCCGCCGATCCTTGGTCTGGGCAGGACATATTCAGCACACAGCTCCTCCCAGTGGAAAAACGACTCGAAGACCGGCCGCGATTGTTGGATGCCATTTATGCGGTGGCGCTGCGCAACAGGTTGCCCGCAAGCGTAACCGGGGAAGCAATCATGCTTTTGTCCCGCGCCCAGGATTTGGAACAAAAAACCCAGGTTGGCGACACCATCACCGTGATCTACTCGCCTGCTGCACGTGACTCAAAAACGGGTTTGGGCCGGATCGTTTACATCAGGATCGGGCGCACAACGGGAAACCTCGAGTGTTATGCATTTCAAGCACAGGCTGGGGCAAATTTTGACTGCGTCTCAGCTGATGGTGAAAGCAATCTCCCTGACAATGGAATGGTTTTGCCTGTGAATGGTATTATTGCAGCAAAATTTGGGCCCGATCAAAACGCAGCTAAAGACGCCAAAGACAACATGAATTTTGGTGTTGACTGGACTGCTTCGGAGGGTACTCCTGTGGTTGCGGCTTTTGACGGAGAAGTTCAGTCCATCGGCCCTGAAGGAAGCTGGGGTACAGTAGCCCGTTTGTCCCATGCCGACAACAAAACAACAATGTATGGTTATCTGCAGCGAGTGGAGCCCGGTATTGTTGCGGGTTCGAAGGTCAAGGCGGGTCAGACAATCGCTTACGTTGGAGTGCCGCAAAGCAGCCGTGAACCACGGCTGCATTTTGAATTGCGCGAAAACGACGTACCGGTCGACCCTATTCCAGAAGCTGATGTAGGTGCACCCATCGGTGGCGCGACAGTGGTTGACCAGTTTGTCCACCGCATCATCACCATTGAAAGCGCCAATCGGTGCAATGCCCGCAATCCCTTGTCTACGGCTGTCGGTCTTGGCCAATTTATTGAAAGCACATGGATGACAACTGTTCGCGTTCATCGGCCAGACTTGTTGTCAGGACGATCACGTCAACAAGTTTTGGATATGCGGCTTGATTGTGGCTTGTCCCGTGCAATGACAACTGCCTTCACACGGGACAACGCCGCAGTTCTCCGACGGTCTGGCGCAAGCGTCACTCCAGGAAATCTTTATCTTGCGCATTTTCTAGGTGTTGGGGGAGCTATAAAAGCTGTCAAAGGTTCCCCCAGCAATTCCATCGCAGACGTTTTTGGTGGTGGCCATGTTCGCGCCAATCCGTTTGAAAGAGGCAAGTCCATAGGATTTCTCGTGTCATGGGCGGCAAAAAAAATGGGATCAATACCGGTAGCGGCTCCAGCTCCAACAGCTGATTCTTCACCATCCAGCAAGACTCCTGACAATTCGACGACAAGTGATGGGACTAAAGACAAAAATGCAAAACCTGACCCCAGTGCTGTCGCGACTGGTGCGAGCCAGGATGTCGCTATGCAAAAATTTGACGGGAATCCACAGTTCACAAAACTCAAAAATGCGGTATTGGCGCTGTTGCAGTAAAGTCAAACGTCACCGTCTTGGTTTACTGAAAATGTCATAGTGTTGCGCAAACGAGTCTAGAAAAGCATCGAGCATTCCATTTTCCCGCTGTCGTGTTTTTGCAGCCCAGCGTTTGACAAGATCATCCCACATTTTTCCCTTGCCACCACCAAGCAATGATTTTTTTGCATCTGAAGCTTTCTCGACGGCTTCAGGCGAGAGTTCGTTGAAAAATTCAACAGCCGTCGCCTGCATCGCTGCAAGCAAGGCGAAATGGTGCTGCTTGAGATCAGTAAACGAACTATCCAATGTCTCTTGCGCGGTGAGATAGCTTTTTCCGCGCGGGGACAACATCACTTGCAGCGCTTCCTGGGGCGTTGGCAGGAATTTGAGCGGGTTATTTTCAGTGGCTTTGACCATGGTACGTCCACCACTTCGCGAAATTGCTTTCGCTTCAGCCCGTTCTTGCAGCAGGGCCATTAAATGAACGCAGGTCAACTGCAAAAGTTGACCTGCCATTTCAGCAAGCCGCGCGTCATCAAACTGATCCAATGCGCCGTCAGGAAGTCCAGCACCTTTGGAAAAGTTTCTAACAAAAGTCTTGGTTGCCGGTGGATGCTCTGTCCTCGAATTTTCTGACAGCGTGGCATGAACTTCTGGCTCAGGTTGCGTACGCGCTGGTACTGCATCTGATTGTGGTTGATCGTTGTCCACCGACCATGCCCCTTGCACCGGAGGCTGCGGCTTCTGAAAAATGTCTTTCGTCTCGACCTGGGGTACGTACAAGGCCTGATTCAGGTAATCAGGAGCGATATCAGATGGCAGAGCCTTTGGCATAAACTCTCTTGCGTCGAGTGGGGGCGGCGGCAACCCACTTGCATCCCAGATATTTGAACGCGGCGTAATTTGAACCTGTGGTGCAATTACCTGATCAACTGACGCATGACGTTTTGGCGGGAGATTGATGGTTATGGACAACACATATTCACCAACTTGCAACCGGTCGCCCTCATTGAGCTGATAAGGGTTTTGAACCCTTTTTGTGCTGCCGTTGACGAACGTTCCGTTAGTTGACACATCAACGAGCCAATATGCATCGTCATAAAAGCGAACTTCGCCATGCTTTCCTGAAACAATTCGGCCTTTGTCCGGCAACATCCAGTCCAAATGGCTGTCTCGGCCAAAATCGAATCCGCGTTGGTCCACCTCATATTCGAGTGGTCCGCCGTCTGGTAACCTGTCAAAATTTTCAATTCGAATTTTCAGCACAACACAAACACTAGCTGAATTTCTGAATTTTGGAATAGGGCAGGCGAGTTGTCAAAATTGAACTAGCATCGTCGTCAGTTGATTCCTCATCCTGTTGTCAATTGGCTATTTTTGTTTGGACGATGCCGCCATTGATGCGGGTATCGTCGCGACATTTCCTTGGCTTGTGGCGATAGTTCGATCTCTGTTTGCCCAATTGTTCTGAATAACTAAATTTTGGTCAAAACATCATTGGTGAGTATATTATGCCGACGGGCATTTGGTCGACGAAAAGTCGCGGTGGCTTGGGCTCTTGTTTGGTGCTCATTACAATTAGGCCATGTTTTTTCAGGCTTCCTGATATGAATCCGCGCAGGCTGTAGGGCTGCCAGCTAGTGGTTTTGACCAGTTTCTGTAATGAAGTACCGTTGTATCGACTAAGATGATTTATGATCTGTTCGACCTTGTTGGTGTTTGGCTCTTTGTTTTTTGAAGTGGGTTTGCTTGGCATGGGGTGATCCTTTCACGTATGGTTCTGACAATCTGGCCCCCTACCACCCAAAGCTCGCGCATTGCGGGCATATTTTTTAAAGCTGCGTCGTGGTCTTTGCCCCTTACATAAAGGCCCTGATCGAAACTTTTATTGAGTTGATTTCGCGCGGTCTATTTGTAACTGCCGATCTTTCTCTTTCGTATTTCGATTTACTGCTCTAGCCTGCTGAGATATCTTGAGGAGAGGGGTATGACTCTAACTAACAATCGCTATCAAAGTTATAGCATATGCTGCCAATCGCTCTGCGAATACCATCGAACTGTGAAGATTCTGAGGAGGTCATACGTTGGCAAAAAATAGAATTTTTGTGGTTGTGCCGCCAAGTGGGCCCCGTTGGCTATATGTCCTGGCAATAGTTTTGTTGGCTCCTATAGCAGTGGCCGCACAGGACGGGCCACCCGGCATCACCCAGCCTGTCGTGTTGCCCATTTTCAACCCTAACGCATCGGCGTGTAACCCGCCCCCAGGACTTAAAAGGACGCTCACTTACGTGCAGGAAAACGAGCGTGAATTCCTTGAAGGGGTAAACCGTGGGTTAACCATGGCCGCTAAGGATCGAAAATTGACTTACAATAGAGTAGTGGGAGAAAACGATGTGCCCATGGCTATTAAGCAGATAGAGGCATTTCGCAACGACAAGGGTGGGGCTTTGATTGCCACATCGTCTGATCCCGCGGCCGTAGGCTCGAGCCTTCAACGTGTTATCTGGTCGGGTGCCTTTGTCGGCACAATTGTGCCACCTCCGGCGACGCTGCTGCTTAATGCTCCACAATATGCAACAGGAAAAGCTTTAACAGATGCAGCAATCGCCCATATCAAATCCAAGCTTGGCGGCAAAGCCACGGTGGTGTTGTTGACGCAAGATACGATGCAATATCTGGCACCGCGCTTTGAAGCGATGCGTGACGGCCTGAACGCACTGCCCGATGTCACTATCGTGGCAGATATTGCGCCAAACCCAGTTAACAAAGAAGGTGGGTTTGCCACGATGAACGCTATCCTCCTAGCCAATCCGGATATAGACGTTGTTCTCGGCGGTGACGCCGTCGTGCTAGGCGCGCTTGAGGCGCTGCGTGCCGCTGGAAAGGATCGCCCAGACCAGTTCCTCGGCGGTATTGACGGTGAACCCGATGCGGTCTCCGAAATCAAGAATGGCAATAGCCCATACAAGGCCAGTATCGCTCTCTCATCACCGGTGTTCGGATATGCGATGGGACAGTATGGTGCTGATTGGCTGGATGGCAAAAGTATCCCCCAAGCGATGGATATTTTGCCCAGTTCATTAACGAAAGAAAACATACAACAATACGAGGCTGATCTCGCAAATCCGGCAGCAGTATTTATCGACCCGTTGCGCCGCGCCGCGTATCTCAAGATGTACGGCAACACCTGCTATGACACGCGAGACCAGTATGTGAATTTCCCGTGGTCTTCGGAAAAGAATAACTGAAGCGGTTTGGCATGGGAATAGCTCTCTGAAAGCGCAGACGAACTTCTTTATTTTCAATCGGGCTGAGCGGCATCATCTTTGCGGTTTCTCTCCGAATTGTTGAAGAGGAAACGTCATCTTCGCAACCGTACCCGGATTGCCCTCTTCATATTTCATTTCTGCGGCCAAACTGATAGCCATAGCACCAATAATCTTCGTTCCAAATCCCGTGCCTTTCGCCTTTTTTCTGAGATCGATGCCCACACCATCATCAGCAACCATCAATCCAGCCTTATTTTCTCCAATCATCTTCAGTACAATTCGGATTTCACCCTTTCTGTCCGGATAAGCATATTTCAGCGCATTGCTGACCCATTCGTTCAATACCACGCCTAAGCTGATGCTTTGGTCGATGGGCATCTTTACCTTAGCAATATGAGGTTTCAGCGTAATCCCTAGCAGTTCGTCATTCATCGATGTCTGAAGGTGTGACAGAAGTCCCCCTAGATAGTCATCAAGCCATACGAAACGAACGTCACCCGTCGTGTATAGTTCGCGATGGACAAGCGAAATGGCATAGATCCGATCCCGCGTTTCAGCCAAGGCATTCTTTGCCGCAGCGTCGGTAACTGTATTGGCCTGCATATTTACAAGTGTGGAAACCATAGTGAGGCTGTTGGCGACGCGGTGATTGACCTCGGACAATAATGCTTCGGCACGGTCTCTTGCTGCCTGCAGCTTTTCATTTGCATGTCCCAAATCGTCGGTGCGTTGCCGAACGCGCTCCTCAAGGCCTGCATTCAGTGCTGTTACTTCCTTTTGAGCCTCGGCCAATATCCTTGTCTCGGTCGTCACAATCAGTGTAACGATGCCCACGACAGTCAAAATCAGCAATGCGCTAAGGATTGAAACCAGCTTAAGCCTAGCGGCCGTTTTCTGCTGTTCTGCCACACGATCAATCATTCGCTCTTCGGCCGCACGGGCAATGCCACTGAGGTAGACACCAGCTTCGTCCATAAGGGCTTTACCATGGTTCGTTTTAACCAATGCAAGAGCGTCGGCATCTCGGCCTTCTTGTTGAAGCACAACGGTCTGGTCGAGATCCGCAATTTTTTGATCAACCACAACCCCCAATCGTTGGCCCGCTCCGCGCAAGTTCGGAAAATCGGAAAGACCCACTTTGAGTAGGTTCAGCTGTCTGAGTGCCTGTGTTTTGGCTACGGTAAATGGCGCGAGATAGACCTCATTTTTTGTATAGAGATAGCCTCTTTGACTGGATTCGGCAGTTTGCAGGGCGCTCCGAAGATCTACCGCCTCTGCACGCACCGCTCGCAAGGTCACGACGTCAGCGAAAAGTGTCTGGGTGCGTGCATTTAACCAGAACGAGGTTGCTACAATCGCTGCAAGCGCGAGAAATCCCACAATGATTGGAAGAAGAGTTAGGCGAGGCCCGAGAACTCGAACCATTTTGATGCCTAACTACAAATCTTTATCATGTTTATTTGTAAGCACATAAAACAGGAAATTACAAGCTGGGGATGCAAAATTTTGACAATGTAAGTCACTTGCGCAGTATAATCCGCGTCCATGGCTGGTGACCTTGCCCCCGTAACTTAATCCATATTGAAGTTAGCTCTGGCCCAACAAAGAGGACCAGAGGAATGAAACGGAACAGATTTAGCGAAGAGCAGATTATCGGAATATTGAAGGAGCATGAGGCTGGGGTTTCGGTCTCGGAGCTGTGCCGCAAGCACGGTGTCAGCGACGCCAGTATTTACAAATGGAAAGCCAAATTTGGCGGCATGGATGTTTCTGAGGCCAAGAAGCTCAGGGGCCTTGAAGAAGAGAACAGCAAGCTGAAACGGCTTCTGGCGGATGCGATGTTGGACAACGTTGCGCTGAAAGATTTACTTGGAAAAAAATGGTGACGCCCGCTGCCGAGCGGGAAGCTGTCGCACTTCTCAAAGATGACCATGAGATGAGCGAGCGGCGGGCGTGCCAGCTTTTACAGTGTTGCCGGATGACGATGAGATATGGGTCGGTCAAACCCGATGACACAGTCTTGCGGGATCGGATGAAGGCGATTGCCATCGAACGACAGCGTTTTGGTTATCGGCGCATCCACGTGCTGTTGAGGCGCGAAGGTGTCATGGTCAATCACAAACGACTGTTCCGGCTTTACCGAGAAGAGAAGCTGTCTGTGCGCAAGCGTGGGGGACGTAAACGCGCTCTTGGCACCCGTGCGCCCATGCTGGTTCCACTGCTGCCGAACCAACGGTGGTCGCTGGACTTCGTATCCGACCAATTCACCGATTGCCGCCGCTTCAGGGTTCTGACCGTGATTGATGATTGCACTCGCGAATGCATCGCCTTGGTGGCAGATACATCGCTGTCAGGTAGGCGCGTGGCGCGTGAGCTTCACCAAATTATCGCACAACGAGGATCGTCGTTCAAGCGCGATGGCTTTTATGCGCTCTCGCATGACTGTGTCATCGGGCCTGACCGATGCATATCTCATCGTCATTCGACAGCACTTCAAAAGCTGGCACGCCCGCCGCTCGCTCATCTCATGGTCGTTTCTGAGAAGTGCGACAGCTTCCCGCTCCGCGGCGGGCGTCACCATTTTTTTCCAAGTAAATCTTTCAGTGCAACATTGTCCAACATGGCATCTGCCAGTAATCGCTTCAGCTTGGCGTTCTCTTCCTCAAGGCCCCTTAACTTCTTGGCCTCCGACACATCCATGCCGCCGAACTTGGCTTTCCATTTATAAATACTGGCATCGCTGACACCGTGCTTGCGGCACAAATCAGAGACCGAAACACCAGCCTC
>JANMWK010000095.1:0-16597 GCA_031393975.1 Hyphomicrobiales bacterium
TGCCGATCAGTGATTGATCAACTGTTCCATTGCCTTGTTACTTGGTGGGCGCCGATCTTGGTGTTCACCGCTGAAGAAGTGTGGATCAGCCGCTTTGATCATCCAGAATCGTCAGTCCACGTTATGCCGTTTGCCAAGCCATTGGCTGAATGGAAAGATGATGAGCTGGCGAAAAAATGGGATGTGATCCGCAATGTGCGCCGTGCGGTGACGGGTGCTCTTGAAATCGAACGCGCCAATAAGCGCATCGGTTCATCGCTCGAAGCCGCACCCACCATCTATGTGCAAATGGATGACGCGGGCGTTGCTATTTTAAGTTCACAAGACCTCGCCGAAATCTGCATCACGTCAGCTGCCACTCTCGAAGTGGGGGCTGGGCCAGCTGAAGCATTCCGCCTCGATGATCTCCAAAACGTCGCTGTAGTCCCTCACAAGGCCGAAGGCCTAAAATGCGCGCGCTCATGGAAGATCTCGAAGGAGGTTGGTTCCGACAAGGACTTCCCCGATATCACGCCGCGTGATGCCGCAGCGGTACGCGAATGGCAAACGCGCTTTGGAAAAACTGTATGAAAGGTCTCGTGTTCTGGAGCCGTCTAGCACCGCTGGGTTTTGCCTTGGCGGCGCTGAGCTTTGGTTTGGACCAGACGATTAAGTGGTATTTGCTCTACGTCGTGAATATGGTGAAGATGGAACCGAATGAGCAAATTACCGTCACCCCTTTTCTAAAGTTTGTGATGCAGTGGAACTATGGCGTGTCCTACGGACTGTTGGAAACCCCCAAACAAGCTCTTTTAGTCATCGTGAGTGTTTTGATTTCCATCGTCTTGTGGATTTGGATGTGCCGTTCTACGCGCCCGCTGACAGCAGCGGCCTTAGGCTTAGTGATTGGTGGGGCTTTGGCCAATGCTCTTGACCGAATTGTTCATGGCGCAGTGGCCGATTTCTTCCTGCTGCATTGGGGCCAAATTAACTGGTATGTGTTTAATCCTGCCGATATGGCAATTGTTGCGGGCGTTTCGTTGTTGCTCTATGAATCCGTTTTGGAACGTAAACAGCATTAGCCTTGGATTTGCCAGATTTGGGTTTGAATAGGGCATTTAAAGGATGCGATGACCAGATGAAAAAAATGTATAATACTGCGATTTTGGCCCTTATGGTCACAGCTCTCGCGGGTTGCTCCATGGGTTCATCGATGCTGAACAATAAAGCTGGCACACCGTCGGCGTCCAATATCCAGGTTGGCAATAACCTGGCCATGCCACCGGATTTGCAGTTGCCGCCTCCGGAGAAAACTGTTGACGCTTATCAACCCAACGTGGGCACAGGCGAAGGCGCGGCCCATGACTTAGCCGTGCAATCTGGTACAGAACTCCCGGCCACAGCGCCCAGCACTTATGCTGACTATAATATTGCTTTGGAAGATGCCAAAGGCAGACCAAAGTCACCTGGTCAATTAAGTGCTGATTTAAAAGCGGCTAAATTAGTGCGCAAAAAGCAAATCAACCCGAACTACGGCACCATACGCAATATTGGCAATATTTTTAGCGACCAATAGGTCTTGGCACGCTAGATTGTGCCTATGACAATCCGCAGACTTTCCGAAGGGACCATCAACCGCATTGCGGCAGGCGAGGTGATTGAACGTCCAGCCAGCGTGGTAAAAGAGCTTGTCGAAAATGCCATCGATGCCGGGGCCACGCAGATTGATGTGGTGTTTCGCGGTGGCGGAAAATCACTGATCCGGGTTACTGATGATGGTTCGGGAATGACGGCGGCTGAGATGGAACTGGCCATTGAGCGTCACGCCACTTCGAAGCTTCAAGATGAAGAGCTGATTAGAATTCACACATTGGGTTTTCGCGGGGAAGCGCTGCCATCGATTGCCAGCGTTTCACGCATGACGCTTTCTTCGCGGTTGCGTGGGGTAGTGGATGCTTATGCTTTGGTGATCGAAGGTGGGCGTAAGAATGATATTGCACCTGCGCGTTTGAATGAAGGCACCGAGATTGTTATTCGGGATTTGTTTTTTGCCACACCGGCGCGGCTCAAATTTTTGAAGACTGATCGCAGTGAGGTGTCGGAAGCGTTGGACGTATTGCGGCGTTTGGCGCTAGCTCATTCGGCGATTGGTTTTTCATTCACGACTGAGGACAAGAACTGGTTGAACGCACCTATGAGCGAAGATGCAAACGCCCGTGTAACGCGCATTATGGGTCGGGAATTTATGGATAATGCGGTGCCGATCCATCATGCGGGTGAAGATATTCGTATTGAAGGATTTGCGGGCCTTCCCACCTTTGCGCGCGGGCAAGCAACCATGCAATTTTCTTTTGTGAATGGCAGGCCGGTGCGCGATAAACTCATCTCAGGGGCCATTCGTGGTGCTTATGCCGATGTGCTGCCGCCGGGGCGCTATCCGGCTGTGGCGTTGTTTATAGACTGCGCACCAGAGCGCGTGGATGTGAATGTTCATCCGGCCAAGACTGAATTGCGCTTTCGTGATTCAGGCTTTGTGCGGAGCATGATTGTTTCGGCCATACGCCGTGCCATCGCAGGCTCGATTGCAAGGCCAGATACGAATATTTCTACGGCCACAGCCCAAGCTTTTCGTACACCTGATTATGCTCCGTATACTGATGGTTTTGCAGAAACCGCGCAGGCAGCTTTCGGAATGCAAATGCCATTGCAGGCGAATATTGCTGAAACTGACGTGCAGCAGGATTATCCTTTGGGCACGGCACGCGCGCAGATCCATAGTACCTATATTGTGTCGCAAACCGCTGATGGTTTTATTTTGGTTGATCAACATGCAGCTCATGAGCGCCTAGTCTATGAGCGCTTGAAACGCGAGCGTGCCGGGCAAGGGATTATCACTCAAGCCCTTCTTGTTCCGCAGGTCGTGGAGCTTGATCCGGGTACCGTGGCATCGATTGCGGCGGTTGAAGATGTGCTGGCCCATGCAGGATTGAAGACCGAAAGTTTTGGTGAAGGTGCGGTTCTGGTGCGTGAAGTTCCGGCGGCTTTAAGCTCAGGCAATATTGCCGCGATCCTCAAAGACTTGGCGGATGATGTGAAGGAGTTGGATTCTTTCACCACGATTGAGGAGCGCATCAATCATGTGCTGGGCACCATGGCGTGTCATTATTCGGTGCGGGCGGGACGTGTGTTGCGCGGCGAAGAAATGAATGCGCTCTTACGTGAAATGGAAGTGACTCCAAACTCTGGTCAATGCAACCATGGGCGGCCAACCTTTATTGAATTGAAGCTCGGCGATATTGAGAGATTGTTTGGACGGAAGTAATTAAGCCGCGCGGTAAATGCGCACTTGCGTGTCGCCATAGCTGCGTTGATCGATGAGGGTTAAACTCGCTTGTTCAGCGACTTGCGCTTTGTCTGCTTCTTCCAAAACTACAATCGCCCCTTGTGCAAGCCACCCACCATCGCGCAAGGAGGTTAAAGCCTTTTCGCCGAGACCTGTGTTATAAGGCGGGTCGACGAAAACCAATGAGTAGGGTGATTGCGGGGCTGAGGGACCAAGGTCGGTGGCATCGCGTCGCCAGATTTTACATTGACCGATCACACCACAACTATCAGCATTGCGACGGATGAGGCCGCGAGCTTCGGTGCCATCTTCGACAAACAGGCAAAATTTCGCGCCCCGCGATATGGCCTCTAAACCTAGTGCCCCAGTGCCTGCAAACAGGTCCATGACGCGGGCGTCTTCTAAGGTAAAATCCGCAATGCCGTGGGCGAGGATGTTAAAAATCGACTCGCGCACCCGGTCGGATGTTGGCCTTGTGTCAGGCGTGGTGGGGCCTGCTATTTCACGGCCCTTAAATTTTCCACCGACAATACGCATAGCCCCTTGACCTTTCGTTACTTCTGCCGCTTCTGTGCCACGATGAAGCCAAAACTTCCAGAGCCGATGTTGCAGGCCTTCGCCGAGGCAAGGTCAGCGGCTGAGCGCGGTGAAGTTCCGGTGGGGGCAGCAATTGTGCATGCGAGCGGCCAACTGATTGCAGTGGCTGGCAACCGCACGTTGGAAATGAAAGACCCAACAGCACATGCTGAAATCTTGGCAATCCGTATGGCGGCTCAAATTTTATCGTCTGAGCGACTGATCGATTGCGACCTTTATGTCACATTAGAGCCTTGCGCAATGTGTGCGGCAGCGATTTCATTTGCACGGCTGCGGCGCGTTTACTTTGCTGCGGGTGATGAAAAAATGGGGGCCGTTGAGCATGGCCCACGCTTTTTCAATCAAGCAACCTGTCACCATGCGCCAGAGGTTTATAGCGGTATTGGGGAGAGCGAAGGGCAGGAATTATTGAGATCGTTTTTTCAATCGCGGCGTTGAATACGTGAAAATGGAAAGCGGTGGATGGCATTTTGACCAATCATCCACGCGTGAGTTTCGGATTTACTGAACAGACCAGAAAACGCATTTGAAGTGATCGCCAGCCCGCCAGTATAGGCTCCAAAAGCGGGCATGATGAGACGCTGACCATCGCCCACAAAACACTTGCCATAAAGTCTGCGCCCGCGCTGATTGAGGCCACACCCAGGGTGGAGGTGGCCAGCAATTTCGAGTGTACCGCTTAAGTGACTTGTGGGCTCATGCCGTAAGCTGAGCGAACCAAGCACAACAGTTTCCGTACCTTGCCCACCCAATGATTGCGGTGGTTGTGGATCGTGATTGCCGACAATCCACAAAGTTTCGAAATTCTTTGTTATGTTACGTAAAGTGTAGAGATCAGCTTCATCTAATCGGTTTTCGCCTTCACTATCGTGGAAACTGTCGCCCAGAAAAATCAGCCGTTTTGGATGGGCGGCACTTACCACGCCTTCCAGAAGTTTGAGCGTGATGGCCGTATCATAAGGCGGCACATGAATGCCGCGACGGGCCAGACTGCTGCCCTGCTCCAAATGTAGATCGGCTATAATAAGGGTTTCATAATCCGGCACATAAAGTGCGCCGGACAAGTCGGGCACCAGTTCCACGTCGCCCAAAATTATTTTGTGCTGTTTAGACAAGCCGAGTGGCCTCTGCGATGAGTTCGTCGGCAGCTTCGGCGAGAAGGGCATCATGGGCCTCGCCGTAAATTGATTCGCGTCCAATCTCAAGCAGCACCGGAACGGCCAATGGTGAAACGCGCTCCAGCGCCTTATGGACAATCTGATTTTTAATGCGCTTCAGCATGGCTCCCAATCGGTGAATATCGATCAGACCGTCCGCTGCGTCATCCCAAGCCGCTCGCAGAAGAATATGATCGGGTTGATGGGTGCGCAGGGCATCGTAAATCAAATCAGTATTCACCGTTACTTGTCGCGCGGTTTTTTGTTTGCCGGGATAATTGCGTTCAATCAACCCTGCGATGATGGCACAATTTCTGAAGGTGCGTTTCATCAAATTGGATTCTGCCAGCCACGCATCGAGATCATCGCCCAACATGTCCTCATCAAAAAGTTGGGCGAGCGAAAGTTTGCCGCTGGCAATCATCGCTGACATATCGCCAAGTGTCCAAATCACCAAAGCGTACTCAGAAGCTATAAAGCCCATGGGTTTGGCGCCCCAGCGCTCTAAACGGCGCGTCAGCAACATGCCGAGGCTTTGTTGGGCGAGGCGGCCTTCGAAGGGATAACAAACGAGGTAATGTTTATCGGCGCGCGGAAAGGTTTCAACCAGCATTTGGTCGGCGCGCGGTAAGACTGAGGCCCAGCTCTGGGTGTTGAGCCACTCCCGCACTTGGGGTGGCAGAAATTGCTGCTTGGATTTATCAGCCAGAATGCCACGCACACGTTCTGCCAGATAAGTGGAAAGCGGAAATTTTCCGCCGTTGTAAGAAGGGACCATGGGGTCGCGGCCTGGCGCTCTGGTCGCTAATGCGCCAAATTCATCAAGACCTTCGAAGCGTAGCACTTCGCCGCTGAAGAGGAATGTATCGCCGATGCGCAACTGGGAGAGAAAATATTCTTCAAGCTCGCCAAGAACACGGCCACCCGTCAGAACCCGTTTACCCAAGCGGGTGCGCACTCCGGCAATACGCAGCTTTAACATTTCTGCGGCAATAATGGTGCCCATGTTCATCTTATAACGCTGCGCCAATAGCGGATGAGCAAGGCGATATTTGCCTGAAGCATCACGCTTGAGTTTGGCATAGCGCTCATAGGCTTTGAGAGCGTAGCCACCTGTTGCCACATAATCCAAGGCTTGATCGAAAAGCGCGCGGGTCAGTTTTCGGTATGTGAAAGCGGAAGTGATTTCAGTGTAGAGCTGATCGGCATGAAACGGACCAGCACAGGCACAGCCTAAAATATGTTGGGCCAAAACATCCAATTTCATCACTGTGGGATATTCTGAATCTTGCGCCCCTTCGCTCGCTGCATGACGGGCGGCTTCGCATTCTAAAACTTCAAAGCGATTGGACGGCACCAGCATGGCGTTGCTGGATTCATCCAACCGATGATTGGCGCGGCCAATGCGTTGCAACAGGCGCGATGATCCTTTGGGCGCGCCCACATGCACGACAAAATCCACATCGCCCCAATCAATACCCAGATCGAGTGTCGAAGTGCAGACAACAGCTTTTATCTTATTTTCCGCCATGGCTGCCTCCACTTTGCGGCGCTGGGCCACGTCCAGTGAGCCGTGATGCAAAGCGATGGGCAGATTATCTTCATTGGCGGTCCACAATTCTTGAAACACCATTTCTGCTTGGCTGCGGGTGTTCACGAAGATCAGTGACATCTTGGCTTTTTTGATCTCAGCGTAGATTTCTGGAATGGCATAGACGGCTCTATGTCCGCTCCACGGTACACGGGTTGCTGATTCAAGAATGCGAATTTTGGGCGGCGCACCGGCGTTGCCAAACACCAGCTTTGTGGAAGGCGAGAGCCACTGTTTCAACGCATCGGAGTCCGCCACCGTGGCCGATAATCCCGTGAAGCGGGCCTCTGGCGCATGAGTTTTCAGCCGTGTCAATGCGAGCGACAACAATACCCCACGTTTATTGCTGACCACTGAATGCAGCTCATCAATGATCACGGACTTGAGGCTCCGCAGCAAATGAGCGGCGGTGGGATCGGCGATGAGCAGCGATACCTGCTCTGGTGTCGTAATTAAAATATCGGGCGGAATAATGCGTTGGCGCTGCCGCCGTGAATGGGGCGTATCCCCCGTTCGTGTTTCCACGGTAATTGGCAATTTCATTTCAGCAATCGGTGCTTCTAGATTGCGAGCGATATCCACGGCTAGGGCTTTCAGGGGTGAAATGTAAAGCGTGTGGATGCCGCTGGTTTCATGCGGTTCAGCCAACTGCACCAAGGTTGGGAGAAAACCTGCGAGAGTTTTGCCACCCCCTGTGGGTGAAATGAGCAGGGCACTTTCTCCCGCCAGCCCGTGGGCCAACATTTGCAATTGATGCGGGCGGGGCTGCCAGCGGCGGGCTGCGAACCATGATTCAAATACTGGAGGAAGTGAGCTCACACCGCCTGATATCTTGCAATCGCTGAACGTTCGATAGCGGCGGTAACTAACTTATCAAGGCCTAGGGCATCACGCAGAATGGCGAGGAAACGCAATTCTTCTTTACCGACGACCAAATCCGATGCGGCGACCTCAACGGCCAATGCATAGGCAGTTTCCTTCAGGCGAACGGGCAGTTGATTGGTGACGAGACCGAGCACAGTATTCATGCCTTCGGGGACTTCAAGAATATCGCCGCATTCATGGGCGATTGTCACTAGTCGTGTGCGGTCAAATGATTTAAATGCTGGCAGAGTGCGGATGAGTAAATCCATCTCAGCCAATTCTTCGGTGTTCATGCGGCCTTCCACGGCAGACATCATCACCATGACGTAGATTAAGGCTTGTTGGTTACTGATGGTGCCGGGCATGGGATTCTCCTTGATGAAATCGTTCTAGCGATGCGAATGCGGCTTGTCTATTTTTGGCGTGAATTTTTTCACTAAATCAATCGCATCCACCAATCCTACACGGTCAATTTGAATACCTGCCGGAAATGCTGTGGTAAAACGTGTGGCCAATCGTGGATCAAGAATCACAAAGCATCCACGGTCTCCTTCGCGCCTAATCAACCGGCCAAAGGCTTGGCGCAGTTTTAAACGCACCACCATATCTTTATAGGCATTGCCGCCGAAGGCTTCGGCTCTGGCGCGTTCCAAGATTGTTGGCGTTCCCCAAGGCACACGGTCAAGCACGATCAGCCGTAATGAATCGCCAGGCACATCGACACCATCGCGCACCGCATCGGTGCCCAGCAAGCAGGCATCACGTTCAGCTCTAAACATATCGACTAATGTGCCAGTATCCATCGGATCGACATGCTGGGCATAAAGCGGCAGGCCCCATTTCGACATGGCAGGGGCCAAGCGTTTATGCACGGCGCGGAGCCTTGCGATGGCTGTGAACAAACCCAATGCGCCGCCGCCCGCCGCCACGAATAGCTCACGGTAAGCGGAAGCAATCTGGTCCATGTCTTCGCGGTTTACATCCGTCACCACAATCACACGGCTGATTTTTTTATAATCAAAAGGCGACTCGTAACTAACACGTTTGACTGGGTAAGGCAGATGGATTGCGCCCGTGCGCATTTCAGCATTGGTCCAATCATCAGGTACATCGGGCGGGCGGTCTTTCAATGTGGCTGAGGTGATGATCACCCCATCAGCGCTGCGCAGCACAGTGTTGGCCAGTGGCACGGACGGATCAATCCAATGACTGTGCAGGCCAAGATCATGTTCGCGGCCAAAGGCTTGGTCAATGGAAAACCAATCAATGAATAAGGCATCCGGTGTTTCAACCAAATGCTTCAGCATGGATATCCAACCGCCCAGCATAAATTCACCGCGGCGCTTAAGTGACCGGGCCACCGCTTCAATGCGGCCACGATCATTGGTGTTCAACTCAGACGCTTCATCGTCCAATTTCTTAAGTAATAGATTGGCCAGCGTCGACATGGGCTTTTTGAGATCAGTCAGCGCCATGATTAAATCGTCCACCGCATCAGACAGCCCGATGACAAGCGGAAGGCAATCGGTTTCTAAACTGTTGCTGCCGGATTGTTCGGCACGGGCCAAGACTTGCTGGCGCACCAATGTGAGAAAATCTTCGGCGGATCCTTCAGGTTGCCCGCCTTGAATGCGGCGCGTCCAACCGGGGCCTGGTAAAGCCGCAGCTGCACGGAGAATTTGCTGCAACAGTTTTTCAGCATTTACTTCGTCGGAGACCAGATCACCGATACGCTCGGATAGGCCACGCCCCCGTCTGCGTTCGGTTTCAGGTCCACGCAACCAACGCCGAAGTTCAGAGGCTTCCATGGCAGTGAGATGGCCAGAAAAGGCCGAGTCTGCTGCGTCAAAGAGATGATGGCCCTCATCAAAGATCATCCGTCTTATGCCACCGGGGGCTGCTTCTTCTTCAGCTGTGGTGGCAACACCAATGGCTTGGTCGGTTGCGGCCTGATGTAAGACCAGCGCATGATTGGCGATGACGATATCGGCTTTGCGCCCAGCCCGCACCGAACGCTCAATGAAGCAGCGTTTGAAATGCGGACAAGCAGCGTAGATGCATTCACCGCGTCTGTCGGTCAAGCCCAAGGAGGCTGGCGAAAGGTGGCGGGCTTCAGCATCGGTGGTTACATCTTGAAACAGTGTGAGCAGCCACGAAGGGAAATCACCGCCCACAATATCACCATCGCGGCTGAACCTCGCCCAGCGGGCGATGAGGGCTGCCAATAATGCCGAACGTGCATTGGCATTGGTGAGCCTGCCGAAGACTTCCTGCATGTTCAGCAAACACGCATAATTCTCGCGGCCTTTGCGAATGACAATGCGTTCACGACGTTCAGCCGGATCGGCCACAAGGCGAGATGTTTCCTGATCGAGTTGGCGCTGGAGATTTTTGGTATAAGTGGAAATCCACACAGGTGCATTGTTTTTGCGGGCCCATAAATAAGCGGGCGCTAAATAGCCTAGAGTTTTGCCAAGGCCCGTGCCTGCTTCGGCTAACAAAATATTATTAATGTCCTTGCGCTCACGCGGTTCAAAGGCATGGGTGGCCGTGGCGGCATAATCGCGTTGGCTTTGGCGGGTTTCGGAATCGCTGCCTAGAATTTCACGTAAGAACCTTTGCGCATCTTCGCCTGTTATTGCGTGCTGGGTGCCGGGTGGGCGCGAGCCATCATCTTCCCATTCTTCAATCCGGTCCCAGACATTGAGACCAATAGAAAAGCTGCCCACATCCAGTTTTGGATTGGCTGTGAGCAAGGCCGCTAAAACAGGTTTGGCCCAAGGCCAATTGGCACGGGCCAGAAAATTTGCGGTTTCAGCTGCTTCACGCAACAGCGGATAATTGCGGTTTGAAACACGGGCCAAAAGATCATCAACCACTCGCTGCAGCGTTTCTGTTTCAGTATCGGCCAGATCCACGGCCAAAGCTCGCGCAAACCCAGTGGGCGTGGGTGTGGCTACGCGAGCTGGCACGATGAAGGCAAAGAGTTCGGCCACATCTAAATGCCTGATATCCTTTGCCGCACGGATGAGGCTTTTGGGGGCTGCCGCCGTTGCGCCCAAGCGATCAATCAAAAAAGCGGAATGACAGATGAGGTGCGGCAAAGCCGAAAGCCTTGCTAGTGCCGCAGCAGCGCCCAGCTTTTCGCCAGCGATGGTGGCCCCGAGACCATGGGACAGTGCTGTTGGCGGCAGAGGGAAGTTATGGTTAGCGATGTTCACAGAAGAGGGTTTAGCTGAGAGCGTTCATTTTGACGAGAAGATTGACCGTTTGGCTGGTCATGCTTAAAGACACTTCAAATTGTCTTTAGGATATCACCATGACCACCTCCCCCACTCTTCGCGCTGCTGCCTTTGAATCAAAGGCTTGGCCTTTTGAAGAGGCGCGCAAGATTTTAAAGCGGGTTGAGAAATCGGGGCAGAAATCGGTTTTGTTTGAAACTGGCTATGGCCCTTCAGGCCTGCCGCATATCGGCACCTTTGGCGAAGTGTCGCGCACCACCATGGTTCGGCGTGCCTTTGAAGTAATGAGCGATGTGCCCACACGGCTTCTGGTGTTCTCTGACGACATGGATGGGATGCGCAAGATTCCAGACAATGTGCCGGATAAGTCTGTCCTCGAGCCGCATTTGCACAAACCTTTAACGTCGGTGCCCAATCCTTTTGGTGGCGACTACGAAAGCTTTGGTCATCATAACAATGCAATGCTGCGGCGGTTCTTAGATACGTTTGGTTTTCAATATGAATTCGGCTCCGCCACTGACTATTATAAGTCGGGCAAATATGACGACATGCTCATTCGCGCTTTGGAGAAGTACGATGATATCATGGGGGTGATGCTGCCTTCACTTGGCGAAGAGAGGCAAGCGACATACTCGCCCTTTCTGCCGATCTCGCCAATTTCTGGCCGTGTGCTCTATGTGCCGATGAAAGCCATCGACGCCAAAAAAGGCACCATCACTTTTGCTGATGAAGACGGAACTGATATTACTCTTGATGTGCGCGGCGGGCGCACCAAGCTGCAATGGAAGCCCGACTTTGGCATGCGATTTGCGGCCTTGGGTGTGGATTTTGAAATGTTCGGCAAAGACCATCAATCCAACGCGCCGATCTATGATCGCAATTGTGAAATTCTGGGCGGCATTGCCCCTGAGCATTATGTTTATGAACTCTTCTTGGATGACAAAGGTCAGAAGATTTCAAAGTCCAAAGGCAATGGGCTCACCATTGATGAATGGCTCACTTATGCTGACCCTGATTCCCTCTCGCTCTATATGTATAACCGCCCGCGCGAAGCCAAGAAATTATTCTTTGATGTGATACCGCGCGCGGTTGATGAATATGCGCAGCATTTGGCAGGCTATCAAAAACAAACTGAACCCAAAGATCATTTGATGAATCCGGTCTGGCATATTCATGGTGGTCAGCCGCCGGTGCCTGAAACCGGTGGTGTCACATTTGCGTTGCTGCTCAATTTGGTTTCGGTAGCCAACACTGAGGATAAGTCGGTGCTGTGGGCTTTCCTCAAGCGCTATATGCCCGCCATGGACCCGGCCACCCATCCACGGCTGGATAAAATGGTCGGCTACGCCATTCGCTATTATGTGGATTTTGTGAAGCCCAACAAGGTCTATCGTCCGTGTACGGAGGATGAAGCAAAAGCGCTGGCCGATCTCAATGCAGCCTTGGGTGAATTGCCAGAAGGTTCAACGCCGGAAGCTATTCAGCAGAAGGTCTATGACATCGGCAGGCGCGAACCTTTCACCGTGACGCAGAAAGACGGCACCATCGGCGTGGGCCAGACGTGGTTCAATATGTTGTATCAAGTGTTGCTCGGCGAAGAACGCGGACCACGGTTTGGGTCATTCGCAGCGCTTTACGGTTTGGCTAATACGCGTGGGTTGATTGAGAAGGCGCTCAAGCGTGAGTTGGGGAAGTGATCTCCACTGATCAGTTGGCACGTCACCCCGGTCGCCCTTGGCGCATTCTACCAGAAACTGTGGCTTCAAATGTGGTGCAGCATTATCTCGAACTGGACGAGGCCGAGCTCATGCAATCTGTTTATGTCATTCCAATGATATGTGGCATCGCACTTCAGAATTGATTGAACTGCGTGACAAAGTGATGATCGAAGGCTCCGCGTTGCTGCCTGAGAAAATTTCCGAATTATGGGATGACAAGATGTCCTCTGTCTGGCTGACTGCCAGCGACGAAACACTGACTTCGCGCATTTTTAGCGAAAGTACATATGAGCAAGCTGATACTTTTCACAAACAGCCTATCAAAATATTTTTGGCACGCACGATTGCTTTTAACCAAAAATGGTGGCCGCGGTTCAAAGGGATGGCTTACCTTTAATCAATGTTGATAAAATGAAATCAACAGGTGAATTAGAAAATAAGTGCCTTGCATTTGTTACTGGCTGGCCCAGATGATCCTTGCCATCCAATCTACATCTTTCATGTCCAGCGTCTTGGTCTCGTGGGCGGGATTAAAGCTTGCTAGCTCCAAAGTTTTGGCAGTTTGGCGTTGCATGATTTTGGCCATAACTTGACCATCGGAGGTTCGGACCACAACGCGGTCACCTTTTCTAATGGTTGCGGCGGGGGAGACCACAATGGTATCGCCCTCACGATACACGGGTGCCATAGAGTCTCCGGTGATTTCTAGGCCGTAGGCTGCCGTGTCGGTGACGCCG
Source organism: Hyphomicrobiales bacterium (assembly GCA_031393975.1). GTDB lineage: Bacteria > Pseudomonadota > Alphaproteobacteria > Rhizobiales > Aestuariivirgaceae > Aestuariivirga. The sequence goes on from JANMWK010000095.1 coordinate 13,229, forward strand.
GGCACATCAATTTCTTCCCAGCCATTGCCAGCGGGGAAGCCTGAATCATCAAAGAAGCCGCCCTTACCTGCTTTGGCAAAGCCCAGCATAGGGATTTGTTTGCGGCGTGGTGGTTGACCTTTGCGGCCTGACAGCAAATCCATAAATTCCTCAACTGGGGCACCGGCGGCATTTAACACCCGCGAGATTGATTCCATGGTGGGCCAACGCGGCCTGCCATCGGGGCCATTGCGTTTTGAGGGGTTAAACGATGTCGGGTCTAGGCCTGATTTTTTGGCGAGCCCCGATGCGGAATATCCATAACGATCAGCAATGGTATCAATTGCTGCCCAAACTTGCTTATGGCTGAACATCTTGTCTCTCCTGGCCCAGAGCATTTACCTGAATTAGGAAGCAATACCTTGAATGGAAGTGGTTGTCCAGCACTATTTCGCCGCCTATGCTTGGCTTAAATTGGAGCGGGCGAGTGAGGATGTTTTATAAAATAACGACGATTGACGAATGGAGCGCCGCTGTGGCAAAGGGCACTTTCACGGGTTCTGTTTTGGATGTGAAAGATGGTTACATTCATCTTTCGATGGCGGAACAGGCACGTGAAACTGCGCGGTTACATTTTTCTGGTCAATCCAATTTACTGCTGGTGGCGATGCCCGAAGATGCGGTGACCGCGCACTTAAAATGGGAAGCTTCACGGGGCGGAACCCTATTCCCGCATGTTTATGCAGCGCTTTATCCTGAAGACGCTTTATGGGTGAGGCCGCTATTGTGGGATGGCACCGTTCACATTTTTCCAAAAGAGTTTCCGGCATGAATTTTTCTCAGTTGAGTTTTGCTTTGGCAAAACCATTTTTACATAAGCTTGATGCGGAGCAAGCCCATAAACTGACGATTGCTGGATTAAAAACTGGATTGGTCGGAAGAAGTTCAACGGCCGCCGACTTACGACTACAATCTCATGTGTTTGGTCTGACATTTCCCAATCCCGTTGGTCTCGCCCCCGGTTTTGATAAAAATGCTGAAGTGCCGGATGCGATGTTGGCGCAAGGTTTTGGATTTGTGGAGATTGGCACGGTGACGCCGCGCCCGCAAAATGGCAATGCCAAGCCCCGTCTATTCCGTCTTCCTGAAGATGAAGCCGTGATCAATCGCATGGGCTTTAACAATGATGGCCATGATGTGGTTTTGCGGCGCTTGGAAGCGCGGCGAAATCGCGGTGGGCTTGTTGGCGTTAATATTGGAGCCAATAAGGACTCCGAAGATCGTATTGCTAATTATGTCAAAGGTCTGCAAAAATTCGCTTCAGTTGCGAGCTATATCACTATCAATATTTCATCGCCTAACACACCGGGATTGCGCAATTTACAAGCCCGTGATGATCTGCAGCGCTTGCTTGATGGCTTGAATGCCAAGCGCCCTTTTCATCTTCCCATGTTGCTTAAAATTGCGCCTGATCTTTCGGTTGACGAATTGCAAGATGTGGCGAACTGTTGCGCTGGTGGCGCGGTGAGCGGTGTTATTATTTCAAACACCACAATTAGCAGACCTGATCTAAAATCTTTTCATGCAAAAGAAACGGGCGGACTTTCTGGCAAGCCCTTGTTTGCGCTTTCAACACAACAGCTTTCCCTCTTTCATCAGATGACTGATGGGCGCATTCCACTGGTTGGGGCGGGCGGTGTTAGCGATGCTGTAACAGCATGGGCTAAGATTGAAGCTGGCGCCTCATTAGTCCAACTTTATTCTGCGTTGGTTTATAAAGGGCCCGCGTTGGTTTCAGAAATTTGTGCAGGCTTGAATGAAAAACTTAAAACGCACAATTTCACCCGTCTGCAAGATGCTGTTGGCTCTCAAAATACAAAATCAGGAAAGTAATGTGCAAAAATCTTAGCCGAGTTTCCGTTTATCTGTAAACGGTCTAAGGCATAGTCGAAACTTTCGCGCAAAGCATCTTTGTCGCGCCGCATCAGAAACGTAAGCCCCCGTGAAAAAGTGGCACGATCCACAAAACCAGCACCCAATGTTGCACAACAGCCGCGTGAATTTAAGCCTTTGAGCCAAAATTGCGCATGAAGCGAATCGGCAAAGGCCACATCCAGGCTGCCGGTGCGCAAGCTTTCAAATAGGGTTGATTCACTTTCAAAAGGGGTGAGGGCAGCACGATCAAAATATTTTTCTAAAAAAGCTTGATGACTGGTGCCTTTGACGAAGCCTACGCGTCGACCGGCCAAAGTTCGAATGTCAGGCGCTTCAAAAGGCGCTCCAATTCGTGCAATGAATTGTCCCCTCGAAAAAAAATAGGGCCGCGTTATGGTGGCTTGCTGCATGACTTCTTTAGTTGTGCGCAAACCTGAAATAATAGCGTCGCCTTCACTGCGGTTGAGGGCTGGCAATAGTTCGCTGAAGGGTTTGGCAATTATCACACATTTCAAACGCAGCTCTGCACATGCCGCCTGCGCCAGTTCGACAGATATTCCGGCCACCGATCCATCGCGGTTTTTAAAACTAAAAGGTGCAAAGTCTTCGTCCGTCAGAAGTTTAATTTCACCCATCACCGTTTCGGTGGGGGCCGCTGCGCCCGAATCAACATGTCTGAATTGAGGGATGTTTTCTTTGGCAGTTGCACAGTTTAAAACTGCAACCAGAGCGATAATTCCAGCACAAAAATACACTCTCCAACTGGTTGCCATTATGTTGTTCTTCGCCTTACTTCGATTTGGGCTGAGTGAGGGGAAAACCCACTCAAGGGGGCAGTAATGAGTTATATACCACACCAGCGACTTGCTGACAGGGGGCAAGGCGCGGATATTGCGGCAAAAGATTTGCCCTTTTTACCGCGATTTTTACTTCCAGATTTGTTTGGAAGGCTCTCAAATCAAGACCGTGAATTGGTCTTGCGTGAAAAAATCTTACCAGTTGCATATCTTCCAAACCTCACACTTTATGGCGCAGTGGGGGTTGTCGCGCGACGTCGGGCAGAAGCCCACGGCCTTAATGTGGTCGCTCACATTGCTGATGAAGATTTCAGAGCTGCAGTCTATTCGCAGCTTTCGAAACCCCTTTTGGACAAAGCTACTCATGGGCTTAAAGTTTCCATGCCAAGTTTTTCTGCTTACCAACGATTGACGGCCAAGCAAGCGGCATGGGCGCTGATTATTTTCACATGGGTAATTGGTGTGGCACTCCTATTACCCTTTAGCTATTTCTACGCAGCGGTGAGTTTGATCTTCGGGTTATTTTTCCTTTCAGTCATCGGATTGCGGTTGTTTGCTCTGATCAATTTACCAAAGCAAAGATCACCCACGTATAAAAAACTGAGCAATAACGACTTGCCAGTCTATTCTGTTCTTGTGCCGGTGTTCCGAGAAACCA
>JANMWK010000116.1:0-47458 GCA_031393975.1 Hyphomicrobiales bacterium
ATCACACGGTTCATCGGCGCATTGACGATCCATGGCGCAACGAGGCCGTCACATTTGAGGCCTGCCACAAAGGTCTGCGTTCCCCAGCGTCCAAAGGGAGCGGCACTGTTTAGGCGCGCTCCTTTCAAGGCACGTCCGCAAAGCCGCGTCATCTTGGTGTTGGTGCTGGTCTCGTCAAGGAAGATCAGGCGTCGGCGCTGCTCACGCAGGATGGGCTGGCGGCCCTGTTTCCACTCCGCCCGCTCTTTGGCCAGTTCAGGCCTGTCTTGTTCTGATGCCCGAAGTGTTTTTTTTAAAGCTGAAGCCTCTGGTGATCAGCCAGCGCGATAGGGATTGAGGGCAAACCTCAATGCCCTTTTCCACTGACAAAGCGGCGGCAAGGTCAGGCATCGTCATATCAGGCGACCGTTTCACGGACCTCAGCAAAAACGCCTCAGCGCCATCAAGCTTGCCGTGCCGCTTGCCACCCAGGGCGCGATGCTCAACAGAACCCGTTTCCCGGTACAGCGCCATCAGGTTCACTGCAAACGACACCGATGTTCCAAAGTGCCGTGAAGCTTCATGGCACGAATGACCGGCTTCGACAAACCTGACAACACGTTCACGCAAGTCGTTCGATAAAGCATGCGGCATGGCAATCACCTCCGAAAACCTTGAATCACGTCTCAGATGATTTGTCAGCCCAATTCTGATTCTATTTGAACACGCGATGCTCTAGGTGACGACATAAATACCATGTGGTTTTTATCGATGATCCCTGCATCGGCGTTTTTTCTTTGTTCTTGAGTGAACTTCTGAATCAGCAACACGCTCGGGTTATTGACGCCTCCGCTTACCGCAAAAGTCTCTTTTGGAAGATCGATTGAGGCAATCAGGCGACCTCTTTTCAATATCCAAGAGCGTAGGAACTGAAGACTAGGATTATTCAAAATCCCATCGGGCAGAACTATGCCGAGCAACCCACCCTCTTTCAAAAATGTCATAGCGGTTTCAATGAAAAGCTGTTCAGCAGGCATGGCCGCCCGTAAATTGCGCGACTCCCATTTTGGCAGTTCATATCTGTCCAGCACATGAGAGTCATCGATAACAACTTCCGAACCAAATGGGGGGTTTGTCAAAACTATATCGAGCTTACCAAAGGGAACTTTTTTCCTCGCATCTTCAGACCATTCGCCGGGAGAATGGGTTGAGTCCACACGAAACACATTTGTTGACCCGTCACCGTGCATGACCAAATTCATTTGGGCGGTCCGCACCAGAAACGGATTTATATCAAGCCCGAACAAGTTACGCGCACATGCGGTCCTGATCCGGTTGCGAACTTTGTTCGGAACATCCTTGCTGCCTCGCGCCATTTCTTGGGCGCGAATGATATGGCGGAGGTTGTCGATCCATGAAACAATAAACCCGCCAGTCCCGCAGCAGCAATCCAAGACCTTGAGATTTGTCAATTGCTCTTCTGTGAACATCGACTGGATCATCTTCACTGTCATGTCACAAACATTGCGCGGCGTGAAATATTCGCCTCTATCGCCTCGTAGGTTTTGCCCGACCAACTCTTCATAAGCCGCGCCTTTTACATCGGTTTCCGTGTCCAACAGAGATATATATTGCATCTCCGCCACGATGTAGGCCAGAACAGGCGGCTCCAGTTTAACGTGTTCATCTTTTTCAAAAATATAAGGGAACCGCTCTTTCACGTTCTCAAATAGAGGTTCAATCCGGTCCTCTAGCAATCGGCGCTGGCCACTGGCCGAGCGTTGCTCACGCGGGTCAATTGCGAAGTCGAGATCGATTGAGCTTTCTTCCTCATCGTACATTTTACAGAAAATCAATTTCAGCATTTCGTGAAATGCTTCAGCTTTCTGTTGTCCACCATTCACATGAATGTAGTTATGGCAGCGTCGAAATATCGAAGTCAGATCATGTGCGACCTGCAAATCTTTGCGTTGTGGTCGCCTTGGTTTGTCCTCACCTGCTCGTGGAATATCAGCAACATTTGCGACCTCGCCATTTGGCAACTTCTCAAACGCATATCGCTCCATTCCGACCCAAAGCCCATATTTACAAGACGAACTCGCTGCCATGTAACTCTTAAGCTGGTTTTCGCCGCTATTTTTGTCGGTCGATTTTATCTCATCGCGCTTTGCTTCGATGATTATTGTGGCATTTTCTTGGACTTGTTTCGCACCAGGTTTGAAAATGACAATATCTGCACGCTTTCGCGCAATGCCCATGCTGATCTTAAATTCGATCTGCATGTCACTCTTGGAATATCCATATTCTTCAACAAGGCTCCGCGCCCATCGCTGCCTGACATTTTCCTCGGGTGTGTCTTTGCGGAGGATTCCGGTCAAGTAACAGCGGATGCGTCCGGGAGGAATAAGATATGTGACGTTGCTATCGGGCATTCTTGCGTTTCAAGTTTAATGTATTTTGAATGGAGTCAACGGCTCCGACCAATTGGGATATTGCTTTTGATCTTTGGTCGAGGGCTTGCATTGCCTCAGCGTGGATTCCTGCTACTGCCTTTTCCTCAAATTGAGGAACAAGGACTTCCCGAACTTGATGGTGGGTAACGTGATCAATTTGTCCGCCATGTGTATGACCGAGTATTTGTTTTTGGGCGACCGATGAAGAGAGATAAGCATAAAGAAAGCCAACGGGAACACCCTTATTCGGAATGATCCTAATCAGGTCATGCGTGGCCACCCAGCCGTCCATATCTTGAGAAACATAAAAAATTCGGCCAATGGTGCCGGAACAAGTAAGCAGCAACCATCCTTTTCTAATCAACAACTCATCAATATTGGTGTTGGTCTCTTGAGAAAGGAAGCGCTCATCAGTTGCCCCGATGCTCATCAAACTCATGAGGTCTGATGCGTTGACATATCGGGTGCCGTGTTTGCTATCCTTCGCCCATATTCGAGCAAACTGACCGGGCAAATCCACAGTCGCGAGGCTAGAAAGTGGCACGAGTGGGTATCCGGATTTTTTAAGTTCTTTGAGTGCGAGTGCCGTTTGCTGGTCATAATGCGAGGCATCAAGTCGAAGATTATTGTTGCCATAGATTTCCTGCAACGGAATAGACCAAGTTTCAACATCCGCCTTGTTCTTTACTACAGTGTTCTGGGCCTTTTCAGCAGGCGCATTGCTGGGCTTTGCCCCGCGCTTGTACGCAAGAACAGTGTCTGTGATCAGATTTAGCGCCTTAATATCATTGCTCATGCGGTCAATTCTTTGTAGGTCAATCGCATTCCAAACGACGCGGTTACGAGGCTCGACAATCGCTCAAGGGTATGACGCTTCACGTCACCATCGTTCAAGCGGAAAGTGAACTCATCAACATAGCGGTGCAAATGCTTCTCGCTGGCATGGTGATAAACGCCGTGCAGTCCGCGCTTCATGACAGCCCAAACGCTCTCAATGCCGTTGGTATAAACGTCGCCACGAACATATTCCCCTGCACTGTGCTCGATTCGCTCGTGAGTATAGGACAAGCCACCGATGCCATGATAGCCGCGATGTTCATCCGTATAGATTGTAGAGCCAGCCATCACGGTTGCATGGATTTCACCATGAAGTGTCAATGCATCCGTCCTCAGTATTGGCTTTGCTTTAGTGCGACCACCAACACCGCGCTCCCTCATTCCAAGTAAGGCGGTTTTACCCACCGCTCCCCTGCCGGAACGCAGTTTCTTGTTCGAATGCTTGTTCTTTTCTTTGCCACCAATGTAAGTTTCATCGATTTCAACAATGCCACTCAAAACGGACGGATCATTGCCGCAGGCTTCACGAATGCGCTGAAGCATGAACCAAGCTGATTTTTGCGTGACGCCGATTTCCTTACCAAGTTGAAGGCTGGAAACACCCTTGCGGGCGGTCATAAGCAGGTACATTGCGTAAATCCATTTGTGCAATTGGATGTGAGAGCGTTCAAAAATGGTTCCTGTACGGACAGTGAAATCTTTCTTGCAAGCGTTGCAGCGGTAAAAACCATCCTTGCGTGGCGTGATGCGCTTTGTCTCTTCGCAGCACGGGCAAACAACCCCATTCGCCCAGCGGCGATTTTCCAGATAGGCGCGTGCCGCTGGCTCGTCTGGGAACATCTTGAAAACCTGATATGTCGAAATGGTGGAGCGGCTCATAGTTGAATCCCTTAGCGTGTAGTAGATTACTACCTTTTCACCCTAAGGGAGTCAAGTATATAATTCCCATAAATTAGCTGGTGATGTTGATTGATCTTCGGCCTTCGCGGGTTGATCGCATTTTACAAGATCATCCAAAACTCAAGCCATCATCAATGGTCAGCAAAGCGGAAGGGGATCGCTACTGGTCGCTCTATCACGACAAGATCACCGAAAACACCAACGAAACTTATGGCGAGGCTATGAGTTTGCCAGACTGCCTTTCTGACAACCTCGCAAAATTTGGCGGAAGCTAGCGGTTTCTCATTGGTTTTGCTGTGGTCCTATTTTTAGGGATGAGCATCAATTCGATTCGCGTTGGCCATTGGGCCTTTGATCTTTACCCCTTCATCTTTCTCAAACTGATTTTATCCTGCGTCGCAGCAGAATAGGCGCCAGTGATCTTAATGAGCCGACGCCGCTTTGAAGATAAAGATCGTCTGCACGCGCAAAGCGATTACCGCGTCAATCTCAAGGCCGAATTGGAAATTCGACACCTGCACGATAAACTCGATCATCTCATTTCGAAACAATGGCAACGCCTATCAAAAATTCAACAGCTGTATTTGGCAAGTATGCAAATGAACAACGTAAATCGCACAGCACCTATTGTGAGCAAAGCCACATCTTATGGACATCGACGCGAGGGTCGCGCCAGACAATAAATAGGATGACTATCATGACTTTACCCATTTTTGCAGCTAGTGCAGTCGCACTCACAATCTTGTCTCGGTTGCCAACGCAACACCCGCCCGTGCAAAGCCGAACTTAGCTACAAGATGAGTCGGTGGTTCAGGTTTTGGTGACGAACAAGCGATCAACAATTACATTTCTCCAAGCACAATTAAGGGCGTTAAAAATATCGTGACTGTAAAGCCCGGAGATTTGGTTAACCTAAGCGAACTTTCTAACAATGTTTGTAAGTCAATTATTCAAACAAATTCCCCGGATACAATCATCAACAAAACAGATCCTGACGCTTATTTGCCAACGGCAACTTTGCTGCAGTCCAATAGCAGATCGTAATACGACCACATTGTGCGACGACAAAAATTACCGCACACGATCTTGCGTTCACTATACGTTCCATGCTATCTACCCCCATGGCCAATGCTCAATCTAATTTCGTCTGTCAATCTTGCGGTGATGTCACTCATAAATGGTCCGGCCATTGTGAGGCGTGTGACAGCTGGAATACCATCACGGAGGAACGCTCAGGGCCTCCGGCTTCGGGCGCTAAGGGGGCGACATTGCCCAAGGGGCGCATTGCCAAGCTGGTGGAACTGAAGGGTGAATCCCCTGCCCCGCCACGCATTGAATCTGGAATTACCGAACTCGATCGCGCCACGGGTGGTGGCTTTGTGCCGGGTTCTGCCGTGTTGATCGGCGGTGACCCTGGCATTGGCAAATCAACACTGCTCTTGCAAGCCCTAGCCGCTCTCGCCAATAAGGGTGAGCGTGTGATCTACGTGACAGGCGAAGAAGCCATCGCCCAAGTGCGCATGCGGGCCTCGCGGCTGGGCCTCGAAAATGCGCCCGTGCTGCTGGCCGCTGAAACCAATGTCTCCGACATCATTGCCACCATGAATGAAGGCCCAGTGCCATCCGTCGTCGTGATTGACTCGGTGCAAACCTTGTGGTCGCCCGCAGTCGAATCCGCCCCCGGCACGGTCTCGCAACTCAAAGCTGGTTCCGAAGCTATGGTGCGCTATGCCAAAACCAAGGGCGCATGCGTGTTGCTGGTGGGCCACGTGACCAAGGATGGCCAGATTGCCGGACCAAAAGTGATTGAGCATTTGGTGGACACCGTGCTTTATTTCGAAGGGGACCGTGGCCACCAATTCCGCATCTTGCGTGCCGTTAAAAACCGCTTCGGTCCTACGGACGAAATTGGCGTTTTCGAAATGTCGGATTTGGGCTTGCGCGAAGTCACAAATCCTTCACGCCTGTTCATGGGATCAGCCGAACGCGCTGCCCCCGGCACCGCAGTGTTTGCAGGCATTGAAGGCACGCGCCCCCTGCTGGTCGAGGTGCAAGCCCTCGTAGCCCCTTCACCGCTAGGAACGCCGCGCCGCACTGCCGTGGGTTGGGACACCACGCGCCTCAATATGATTCTTGCCGTGCTGGAAGCCAGAGCAGGAGTATCGCTTTCCAACCATGATGTTTATCTCAATGTGGCGGGCGGCCTTCGCCTCAAAGAAACGGCCGCCGATCTTGCCGTGGCCGCGGCCCTGCTCTCTTCGCTATCAGACACGGTTATCCCCCATGGCACTGTGATTTTCGGCGAAATCGCTCTCTCCGGTGCGGTCCGCCCAGTGGGCCAGACTGAGTCGCGATTGAAGGAGGCCCAAAAACTAGGTCTTACCGATGCTGTGATCGCTGATCAGGGCGAAAAACCCCTAAAGGGAGCGCTAAACGCCAAGCAAGTGAGCACAGTGGCCGATTTAGTGGCTTGGGTTGCCTCAAGGTCGAAAGGTCTGAGGCGGATAGCTTAAATTCACTGCTAGCCCCCAGCTCGATAGTTTTATATAGAGGGTACAACTTTGGCCAGATTCTGGAAACCCATACATGTCATTTCAACTGCTTGATTTCATACTGTTCGGCATCATGGCTGTATCTGGCCTCCTCGCATTGGCCCGTGGGCTCACCCGTGAAGTGCTCTCCCTAGTCGCCTGGGGCTTGGCTGCCGGTGCCGCCTTCTTCGCCAGCAAGCAAAAACCCCTGCTCGATCTTGTAGCCCCCCATGTGGACCCCACCAAACCAGTTGTCGCCCAAGTCATCGTGGCGGCGGTTGTATTTATCTTAGTTCTGATTATTGTCTCAGTCATCAGTGTCAAAATCTCTGATCGTGTGGTCGACAGCCGGGTCGGCGCATTTGATCGCACACTGGGCTTTTTCTACGGTCTGGCGCGCGGCCTCGTGTTGGTTTCGATCGCCTATTTGTTTTATGGATGGTTGCTGCCGGTTGATCGCCAAGAAGATTGGGTGCGCAATGCCGTGTCCCTTCCCGTGGTGCGCACAGTCGGCAACATGATGTTGGGCTTCATGCCGCCAGACATCGCACAAACTTTGCAGAACAGCGCCCAAATCGCCAACCCCGCCACCCCCGCTGTAAAAACCGACACCACACAACCGAATTACACCAAGGGCCAAACCAAGGGCCTCGACAACCTCATTCAAGGCACCGATCAAAAAACCGACGTTCCGGCTTTTGGCCAAGGCACCTCGCAATAATGACACATGATTTCGAAATGCTTGATTTTGACATGGACGGCGATACCCTGCGCGAAGAATGCGGTGTCTTCGGCATATTCGGCCATCCTGATGCCGCAGCTCTCACGGCACTTGGCCTCCATGCGCTTCAGCATCGCGGCCAAGAAGCAGCAGGCATCGTGACTTTCGATGGGGATCGTTTTAATTCCGAACGCCGCATGGGCTTGGTCGGTGATCACTTCTCATCGGAAAAAGTCATAAACCGATTGAAGGGCAACATGGCTTTGGGCCACGTGCGCTATTCTACAACTGGCGAAACCATTTTGCGCAATGTGCAGCCCCTCTTTGCGGAACTGGCTGCGGGCGGCATTGCTGTTTGCCACAATGGCAATCTCACCAATGGCCTCACACTGCGCAAAGATTTGATTGCCCAAGGTGCCATTTATCAATCCACGTCGGACACCGAAGCCATTCTCCATCTCGTTGCCCGCTCCAAAAAAATCCGCCTCATTGAACGCTACATTGATGCGTTGCGCAGCCTCGAAGGTGCCTATGCTTTGGTGTCTCTGACCAACAAAAAACTCATCGGCGCGCGCGATCCACTCGGCATTCGCCCGCTGATGTTGGGCCAATTGAATGGCGCATATATTCTCTGCTCCGAAACCTGTGCACTCGATATTATCGGCGCAAAATTTGTGCGTGAAGTTGAGAATGGTGAAGTCATTGTCATTTCCGAAGATGGCATTGAATCGCATCATCCCTTCCCGCGCCAACAAGCCCGCCCTTGCATTTTCGAATACATTTATTTCTCCCGCCCAGACTCGTTTCTCGGTGGCCGCTCGGTTTATGACGTGCGCAAAGCAACTGGTAAGCAGCTGGCATTAGAAGCACCGTGCGATGCTGATGTGATTGTGCCTATTCCTGATTCAGGCGTGCCTGCAGCACTGGGTTATGCGCAAGCCTTGGGCCTTCCGTTTGAACTTGGAATCATCCGCAATCATTATGTGGGCCGCACCTTCATTGAACCCACCCAACACATCCGTTCTTTGGGTGTGAAGCTGAAACACAATGCCAACCGCGCAGTCGTATCGGGCAAGCGCATTGTGTTGCTGGATGACTCTGTGGTGCGCGGCACCACCTCGATTAAGATTGTGCAGATGATGCGTGAAGCCGGTGCCAAAGAAGTGCACATGCGCATCGCCAGCCCGCCGATTAAATTCCCCGATTATTATGGCATCGACACGCCAGAGCAAAAGTCCCTGCTGGCCGCCACCCATACCTTGGAAGAAATGCGCAAATTCATCGGCGTCGATTCACTGGCCTTCATTTCAGTGGATGGCATTTACAAAGCCGCTGGCTATGAAGCCCGCGATAATGTGAACCCGCAATTCACCGATCATTGCTTCACGGGAGATTACCCCACGCACTTAACCGATTTGAGCGGCGAAAGCTCCAAGCAACAGCTGTCACTTCTGGCTGAAGCGGGTTGAGTTTGACTTTCAAAGAGACCTCATCAATCGCGTTACGACAGCTTCTCCAATGGAGAAGCCTGAAGTCTGATTGGGACTTGCAAAACTTCTACCCTTCTTCTTTGGAGAAGGTGGCCGAAGGCCGGATGAGGTCCCTTTCTCAATGACAATGTTGAGCGGAAAAATCGCCCTCGTCACGGGGGCATCACGTGGCCTCGGTCGTTCAATTGCATTGCACTTGGCCAAGCAAGGTGCCCACATCATCGCCACAGCGCGCACCCAAGGCGGGCTGGAAGAGTTGGATGATGAAATTAAAGCTGCAGGTTCCACCGCCACTTTAGTTCCCATGGACATTATCGATTATTCCGGCATTGATCGTCTGGGGGCGGCCATATTTGAGCGCTGGAAAAAACTTGATATTCTCATCGGCAATGCAGGCGTGCTTGGCAAGCTCACACCTGTGCCACACCTTGATCCCAAAACATTTGATGAAGTGATGGCCGTCAACGTGACCGCGAACTATCGCCTGCTCCGCTCCATGGACCCATTGCTGCGCCTCGCCCCGCATGGCCGCGCCGTATTCGTCACCTCCGGTGCCGCCCAATCCGCACCAGCTTATTGGGGCGGCTACTCCATTTCTAAAGCAGCACTAGAAGCCATGGTCAAAACCTATGCCGCTGAAATGGACACCACAACTGTGCGTGTCAACCTCTTCAGCCCCGGCCCCACGAGAACAAAAATGCGGAGCCTCGCCATGCCCGGCGAAGACCCCATGACTTTGCAAACTGCCGATGACGTGGCCGCCCAGATGGTGCAGATGTGTGGGGATGAGTTTGTAGAGAATGGTGCCGTGTTTAAATATGCCGCTACGGGGCTTTATAAGAAAACTTCACTATAATTTTCACAGCTGAACTGTGTCAAAAAACCACCCATCCAACGTCGTCTTCGTGAGCTTGCAAGACTTGTTGGAGCGGTTGTAAAAATTCAGAACCCAATTCTGGAGTATCGTGAAAGTAACCGGTCGACCGTACGCTGTCAAGTATTATTTTCTATTATAGGGATTTAATTTAATAGCCTATTTATCTTTGTCATAAGGGTTGGTACCCCCGCGCAAGCTGAACCTGATCGGCACACCTTCTAATTTGAAATCAGCCCGCAAACAATTCATCAAATAGCGCACATAAGTTCTGGGCAATTTATCGAGCTGATTGCCAAACAGCGCAAATGTTGGTGGCCGAGCATTGGCTTGGGTGCCATAGCGAATTTTAATGCGGCGCCCGGTTGGTGCTGGCGGAGGGTTCTTGCGCACCGCACCTTCGAGCCAGCGATTGATTCTGGACGTTGAAACCCGTTGGTTCCATTTCTTGTCCATGTCGATTACTGCTTGCATCATTTTATCAATTCCGCGCCCTTGCTTGGCCGAAAGCGTGACAATGGGAAGCCCGCGAATATCCGGCAGAATATCTTCCATAATATCGTTCACTTTGGCCATGGCGGCTTGCTTGTCTTCAACCAAATCCCACTTGCTCAAAGCGAGCACAATTGAGCGGCCTTCACGGGCTACGAGATCGCAAAGAGTCAAATCTTGCTTTTCGATATGAGCCGCGGCATCCACCAGAACCACAACACAATCAGCATAACGAATAGCCCGCATGGCATCGGTGACGGAAAGCTTTTCCAGCTTCTCTTTCACTTTGCCTTTGCGACGAATGCCTGCCGTGTCCCACAGCTTAATCTCACGGTCTTTCCATTTCCAATCGCTTGAAATGGCATCGCGTGTAATGCCAGCCTCAGGCCCGGTGAGCATCCGGTCCTCGCCCAACATGGTGTTCACCAAAGTTGATTTGCCTGCATTGGGCTGGCCGATAATGGCTAAGCGTAATTTGCGCTCAGGCTGATCTGGCCCTTCATACTCAGGATCAAATGGAGCGGGCACAAAATCTTCGTCCTCTTCTTCTTCAATTTTTGTGCGCTCGGCATCAGCATCGATATAAGGCCGCACCACATCATAAATGTGCTCCATGCCTTCGCCGTGTTCGCCGGAAATCGGCAGCGGCTGGCCAAAGCCCAAGCGGAATGCCTCACCAACTGAATTGGCCACCGCGCGGGTCTCGGCTTTATTAGCAAGCACTGTAACAGGCTTCCCAAGCTTACGAATTCGTTCGGCAAATTTCTCATCAATCGGCGTCACGCCAGCGCGAGCATCAATCACAAAGAAAATATGATCCGCTAAACGCGCGGCTTCTTCCGCTTGCGCACTCATGCGGGCTTCAAGTGAACCCTTCTTGGCATCATCCAAACCTGCTGTGTCAAACACATCAAATTCCAAATCACCAAGACGCGCCGCTCCGAGGCGTCGATCACGCGTCACTCCTGGCTGGTCATCAACAAGCGCAATCTTCTGCCCAATCAATCGATTGAACAGCGTGGATTTTCCAACATTCGGCCGCCCAAGAATGGCTATTGTCACTGTCATTGAATAATATCAGCCGGACATTTGGTGTTTTTGGAATCACAGGGCTTTGGCTGTTGTCCAGTCACGATAGGGTCCCGCGCCGTCTGCTGGTCAGGGGCCAAAACATCTTCGCGCTGACCGGGGAGAATCTTATCATTGGTTTGGCCCGTCATTTTTTTAATTGAGGCGCAACCACCAAGCCCAACCATCGCCGCCAGCGAAATTATCAATACCAATTGCCTCATCATCATTCACTTCTCATTTTGTCGGCAAATTCGGTGCGATAAGTTGAACCATCAACTGTGCGCGTTGGCGCATGGCAGCTGGAGCTTCGGCATCATCATAAATGGCACGCATATAACGATCAGCTGTCGTATAATTTTTAATGCGATAGGCCGAGAGGCCAAAAATCTCGCGTGTTTGGTTGCGCCACACTTGGCCGTCCTTATCAAAGCGGCCAAGACGCAACAAAAGCTCATCAGGAGACTTTGTGTCCACCAACATATAGCCCGCACGAATACGCGCCAGATCAGCGAGAGCCGGATCATTCGTCGGATCTGCAGCAAAGGCATCATAGGCAGCAACCGCTTTTTCCGCATCGCCCTTATCAGCCATCAATTTAGCTTCCTGCAATTTTGCAAGCTGTGTGTAACCCACATGATTGACAGCGGCAAAAGCGGCCATCGCATCCTCTGCCTTGCCATCAGCTGCTTTCTTCACAGCATCAGCATAAATCACGCCAGCATCTTCCGATTGCTTCACCTGATAATATTTCCAGCCTTGGAAACCCGCAACCGCAGCAACAACAACAATCGCTACGCCCGTGAAATACTTGCCGTAGCGATCCCATATTTTCTTATATTCTTCCGTGCGAACTTCATCGTCCACCTCCCGGAAAATTGACTCATCAGTGTCAGACACATTGGCTCTCCGTATTTCTTAAAACAGGCCGTAAAGCAGGCCAGAGGCCAAATCAAGGCATTTCAAGATGCTGTGTCAGTTACCCGAAAAGCTCCTAGCAATCCAGCATCCACCCGCTCAGCCACCAAACTTTGCAAAACCCATAAACCCACATTATCGGCAACCATGGCAAGCTTGATTTTGGAAAGGCCAGGCACCACCGCTGTGTCGCGCCAAGGCTGGTTTTCAGCGGCCTGGCCGTCAGCCTCAATCATTTGCCAAACATGGCCATGAATGTGCAAGGGTTGCGGAAATGAGGTGGTGTTATCAATCACCAAAATCAGCGTTTCACCTTTCTTGGCTTCAAACAACGCGGGCCCACCAACTCCCGCTATGCCATTAAAAGCCCAAGCTAAGCCCTTTTCCAAAAGCCCTCGCATGTCAAGTTCAACGTCCCCCACCTTAGCAGATTTGAGTCCCCCCTTCGCCCCGCCAGCAATGCTGATGGAAATTTGCCGCGCGACGGAAAGGTCTCCTAAATGTGAAATCGGGTTAGCTGGCAAAGTGAAATTGTCGGGCAACTCATGCGGCACAACCTCCCCCACGCCATCGAGATAACCAATCTCCACAATATCTTCAAACAAGTCGAGAGCCACTACCACTTGCAACTTCATGTCGGTGAGCAACAAATCAGCACGTTGGCCCGGCACCAGTTTTAAAGCTTCCTGCCCTAACGCTTTCGGCGGCACCGGTTGCCCGTCTAAAGCGATCACATAAACATCAGCGCCTTTGAACAACACATTCATCTGCCGCACATTGGCGGCATTCAGCAAGCGCAGCCGCGCTGGCCGCGCACGGTCAACGGGCACGTGGGTTTTATAGCCTCCATTCAGCGTGAACCAATTGCCCATGCGGCCTTCGCCAATGGCGGCATTCAAATCCCCAAACTTGCCTTTGGGCTGTCCTAAATCGTCAATCATCCAATCATCAATGATCAGCGGCACATCAACAAATTCTTGGGCTTGTGCTTCTTCAACAATCAACAATCCATAAAGCCCCATGTCGCGCTGTTCCGAAGCATGGGTCATCGGCCCAAACCAAAAGGTGCCCGCATCGGGAGGCGTGAACGAAATCTCAACTGCGTTGTCCTCGCCGGGCAACGCATTCACAGTCATGGCTTCTGCGGCACCGCGCACCCCAAACCAATGCAACCAAACCTCTTGGTCGAGACTATTAATAAACCGCCCGCGAAATTCCTGGCCCTGTCTGGCTCGGAGCACCGCCACGGGCTTGTCTTTCAAAAACCGCCACGTTGGAGTTTTAGCCGAGCCCGCACCCAACACTTGCATGTATGATTTTTCTGCAGTGAGAATTGTATATCCAGCATCTTCCTGTGCCACACTCAAACGTGGAACGACAATAGTGGCGGCAGCGACAGCCATAAATTTGCGACGATTCATGAGCGGCATCATAACTGAGGAGGTGACAGAATTATGGTGAAGCTAATCCTTCATCTCATAAGTATTTTCGGCAGCCGGAAATTTGCGCGAACGCACATCCTCGGCATAAAGGCTGATAGCCCCTTCAATCGCCTCAGCAACCTTGCCAAACGCTTTCACAAAGCGGGGCACCTTTGGCGTCAGGCCCAGCATATCTTCCATCACCAAAATCTGGCCATCACAGGCCGCTGATGCACCAATGCCAATGGTGGGAATATCAATCGACTTGGTAATTTTTACAGCCAGCGCTTCTGCCACAGCTTCCAGCACCACCGAAAACGCGCCAGCTTCAGAAACTGCGCGCGCATCATTCTCAATCGCCTGCCATTGCGCATGTTCGCGGCCTTGAGTCTTAAAGCCGCCAAACACATTGATGGACTGCGGAGTAAGACCAATATGCGCCATCACCGGAATGCCACGCTCCGAAAGAAACTTGATCGTCTCGGCCATGCGCGCCCCCCCTTCAATTTTGATGGCCCCGCATTCAGTTTCTTTAATCACCCGCGCCGCATTGCGAAACGCCTGGGCTGGACTTTCCTCGTAGGAGCCGAACGGCATATCCACAACCACCAGCGCCCGCTTTGCACCGCGTGTCACCGCACGACCATGCATGATCATTAGTTCCAGCGGCACTGGCAGCGTGGTTTCAAACCCGTGCATCACCATGCCCAGTGAATCTCCCACCAGCAAGAAGTCTACATATTTGTCGGCAATCGCCGCTGTGTGCGCGTGATAAGCGGTAAGCGAAACAATCGGCTCCCCGCCTTTGCGGGCTCGAATATCAGGAGCGCTTATACGTTTTTGTGCTGGATGGACGGACATATCATTTCACCAATTGAAAAACCGGAACACCGAAAAGGGCGGAATGCAGCTGCACTGTAAGCGCAAAGAGTGCGGCACCTACAAGAAGCGAAAACACATTATGACCTTCACGAACGACAGAGGGAGTAAAACTATTACTACGAATTTGCATGCTTGCTCTTATGAAAAACCCACCAAAAATTGCCGCGTAGACGACTATCAAAATCCAACTCTTTGGCGCACCAAGATGCGAACCCGCAATAATAGTGATGCCCAAAGCCAAAGGTGCACGAACCACATTGCGCCACGAACCACGGCATAGATAGATGCCAAGAAACAAGAATCCCACAAAACTCAAAATAAAATGAATATAAAAACTGAGACTAAATAGCATTGCCTACCCTCTGTGATCTTTAATACAGTGCCTTTGCAACTTTAGCAAAAGCCACACTGTGAAACAGTGTACTAACTAAAAGTCCCATGTTAAGAGCGGTGCGGATGGCCAAATCTTAGGCGAAACATTTCAGAGGGCAAATTATGAAACCAACACTCATTCTCGTCGGCGCAGACAAGGGCGGCGTCGGAAAAACCACCATTTCGCGGGCCTTGCTCGATTATTTCGCGCGCAAAAATGTGTTGACCCGCGCTTTCGACACCGAAAATCCTCGTGGTTCATTGAAGCGTTTCTACCCCACTGTCGCAGAAGTAGTAGACCTCGGCAATGTCGCACATCAAATGCGCATTTTAGACACCATGGAATCAGCCAATGTGCCCGTCACTGTTGTTGATCTGAAAGCTGGTAATCTTTCTTTTGCGCTTGATCTTTTTGAACGCATCGGCGTTCTTGAAGCCGCTCGCAGTGGTGTGTTCAACATGGGCCTCATGCATGTGGTTGGCCCATCAATAGCGTCGCTCGATGAAATCGGTGAGATCGCTAAATATCTGCAAGGCATTCAATATGTGGTGGGGCGCAACTCCATCAACGAAACCAATTTCTTTGAATGGGATGAAGTCACCCACCGCAAATATTTCTCTGCCATTCCCAAAGCCCACGAAATCAACATCCCCAAGCTCAATGAAATGGCTTACGAGCAAGTGGATGTAGCTGGCGTGACATTTAAGGATTTCATCGACAACAAATCCGCTGATGGCAACCAAGGAAAATTTTCATTTGTGTTGCGCGGCTATGTGAAAAAGTGGTGCTCTGAAATTGATGATGAGTTCCAGCGCGTGCAAATGCTGCAAGACATCACATCAGGCGGCCGTGCGCCAACTTTAGTTTAAGGATAAATTCTCCCGTGGCTTACACGCCCACGGTTTACATTACAGCGTCAGACCAACACCGCAACGGCAAAACCATGCTAGCGCGATTGTTGGCTGATTATTTGATGCTGGATGGCCGCGATCCTTTTATGATCGACACCGATGCGCCCGATGGTCCGTTGCGCAATTTTTTTCCCGGCCGCACAGCACTGGCAGATTTTGCGCAGATGCAAGGCCAGATGAAACTATTCGACACGATATTGGCCTCCCCAGGCCGCGATTATGTTGTCGATCTGCCAGCCCGACACACTGAAGGTTTTTTCAAAGCCGCAAGCGAACTCGATTTCTTTGCCGAAACCAAAAAAGCCGGATTTAGAATTTTCTTGTTTTATATGGTCGACCGTTCGGCACCGTCGCTCAAAGCCGCCCATGCCCATGAACATCTCGCCGGGATTGATCTCTTCGTTCCCGTCATCAATGAACACATCGGTTCCAATTGGCCAAGGCAAGATGGTGCATTATTCATCCCGGCCCTGCCCCAAGCCTTGGCCTTTGCCATTAGTGACAAACGCTTTTCGCTGCGCAGTTTCATGCTGGGAGAAGCCCAAGGTCTGACTGAAGATTTACAATCCACGTTGAGGAGTTTTATGTTCGACGTGCTCAGCAACCTCAGCAATCTGGAACCGCTGGTCAGCCTTAAAAATCTACACGAATAGTAATGGTTCAATTTCCAAGGATCGTCGGCAATCGCAAGCCCTGTTCTTTGGCACACTCAATAGCGGTTTCGTAACCTGCATCGGCATGACGCCACACGCCTGATGCTGGATCGTTCCATAACACCCGCTCAATGCGTTTGGCAGCCGCATCCGTGCCATCGGCAACAATGACCACGCCGGAATGTTGCGAGAAACCCATGCCAACGCCACCGCCATGATGCAACGAAACCCACGTGGCACCAGAAGCTGTGTTCACCAGCGCATTCAGCAACGGCCAATCCGACACTGCATCAGAACCATCTTTCATACTTTCAGTTTCACGGTTCGGTGAAGCCACTGACCCCGCATCGAGATGATCCCGACCAATCACAATCGGCGCTTTCAACTCGCCAGATTTCACCATCTCATTAAACATCAAACCTGCGCGGTGACGATCCCCCAACCCAATCCAGCAAATGCGCGCGGGTAAACCTTGGAAGGCGATCCGCTCTGCCGCCATATCGAGCCACCGATGCAGATGCGCATTTTCGGGGAACAGCTTTTTCATTGCGGCATCAGTTTTATAAATATCTTCTGGATCACCAGAAAGTGCCACCCAACGGAACGGCCCAATGCCTTTGCAGAACAGCGGGCGAATATAGGCGGGCACAAATCCTGGGAACGCAAAGGCATTTTCCAAGCCTTCGTCCTTGGCCACTTGGCGAATGTTATTGCCATAATCCAGCGTCGGCACGCCTGCATTCCAAAAATCCACCATGGCTGCCACATGCGTGCGCATCGAAGCCCGGGCGGCCCGTTCAACCGCCTTGGGGTCACACTCACGTTTGGCTTTCGCTTCAGCCACTGACCAGCCTTGTGGCAAATAACCATTGAGCGGATCATGCGCAGAAGTTTGATCAGTCACTATGTCTGGCCGCGCACCACCCGCCTTCATGCGTTTCACCAATTCCGGAAACACGTCAGCCGCATTGCCGAGAAGACCAACGGATTTCGCTTCACCCATTGAAGTCCATTCCGCAATCAACGCCAGCGCTTCATCCAGCGTCTTGGCTTTGGCATCCACATAACGGGTACGAATACGAAAATCGATGCGGGTTTCATCACACTCAACGGCAAGGCAACATGCGCCCGCCATCACAGCGGCCAGCGGTTGCGCACCTCCCATGCCACCAAGGCCACCTGTGAGAATCCATTTGCCCTTAAAGCTGCCATCATAATGTTGGCGGCCAGCTTCGGCGAAAGTTTCATAGGTGCCCTGTACAATACCTTGAGTGCCAATATAAATCCACGAACCGGCAGTCATCTGACCATACATCATCAGGCCCTTTTTATCGAGCTCGTTGAAGTGATCCCACGTGGCCCAATGCGGCACCAGATTGGAATTGGCAATCAACACCCGTGGCGCATCCACATGCGTGCGCACGACGGCCACAGGCCGACCAGATTGCACAACTAAAGTTTCATCCTCTTCAAGGTCTTTCAAGCTGGCAACGATCTGATCAAAATCCTTCCATGTGCGGGCAGCACGGCCAATTCCACCGTAGACCACCAGCTCATGCGGATTTTCTGCCACGTCCGGATGAAGGTTATTCATCAGCATGCGCATGGGCGCTTCGGTGAGCCAACTCTTGGCAGTGATTGTTGTCCCGGTGGCTGGATAGACGTCGCGGATATTATGGCGGGGATTATTCATGTTACGATTCCACATTGGGGAGTTTTGTTTCTGCAGCACGAGTAATTTCGCCTGAGGCCACAAGTATGGCGGCGCGTTCGAGATCGGGTGCCAAATAGCGGTCTTCACCGAGTGACAACACATCTCGGCGCAGTCTTGTAATAACACGCGATAGCGCCGCGCTGGTTTTAAGGGGCGCACGAAACTCAATGCCTTGCGCCGCACAGAGCAGTTCAACACCGAGAATATGGTTTAGATTGTCGACCATCGGCCCCAATCGCCGTGCCCCATGGGCGGCCATGCTCACGTGATCTTCCTGATTGGCGCTGGTCGGTGTGCTATCCGTCACACACGGGTTTGCAAGATGTTTATTCTCACTCATCAAAGCTGCGGTGGTCACTTCTGCGATCATGTAGCCTGAATTCAAGCCGGGGTTGGGTGTGAGGAATGGCGGCAACTTGAAACTTAAAACCGGATCCACAATGAGCGCCACGCGGCGCTGCGCAATGGCCCCAATCTCGGCCACAGCCAGTGCAATCATATCCGCCGCAAAGCCCACCGGCTCGGCGTGAAAATTACCGCCGGAGACAATCATGTCCACACCAACCAACACCAAAGGGTTATCAGTTGCAGCATTGGCTTCAATCTCTAATGTGCGTGCTGCCATGCGCAAAACATCCATCGCCGCACCGGTCACTTGCGGCTGGCAGCGAATGCAATAAGGATCTTGCACACGCGCATCATCCACCAAATGACTGGCTCGAATTTCAGAGCCAGAAAGCAAATCAGACATGCAACTCGCCGCAGCAATCTGACCCGCATGTCCCCGCAACTTATGAATTTCAGGTTGTAAGGGTGCGGTGGAACCCATGATCGCATCAGTTGAGAGCGCCGACGTAATCAACGAAGTTTGCGCGGCCCGCCATGCTCCAAACAATCCGGCAAGCGCAAAGGCCGTGCTGAATTGGGTGCCATTGATCAGCGCTAGGCCTTCCTTGGCCCCAAGCTCAATAGGCTCTAGTCCCGCTTTCGCCAGTGCCTCAGCTCCCGGCCAAACTTGGCCTTCATATTCAGCTTCGCCATATCCCATCATCACCGCAGCCATATGGGCAAGCGGGGCCAGATCACCCGATGCCCCAACGGAGCCCTGCGCGGGGATTACGGGTGTCACCCCTTTGGCCAACATGGCTTCGATCAACGCCACCAGTTCCAGCCGCACGCCTGATGCACCGCGCCCTAAACTTAAAAGTTTCAGCGCCATCATCAAGCGTGCATGGCGGCGCGGAATCGCGGCCCCCACGCCGCAGCAATGCGACAAGATTAAATTGCGTTGCAAGGTTGCTGTGTCTTTGGCTGCAATCTTCACACTGGCCAATTTTCCAAAGCCGGTATTCACGCCGTAAACTGCCACACTGCCCGCTGCCGCAGCTGCAATCTTAGCTTGCGCAGCGGCCATGGCAGGGTGGCAAGATACATGCAGCTTAACAGCAAGCTCCTCCCAATATATAAGTTCGAGATCTGCAAGGGTCACGTGGTTGGGGGTGAGTGTAATCACAATGAACTTCCAAATAATCTCAAGTGAAGTGGGTTGAAGCCGATGCGATACGCAAGTTCGGCCGGGTGTTCGATATTCCAAATGGCAAGATCAGCGTGCTTACCAACTGCGACACTGCCGCAATCTTTCAAGCCAAGGGCCCGCGCCGCATTCACCGTCACGCCACACAGCGCCTCTTCCGGAGTCATTCGAAATAAGGTGCAAGCCATATTCATGGCGAGCAGCAGCGATGTCATCGGTGATGAACCTGGATTACAGTCGGTTGAAACCGCCATAGGGACATTGTGTTTGCGCAAGAATTCAATCGGCGGCACTTGTTTTTCACGCAGCGTATAAAATGCGCCAGGCAGAATGACAGCCGTGGTGCCAGACTTAGCAAGCGCTGCAACCCCCTCCTCATCTAGATATTCAATATGATCAGCCGACAAAGCACCATAAGTTGCGGCAAGCTTTGCGCCTCCCAAATTTGAGAGCTGTTCAGCATGAAGTTTCACTGGAATGTTCAAAGCCTTGGCCACATCAAACACGCGCGCAATTTGGGCGGGCGAAAAGGCAATACCTTCACAAAACCCATCAACAGCATCAACCAAGCCTTCAGCATGGGCCGCACGCAAAGCCGGAATGCACACCTCATCAATATAAGCGTCAGCACGGTCCTTAAATTCGGGAGGAATAGCATGAGCACCGAGAAAACTTGTAACGATGCGAACAGGCCGTATCTTTGCCATGCCACGCGCTGCCCGCAACATGCGCAACTCGGTATCCGTATCCAAGCCATAACCCGACTTTACTTCCAGCACGCAAACACCTTCAGCCAGCATCGCATCAACACGCGGCAGGGCTGATGCAATCAATTCTGCTTCGCTAGCTATGCGCGTCGCTTTGACGGTAGAGATTATACCACCGCCCGCCCGCGCCACCTCTTCATAAGTTGCACCCTTCAGCCGCATTTCAAATTCCGCCGCGCGGTTGCCGCCAAACACCACATGGGTGTGGCAGTCGATCAACCCCGGCGTCACCAAACGTCCATCGCCGGGTGTTCTCTTAAAACCTGAAAAAGCAGCTGGCACATCCGCCTCGGCACCCACCCAAGCAATGCGGCCATATTTCACAGCAATGGCAGCCTTATCAATCAGGTTATAGCCATGGCTCATGGTTGCAACACGGATATTGGTTAAAAGCTGTTTTTGCACGGGCACGCCTGAGTTCAATCTGCACTTGCTTCTTAGCCGCTAACGATTATTATGTCTATACATAAAAAGGAAATGCACCGTTTTGATTTTCGCTAAAAGAGCATTGTTACAGTCAGGATGGGCAAAAAACGTGCGCCTCGGCATTGAAGCTGGCGTGATCACATCCGTTGCTGCCAAGGCCAAAGCGCAATCAACTGACGTAATTGTTGACACGCTACTGCCCGCCCTTTCAAATCTCCACAGCCACAGTTTTCAACGCGCCATGGCCGGCATGACGGAATTTCGCGCCGCTGGCCGCGATAGTTTCTGGACCTGGCGTGAACTCATGTATCGCTTTGTGAACCGCATTACTCCAGAACAAATGGAGGCGATTGCCGCACTTGTGTTCATGGAAATGCAAGAGGCAGGCTATGCAGCGGTGGGCGAATTTCACTACGTGCACCATCAGAAAGGCGGAGCACCATTTGCAGATGGAGCAGAATTGTCGAACCGCATTTTTTCAGCTGCTGCCACAACGGGCATTGGCCTCACCCATCTGCCCGTTCTTTACACCTATGGTGGTGCAGGCGAGGCAGCACTATCGCAAGGGCAATTGCGGTTTGGAAATTCAGTTGACCAATTTATAAAACTTGTTGACCAAGCGCGTTTTGGCTTGGCCCAGCTTCCGTCTGATGCCCAGATGGGCATTGCGCCACATTCGCTGCGAGCAACCACTGCGGTCAATTTAGCAAATGTTTTGGCGTGGCACAAAAACGGACCAGTCCACATCCACATCGCCGAACAACCAAAAGAAGTCGATGACATTAAAGCGTGGTTGGGTGCACGACCTGTCGAATGGTTGTTGGCAAATGCCAATGTGAATTCCAACTGGTGCCTCATCCACGCCACACATATGACGGAAAATGAAACCATACGCATGGCTAAATCGGGGGCCGTCGCAGGTCTCTGCCCAATTACAGAATCTAATCTCGGTGATGGTCCGTTCAACGGTCCAGCTTATCTCAAAGCAGAAGGCGCATTCGGGGTGGGTTCCGATTCCAATGTGAACATCTCTCTCACCGAAGAATTGCGCACGCTCGAATATTCCCAACGCCTGCGCGATGTGGCCCGCAATGTCATGGTGGTGGGGGAAGGCTCGATTGGCCATACTCTCTATACTGGCGCCGCGCGCGGGGGTGCACAGGCTCTGGGCCGCAATGCTGGTGACATTAGCGTCGGTCGGTGGGCCGATCTTGTCGCCATCGACAGCACTTCACCTGCTCTTTGTGTTTTGACATCAGAACAAATTTTGGATGGACTAATTTTTGCTGCAAAGGATTCTGTCGTCACCGACCTCTGGTCCGCCGGACGGCATAGCGTGAGAGGCGGCCACCACATTGACCGCGACCGCATCATCAAAAATTATCGTAGTGCTGTCGCTCAATTAGTAGAATCGATATGACGGAGAGATTGGGCTATCGTGATATAAAGCGCGAAGTCTTCCGGCGCATCCGCAACAATGAATGGGGCCCGGGAACTCTATTGCCTGGCGAAATAGAACTTGCTGGCGAATTTGGTTGCGCCCGTGCGACTGTCAATCGCGCCATGCAAGAGCTTTCAGATGACGGTATCATTGAACGCCGTCGCAAAGGCGGCAGCCGCGTTAAACTCGCGCCTGTGAGGCAAATCACATTTGAAATTCCTTTGATCCGTACTGAAATCGAATCCAAGGGCGCAACATATCATTATGAACTAAAATCAAGCAGTTTGCCCAAAGCGCCACGCTGGTTGCGGGCACGTTTGAATCTTATTGAAAATGCGCAAGTAAGGCACGTGCAATGCCTGCATTATGCCGATGGCGCGCCCTATCAATTCGAAGATCGCTGGATCAATCTGGCTGCGGTGCAACGCGCCAGTGATGCCGACTTTTCAAAAATCAGCCCCAATGAATGGTTGGTCAGCGAAGTGCCTTACACCAATGCTGAAGTTCGATTTTCAGCAAGCACCACGGTTGCGACAGTAGCCAAACATCTAAAGACCATCATCGGCGAGCCATCATTTCTGGCTGAGCGAACCACTTGGCTGGCTGAAACTCCAGTCACTTATGTGCGTTTCTATTTTGCACGTGGATACCAAATGGTGGCACGCTACTAATTATTTTTATTGCCTCAATATAGGTGATATAGAAATCTCGCAAAGTTTCGCCTTCGAATTTTGCTGTTTTCTTCACTTCAGCACGCTTCATAAATATTTGCTTGTCCACCAGCGTTTCGCCGATGGCCTCTCGTAATGCTTTCTCGGCTTCCAGTTCATCAAGGACTTGGGAGAGCTTATCTGGCGCTGCTGTAGTGGCGCTGCTGTGTTCAAAGCAATAGCCAGACATGCTGGCGGCTGCTGGAAAATTCGGCGCGCCAACGAAGCTCCAGACCCAGCATGGTAAATTCAATCCAATTGATGCGAATGTGCTGCCCCGCCAACTTTGCCCCCAAGACCACGTGCGACCCGAGCATAAAATCCGCCAGCACTTGAAACATGGCGCGCCCTTGCAACGTAGCCTATTGCAAAAACTAACAGGATAACAGTTGCAAGCAAAAACGAGCCCACAATACCAGCACCATTGCCCAGCAACATATTGATGAGCACGACACCGGCCACTGCAGTCAGTGGTGCGGCACCAAAGATGGTGCGGTGATCGCTCAAAAATCACTGCCCTATTTGAAAATGAAATTGCTTTTCAAGACGCCGATACAATTGGGGCTTTCATCCTGGAGCCAGTGCTGGTGCAGGCGGCGTGATTGTTCCTCATGAAAACTTCATGCCACTCATGCGCGGAATTTGTTATAGGCACGGCATTCTGATGATTGCCGATGAAGTGATCACTGTTTTTGGTCGCACTGGTGCATGGTCAGGATCTCGACTATGGAATGTAAAGCCTGATATGATGGGCTTGGCCAAAGCCATCACCAATGCCTATTATCTTTTTGGCGCACTGATGATTCATAAAAAATGACAGAAGCTTTTGAAACTTCAAAATCACCGCTGGCTTCTAGTGGCCATGGTTATACCTATTCTGGCCATCCGGTGGGTGCAGCCGCAGCGCTGGCAACACTGGCTGAACCCAAACATCTCAATGTTAAAGATAATGCTGCCGTTCGCGGTGGGTATGTCCGTGGCAATGGTTTGACGTGCGCACTTGAACTTGTGTCTGACGCTGAGAAAAAATCTGCCCCGCCAAAGAGGCCGTGCAGAAAATTCAAGATATGGACTATAACGCAGGTGTTATGGTGCGAACTTCTGGACCAAATATTATTCTTTCAGCGCCGCTGATTATCACCACAAAAGATGTAACTCGCATTCTCTCCGCATTTGATGAAGGACTTTCCGCGTGACTACAAATTCTGAACTTCTCAAACGTCGTGAGCGCCTGCTTGGCCCCAATGTGAAGGTGTTTTACGATGAGCCCGTGCAGCTTGTGCGCGGTGAAGGTGTTTGGGTTTATGATGCTGATGGTCGTAAATATTTAGATTGCTACAACAATGTTCCCCATGTGGGCCATTGTCACCCGCATGTAGTGGAGGCGATTTGCAAACAGGCCGCCACACTGAACACTCACACGCGCTATTTGCATGAAGGCATATTGAATTATGTTGAACGCCTCACAGCAACATTTGCCAGCAACATCACATCGGCCATTATGGTCTGCACGGGAAGCGAGGCCAATGATGTGGCGCTGCGTATGGCTCAAGCCCTAACTGGTAAAACCGGCATCATCGCCTCCAACCACACTTACCATGGCAACACTTCTGCGGTTTCGCAGCTGTCAACGATCAAACCTCCGATTGGTGGCTTTGGGGGCCACATTCGCCATGTAACAGCGCCTGATAGTTATCGTCCGACGGGTGGCGATGCGGTATCGCATGCCAAGGCCTTTGCGGATGAAGTGGAGCAGTCTTGCCAATCCCTCATCGCCTCTGGTCATGGGGTCTCTGCCCTGATCATCTGCCCCGCATTTGTGAATGAAGGCTTTCCAGATTTAAATACTGGATTTTTGGATGGTGCGATTGCAGCGGTGCACAGAGCAGGCGGTTTGATTATTGCAGATGAAGTGCAACCTGGCTTTGGCCGCATTGGTACTCATTTTTGGGGCCATCAAAAAGCGGGGTTTTCGCCACACATTGTGACGATGGGCAAGCCCATGGGCAACGGCCACCCAGTTTCGGCGGTGGCCACATCGCTCGATATTATGGGCGCATTTCGCAATGCATTTGGATATTTCAACACCTTCGGTGGCAACCCGGTTTCATGTGCAGCAGCCAATGCCGTGTTGGATGTTATTGAAAAAGAACAGTTGCAAAAAAATGCCGAGATCATAGGAAATTACATGCGGCAAGGTTTAAAAAAACTAGCAGAAAAACATGATATTATTGGAGACGTGCGGGGTTCTGGTCTGGCCATAGGGACTGAACTCGTGTTGGACCGCAAAACAAAAAAACCTGCCAAAGCTGAAGCTGATCGTGTTGTAAATATGATGCGTCAAAAGGGTGTCCTTATGGGGGCAAACGGCATCGCCTACAATGTTTTGAAAATTCGTCCTCCTTTGTCATTCGGAACGGCGGAAGCTGATTTTATGCTCACCACTCTCGAACAGTGCTTACAGGCTTTGTAATGATTGCGCACAAAGCTTTCGAATTTTGGGACTGCATCATCGGCGCGCCTGAATTTATTATGCAACGCGAAAATGCAGTTTATAGAATTCAAACCAAAATGGGTTTTGCGGCGCTGCGCATACACCGTCCGGGTTATCACAGCCGCATCGAAATTCAATCTGAACTGCAATGGATGGCCCATTTGGCGCACAACGGTTTGCAAGTGCCAGTGCCAATTCAAACGATGAATGGATCATTCCTTGCGGAAATCAAGGACAACCAAAACCAAGTTTTCATTCTCGATCTCCTTTCGTGGATTGAGGGTGAGCCGCTTGGCAAATCCAGTGTGCCGCTGACATTTTCCAGAGATAGTTTAGAACACATTTTCTTTGATCTGGGTTGCAATTTAGCTCTGCTGCATCTTACTTCTGATCAATGGAAATCACCTGAAGGTTTTCAGCGCCATGCCTTGGACAAAGAGGGACTGTTAGGAGAAACCGCTGCATGGGGGAAATTCTGGGAAGCAACGTGCCTCACACCAACTGAGCGGCAGGTGCTTATTCAGGCCCGCGACCGCGCTGCAGAAAAACTTGATCTCCTCTCGGCGAAAGGCGCTGACTATGGACTTATTCACGCTGATCTGGTGCGCGAAAATATATTAATCGCCAATGGCAAAACACGTTTCATTGATTTTGATGATGCTGGTTTTGGTTTTCGGATGTTTGATTTGGCAACGGCTTTGGTCAAAAATCGTGACGAGCCGCATTATCAAACAATGAAAATTGCGCTCATTGCCGGATATAAATCCAAGCGAATCCTCACTGAAGCGGACGAGCGATCGATTGATTTCTTTCTCACCCTGCGTGATTTTGCCTATCTTGGTTGGGCCGTTGCGCGGCGCGAAGAACCAAGCATGGCACCCCGTATTTTGCAGGTTAAAGAAGATACTCTTCTGGCAGCCCATAATTTTTAGGAACCTATATACTTAACTAGCCAAAAATAATTTGAGATTGTTCTTTTTGTTGGCTAGTTATATCCTTATTAAAAAGGATGCCTGTCGTGGCCAACTCAGATACAATTAGCACTAATGATTTTTTTCAAAAATTCCCAGATGAGACTGCGGCAAGAAAACACTTTGAATTGAAACGGTGGGGTAACTCGCCTTACTGTGGGCATTGTGGCAGCACGTCAGTAGTTGAGTGTAAAGATCATAAGCCGGTGGCTTATCGTTGCCGCGATTGCCGAAACCATTTCAGTGTGCGGACAGGAACAGTGTTAGCTGAGTCCCGTTTACCTTTGCATAAATGGCTCTTAGCAATCTACATGCTTACCAGCGCCCGCAAAGGTATTCCGTCAACACAAATGGCACGGGAAATGGACGTTACACAAAAATCTGCATGGATTTTGGCGCAACGCATTCGTGAAACTTGGCTAAACAATAGCAATGACAGTGACACAAGCTCGCCCGCTCAGGTAGATGAATGTTTTGTTGGCGGCAAAGAGCAAAATAAACATGCTAGTTTGAAATTACATCGCGGTCGCGGTTCTGTTGGCAAAATTGCAGTCATTGGAATGAGAGAACAGAATGGCAATGTAACTGCAAAGCGCATTGCAGATGTAGCGGGTGCCACGCTCAAAGGCTTCCTCAAGGAAAATGTTGACGTAGGTTCCGTTGTCGTAACGGATAACTTTAGATGATACTCCGGCCTTAGTAAGGATGGCTACATTCACAAAACAGTCAATCACTCTGTTGGTGAGTATGTGCGCGATCAAGCTCATACAAATGGAATAGAGAGCTATTGGGCGTTGTTGAAGCGTGGTCACTATGGAATTTATCATTTTTTGAGCGCTAAGCATTTGCATCGTTATGTGAACGCGTTTTCATTCCGCCACAACACATCGTCTCGGGGCACCATGTATTTCATTGATGAGACAATTCAAAAAATGTTGAACAAGCGCTTGACCTACACGCACCTCACAAATGCCTAAGAAAACAAATTTGATTGAACCAATCTATGCAACGGTAGATGATCTGACTGGCGCTATTTTCCGAAAATCGTCATCCATCAAAAGCAAACTAAAGAGCACACATGAAGGCGTATTGCCCCTCGCAAACATTGATCTAAATGTTGCGGTGCTCAATGACGGTACGAGAGTAGTTAGCCAAGCTGGCGTGTTTAAAGCTTTTGGTCGCACCAAAAGGGGTCGTGGCAAGGCAGATATTCGGGTGCCCAATAGACCTGCTTTTTTGGACGCAAAGAACCTACAATCCCAGATAAATGAGGGTTTAGAGGCGGTGCTCAATACTATTGTTTACACCGCAAAGAATGGCACTGCAATTGAAGGCTACAATGCTGAAATTCTACCTAAAATTTGCGAAGTGTATTTGAACGTTAGGGCAAGTGGTGATCTTGTAAAACAACAACAGCCTTTAGCTAGAGCAAGCGAAGTGCTATTGTTAGCGTTAGCCAATGTTGGCATCGCCTCACTCGTTGATGAGGTAACTGGTTATCAATATGATAGAAAGCATGACGCGCTTCGCTTATTGCTTACTAAATATATTGAAGAAGGTTTGCAAAAATGGCTAAAAACTTTCCACGATGGATTCTTTCTTGAATTAGATAAGCTTTACGGGAACGACAAAACAACATCACAAAAACGTCCTCAGTATTATGGAAAATTTATAAATAAGTACGTCTATGATCCTATTGAAAATGGTTTCGTCAAAAACAAACTTAATGAACCCAACATAGTCGAATTGGGAAAAAGAAAAGCTCGATTTCAGCAATGGCTTACAGATGAAGGCAGAACAATTCTTGTTCATCAAATTGGCCGCGCTCAAGGGTTAATGGAAGACTGCTCAACTATTGTGAGCTTTAAAACTAAAGCAGCAAAAAGAAAGAAAGTCTCGATAGCGCCGTATTTGTTCGATGATATGAACGAGATAGGCTGATCTCTAAAAAAATTGTATCTCAATCAACAGAACCAATGTGTGAATTGGCTAGTTAAGTATATAGGTCCCAAATTTATCTCTACTATAGCCCATGAACACGTGGAAATAACCTGCGAATTTACAGATCGATAATCAACGATTGAAGCCGGATCCGTCATATGGGTGACGGCGAGACTCCCAGTTGTTGACCTCCTCGACGGTATTCGAAAATTGATGACGAAAGGCGCTTCACTCAAATCTGTCATGACCATCGGCGATGCTGTAGCCCCCTGAACAATCGCAGCCGCAGTATTTTCCGGGCGGCGCTATGCTGAAGAATTTGACGAAATCCGTGATAAGAATGCACCATTGTTCAAACGAGAAGTAACCGCACTAACCCGTTAGCCATTGCCTTGGAAATCGTGAGTAAAGTTTCGTCGATTAACCTCAACAATGGCGCGAATGGCGCCTCAAGCACGGTGAATCAAAGTTCCCTGTTTTTTGAACTTCGACAACAACGCAGGTTGGACCGATCGATCAACAACCAGATGACGGATCGCTTCTGGCCCCGCCACACGGAAAGGCGCTGCCGTTGCTAGTTTGTCAGCCGTAGTCGCAACCACAATGGACGCACTGTTCTTGGCCATCGCCCTTTTCACTTCAGCTTCTGCTGAGTTAAAAGCCGTGACACCGCGTATGGCATCAACCCCGCATGACCCAAGAAACAACAAATCAGCATTAAGCAGTGAAATTGCGCGCAGTGTCTCTTCGCCAACGCACGTTCCGAGTTCGCGGTCAAAAAACCCGCCGAGCACGATGAGCGTTACCAAACTGTGATCTGCCAATGCCATCACCACACCCAGCGAATTCGTTGCCACGTTAAGTTCAAAATCATGCGGGATGGCGTGTGCAATTGCGATGTTTGTTGAACCGCTGTCAATAAACACTGTTTGTCCAGGGCGCATGAGTTTCATGGCCGCCGCTGCAATTCGCTTTTTTTCATTGCTTCGTCGCTCAACGCCAACATCAATCGGCCCGCTGTTGGTCGTAGACGCCATCGCTCCGCCATAAACGCGGCGGCAATCTCCCGCTTTTGCCAACTCACGCAAATCCCGGCGCGCGGTATCTTCAGAAACTGAAAATCGCGCTGCCAAATCTCCGGCCAGAACCCGCCCTTTTAAGGCCAATTCCTTGCGGATGAAGTTATGTCGCTCATGCGTCAGCATTTAAATCTCTGCACGTTTATAATTGCTATTGCACGTTTTGCACGTTTATGCAAGAACGTCCCAAAGCAACTTTGTGAGTTCCCCATGGCAATTGGTTTGAATTTGGCGCCACAACATCGCGTCTATGCCGGTTTTTTCCTTCATGCGATTACCATGGGCAGCATTTTTCCTCGAATGCCGGACATTAAGCAATCCATGAACATCGGTGAGGGAACGCTCGGCCTCAGCCTTATTGGCTTACCGGTCGGAACATTATTAGCGCTCACCTTTGCCACGCCCTTTGTGGAGCGTTTGGGATTCCGCCGCACGCTGCTATCGGCAATTCCTGTGGTGGCATTCATGTATGCCATTGCCGTGCACGCCATCGGGCCGCAATCATTCTTTGCTTTGCTCATGCCGGTGGGATTTCTCATTGGTTGTGTTGAAATTGTTTTAAACGTTGAAGCGGATAGAACCGAGGCAATGATCAAACGCCGCATTATGAATCGCTCGCATTCTTTTTGGAGCATCGGTTTTTTCAGCTCCGGACTTTTTGGGGCCGCCGTGGCCCAGCTTGGGGTATCGCCACAAGTCCATCTCGCGTTTATTGTACCTATCATTGCAATTGGCGTTGCCCTTCTGCTGGGTCAATTTCAACCTGCCCCAACGCGTAGTGTTGAGACCACCAAAGATCGACCAAAATTCGCTTTGCCCACATTGCCTATTCTGGCACTCGTCGCCGTAACCTTATCAGGCGTGTTGATGGAGGGAGCCGGTATGGATTGGTCAGCGATTTATATGCACAATATATTTAACTCCAGCCCCTTCATCGCCGGAATTGCTGTTGCAATTGTCGCCCTATCGCAAGCCATCACTCGCTTTTTTGCCGATGGTTTTGTCGAAGCCCATTCACCAAGTTCGGTGGCTCGAGTTCTATCCGGCGTCCTGCTCGCAGGGGTCGTCGTGGTATTTTTCTCACCAGCTCCTGCAGTTTCACTGGTGGGCTTTGCTCTTCTGGGAATTGGTACCAGTGTCATGTGGCCACTCGCTGTTTCAACTGCGGCCCAAATGATCGATCGCCCTTCGGCCATCAACGTCGCAGCATTTGTGCAAGTTGCCTTCGTCATATTCTTAGTCGGCCCACCGCTTTTAGGCAGCGTGGCTGAACACTGGGGCATCCGTTGGGCCTTCGGCATCGGCGCACCCCTCGCCGTGCTCAGCCTATTAACAGCAAATACCTTTGGCAAAAAACCCCCCGCCAAAGTGATGGCTTAACTCACTGCCACTCGATCATCAGCCCCATAGTTTCAACATAGAGATAGCTGAGTATTTTCTAGAGGAATTTCACTCATATCGTCAATAATATCATCAGAAGTTCTTGCTTGAATTCTCATTACAGCTTTGCAAATCTCTGCAGAAAAACTTTACAAGACATGTTTGAAACGGTCACCTCAAAACATGACAACATCATTGAAATGCACAGTATTTCTCGGCTTAGGTAGCAATGCTTCACGAGAGATCGCTGATATACAGCTAGATTGGTATGCCTGCGATCTGAATGCTCAAAATGCAGATGCAAAAAAAAACCTGTAGCATTTGCTTAGACCTATTTTGCAATCCAGACTCGAGGCCAAGAATTGTCAAACCAAAATTCGGACGCCGACATTGCCGTCCCGCAAACAGGGGAGGAAAAGCGTGTTTTCTTGACCCTAAAGGGGTTAGATTTTGTGAGAACCTACTTTGCCGGATAGCAATTTAGATTTAGGTCAAGCAGGTCTATAGTTCCCTATTTTTTCAAACCAGACCAAATCAGGCTTACAATTCTAAACCCGCGATCGTTCAAATTTTGAAACCGGGTTGATTGTCACAAACAAAGTTAACAACGCTCGAAAGGAAATCCTTTGCCGCTTACCTTATCGCTCAACACCAACCCACTGGTGAACAGATTTGCCGAGCCCGATGATCTCATCAACACGGTTGCCAGGCAAATTCGAATCCGGAACTTGCAGTTAACTCATGAGTTCATCAATCCGTCTTGGCCTGCTTCAGTTGTGAGCAGACTAACACGACAAATGGATATTGCTCTCAATCGAACAGGTGTTTGTGTGACCTCGGGCATGACGGGCCCCTACGGTCGCCTCAATCATTTTGGGCATCCCGACGCGGATGTACGGCGCTACTATATTGAATGGTTCAAGACATTCGCAGGCATTATTGGTGACCTTGGCGGCACATCTGTGGGAACGCAATTTGCAATTTTCACTTACAAAGATTTTGACGACGTATCGCGCCGGGAAGAATTGATCAAAATCGCTATCGATTGCTGGGCCGAAGTTGCTGAGCATGCAAAATCGGCTGGACTCAAATTTCTGTTTTGGGAACCCATGAGCATTGGACGTGAATTTGGCGAAACAATATCTGCATGCATGAATTTACAAACCCGTTTGAGCGCCGCAACCATGGCTGTTCCAATGTGGATGATGGCCGACATCGACCACGGCGATGTGACAAGCTCTAATTCAGATGATTATGATCCCTATGCTTGGGCCAAAGCCGTACCGCGCCTCTCCCCCATTATACATATCAAGCAAAGCTTGATAGACAAAGGCGGGCATCGACCTTTCACCGCTGCATTCAACGCCAAGGGGCGCATTCAACCCCAAGCACTGTTAGAGGCCTTTGCTCAAGGGGGTGCAAAAGACAATGAGATTTGCTTGGAATTGTCTTTCAAAGAAAGAGAACCCAATGATCGCGAAGTGATTTCTCAAATTGCTGAAAGCGTCGCATTTTGGGCACAGCACATTGATACGGGGGCGGGTGAACTTCGAGCGGATTAGAGCAGTATAGTTTATAGGACGAACGGGCTAATGGAGAATTACTGTATGACTAATCGAACACCATATTGGATTGGCACCAGTTGGAAAATGAACAAGACACTTGCCGAGGCCATGGGATTTGCGACTACTTTGGCAAAGGATGATGTAAATCGAAATCCTCACATTCAACGGTTTGTGGTTCCATCTTTTACCGCATGTCGCGAAGTGAAGGCCGCATTAAATGGCAGTTCGGTCAAAGTCGGTGCTCAAAACATGCATTGGGAAGATCAAGGTGCTTGGACCGGCGAAGTTTCTCCACTCATGCTGAAAGACTGTAATCTTGATCTCGTCGAATTGGGGCATTCCGAGCGGCGTGAATATTTTGGCGAATCAGATGAAACGGTTGCATCGAAAACAGAAGCCGCCGTGCGTCATGGTTTAACGCCATTGATCTGTATCGGCGAAACGCTGGCACAACGCGAAGCGGGTGACGCGCGTGCCGTCTTGGCAAGACAGGTTGAAGGTGCGCTATCAAAACTCGACACCATCCAAAAATCCAAACCCATTCTTCTCGCTTATGAACCGGTGTGGGCAATCGGAACAAAAGGTATTCCTGCAACGTCTGACTATGCTGATGCGCGTCAGGCCGAAATCATCGACATCGCGGCAAATGTTCTCGGTCGTAAAATACCCTGTCTCTATGGGGGATCAGTCAATCCACAGAATTGCCAAGAACTCATTGCTTGCCCGCACATCGATGGGCTGTTTATCGGTCGCTCGGCTTGGAATGTAGAAGACTATCTCGATATTCTAGCAAAATGCGCCGTCACAATTGAAAGAGCACAATCATGAAAATAGCAATCGCCGGAGACAGTGCAGGAGAAGGTCTTGCCAAAATTCTAGCTGAACACTTGAAATCCGAACACGAAGTAGCGGAGATTTCTCGAACAAATTCTGGTGCTGAAACATTCTATGCAAATTTGTCAGACAGGGTCGCAAGCGAAATTCTCGGTGGCAAATATGAGCGCGCCATTTTGGTGTGCGGAACTGGTATCGGTGTGTGTATTTCTGCCAACAAAGTTCCAGGAATTCGTGCTGCCCTCACCCATGACACTTACTCTGCGGAACGCGCGGCCCTTTCCAATAATGCGCAGATTATTACGATGGGTGCTCGCGTCATTGGGCCAGAATTGGCCAAGGCCATTGCTGATGCTTATCTCAAAGTATCTTTCGACCCCATCGGGCGCTCTGCAGATAATGTGGCGGCCATAAACGCAATCGATGCTAAATACTCAAAATAGAAATAGCATTATTTTCTTCAGGTTTAATAGTTTGGCGTGTCTAATAATTCCCAAGTGCTGTCGACAGCCGAACAAGGTTCTGCTAAGAGGGTGTCTATTCTAGGAGAGTGATTTTCGCCAATGTCCATTCGTCATTCCAAGGCCAAACAATCCCACTATTCTGTCTTAATCATCGGTGCCGGAATTAACGGTTGCGGGACGTTTCGAGACCTCTGTCTGCAGGGAGTCGATTGTTTGCTGATTGACCGAGGCGACATTTGCGGTGGTGCCAGTGCTGCACCTTCTCGCCTCATCCATGGCGGTATCAAATATCTTGAAACCAACGAATTCCGCTTGGTGCGCGAGTCTGCAATGGAACGGAACCGCCTTTTACGTAATGCGCCACATTATGTGAAAGCGCTGGAAGTGGTATTTCCAACCAAGTTCTGGTTTGCGGGGTTACGCGACGCGGTCCTTGGCTATGTAGGCTTCAAGGCGCGGATCAAGGAACGCGGCGCACTGCTCGTTGAAATTGGTCTGCGCATCTATGATTTTTATAATCGCAAGGTTCAGGCCCTGCCCGATCATCGGTTTTACAGCAAGAGAAAGTTGCGCCAAGAATTTCCTGATGTGACACAAGATGCCGTTGCTGCAGGAACCTATTATGAAGGCCGCGTGACCCATGCTGAACGTTTGGGGCTGGAACTCGTGCTGGATGGCTTGGCCGTAAATTCGGCAAGCGCGCTTTGCACCTATACGCAAGTGATGGGGCAACCGAAGGGCGGCAAACTGCAGCTGAATGACCTGATCACCGGTGAGACGCGCGAAGTCACAGCGGATGTCATCATCAATGCGGGCGGAGCTTGGATTGACAAAGTGAATGAAGGGCTTGGTGTCGCGTCGCACTACATGGGCGGATCGAAAGGCTCGCATCTCATTGTCAAACACGAGGGTCTTGTGGACGCGCTTCGCGGCCGCATGATGTATTTTGGCTGCAAGGATGGCCGCTTCAATCTCATCTATCCATTTTTTGGTAACGCGCTGATTGGCTCTACTGATTTAGCCATCAAGAATGCAGATGAAGCGCAATGTACACCCGAAGAAACTGATTATCTTCTCGGCATCGTTAGCGAGATCTTCCCGAAAATCAAGCTTACGCGCGACGACGTTATTCTCACTTATTGCGGTGTCAGACCTTTGCCCAGCGCCAACGGCAAGGACATTGGCGATGTATCACGTGACCACAGTATTGGGCGTGACAACTTGCCGGGTACGGAAGTTCCCGTGCTGTCATTGATCGGTGGTAAGTGGACAACCTTCCGCGCCTTCTCGGAACAATCCTGCGATGCCGTGCTATCTCTGCTTGGGAAAGCCCGTTCAGTTTCAACAGTGGAACTGCCAATTGGCGGTGGACGCGATTATCCAAAAAACGATAATGAACGCGCCGCTTTTGTCGGCAAGATTGGCACCAATGGTGCAGGTCTACTGGAGCGCTACGGCACAAAAGCTTTGGCTGTTCATGACTTCGTGTCGATGAGTCAAAACAAGCCCCTCACATCTTTGCCGAGCTACAGCACGGGGGAGATCACTTACATCTGCACTTATGAAAACGTCCGGCGGCTTGCAGATTTACTTCTGCGGCGCACTGCGATCACTATGGAAGGCCGGTTGACTCCAGAGGTTATCCAGGAAACGGCCCGTATCGCAGCAACTGCGCTGGGCTGGGACAAGAAACGAGTTGTGGCAGAAATCGAACACGCAAATGCCGAACTCGCAAGGCGCAGGGTTCAGAAAGTCAAGCCTACAACAACTGACTGACGAATGACGTGGTTTATGTCATCGT
Organism: Hyphomicrobiales bacterium; assembly: GCA_031393975.1. Lineage (GTDB taxonomy): Bacteria > Pseudomonadota > Alphaproteobacteria > Rhizobiales > Aestuariivirgaceae > Aestuariivirga. The sequence continues at coordinate 35,625 of JANMWK010000116.1, forward strand.
ATGATAGTGATGGAACGAGCTCTTGAATTGTTCCGTAGGTGCCAGAGTCAAACGGTAGACCCATTGCTTGATAGGCTTCAGCAATGGCGGCACAAGCTTTGTCTGACTGCTCAACAGCAATGACCGCACCCATTTGGAAACATCTGCGGTTCATCCGCTGTGCTATTCCCACAAGCTTAATGCGCCCTTCGGCATTGATGCTGAACTTGCCAGGGCAATATTCATTAGGCAATTCACCAACGCGTCCATCAACGCCGAGCTTGATCAACGCGGCGGCGATTATGCCTGAAAAAATTTCATAGCGCTTCGTCATATGCGGGTGTGGCTCGGGGTGAGGCCAGATCAGTGTTATGGCCAACGCATGTTCATCAAACATCGTGAGCCTGCCGCCGGTGCCACGTTCAACTGGCTCAAAGCCATTTGCTCGCGCCATGCTTTTGATCTGTTCGTAATCTGGGTGTGTTGTATCCTGTGGTGAAAATGCAGCCGTTGCCCGCGGACGGCGAAAGCGCAGAATGGCTTCATCGCCCGGCTGCAGGCTTGCCAACTTCTCTTTAACCCAAGCTGCATATTCCAACGGTGAGGGACGCGCTTCGGCGGGCAATTCTGTGTCGTCAATCAACCGGAATGGCCCGTCGAAGGGATTGCTCACACAGGTTTGGCCTTGCCAGCACAGCCATAGAGTTTCATTTTTTCAATCGTCGCAGCAATCATGCGTTTACGCCCTTCGGCCATCGCATCTTCCAACTGGCGGTCGCCCTTCGACCAAACATCCAACATGCCTTGACGAAAGACGTGGCGAAGATCCGTGTCGGCGTTGAATTTGTGCACGCCCGCAGCTTTCGCGGCCTGCACTTCATCTTCGGGAATGCCAGAGGCACCATGCAGCACCAGCGGAATGCCCGTCACATCACGAATTTCCAATGTGCGTTTGATCGACAGCGGTTCCGGCTTCACACCCGGGATTACGCCATGCACAATGCCAACCGAAATGGCGAGATAGTCAACCTTGGTTTCCGCAACAAAGCGCTGGGCTTCTTCGACAGTGGTGTAATAGTCTTCCCAATTAACATTTTGACCGACGTCAGGAATCTTGCCGAGTTCGGCTTCCACAGGAATGCCGAAGTCATGCGCAATGTCGACGATGCGCTTTGTTTTGGCGATATTTTCTTCAAATGGCAGATGCGCGAAATCGCACATGATAGAGTTAAAGCCAAGTTTGATGGCTTCAATACATTCTTCCCAAGGCCCATGGTCGAGGTGGATCACGAATTGCGCATTGGACTCTTCGGCAATGCGCTTGGTCATGTGAAACGCGCGCGCCACGCCCATGTGTGGAACAATGGCACGGCCCACTTGCAGGATCACCGGCGATTTGGCTTGTTCAGCCGCCATGACAAGCGCCTCAGTGGTTTCTTCATTGTGCATATTAAATGCGCCGACAGCATATTTGCCATTGCGAGCATCGGTCATGAGTTGGCGGTGACTAGTCCAGGGCATCGTAAAATCCTTCTAATTTGACTTCAAGAAATTTTGATAACAGCAATTGGTGTGCGCACTTCGACAACCGAATCCGCTTCGTGCAGAATTTGAGTGAGCACACCTGCAGCCGGAGATTCGAGCGTCTCATTGGCTTTTTCGGCTTCGATTTCAGCAAGCGGCTCATCTTCGGCAACCGTGTCACCAACGGCTTTCAGCCATTTTATAATTTTGCCTTCGCTCATGCCCATGCCCCATTGTGGAAGCAACACTTTGATATTTGCCATTGTCAATTTCCTCGTGATTTCATGCTGGTGATTTTGCGGGCCGCGTCCGCGATTTTTTCTGCATTGGGGTAAAGTTGTTTTTCAATTGCGGGGCTGAACGGAATATGGGTGTCGGGCGTTGTCACGCGCATGATCGGCGCCTTCAAACAATCAAAGGCCTGCTCTGCCACGATGGCCGAAATTTCAGCCGCAGCGCCGCAAGTGCGGTTAGCTGGATCGGCAATGACCAATCTTCCAGTGCGCGCCACAGAATTCAGCACAGCATCTGAATCAAAGGGCACCAGAGTGCGTGGATCAATGATCTCCGCCGATATGCCTTCGGCTTCCAGTTTCTGCGCGGCGAGCACAGCTTGTGGAACCGCCGAAGAAATCGCTACGATGGTCACATCTGTTCCCGCGCGTACAGTGCGGGCAACCCCAAATGGAATGCGGAATTCACCGTCCGGTATGTCTTCCTTCATGCCCCAGAGCAAGCATGCTTCGAAAGACATGACCGGATCATCCATATCGATCGCCGTGCGCAAAAGTCCCTTTGCGTCGGCAGGTGAAGCAGGCACCATGATCTTGAGGCCCGGCATATTCATGAACATCGGGTAAGGGCGATCAGAATGATGGGCCGCGGTGCTCAAACCGTAAAACATCGCAGAACGGAAGACGACTGGCAGCGAAGCTTGTCCACCAAACATGTAACGGCTTTTGGCCACCTGATTAATGAATTGGTCCATCGCCATGTAGAGAAAGGTTGAATAAGAGAGATCGACGATGGGCCGAAGTCCGGTCATCGCGGCACCAGCGGCAGCCCCCACCATCACCTCTTCTGAAATCGGCGTATTGCGAATGCGATTGGCCCCGAACATCTGCAGGAAATCGCCCTTGTCTGCGCGCGACTTGCCGCCGCCCATGGTGCCATAGACATTGGCCTCTACGTCTTCGCCCATGATGATAACGCGGCTGTCGGCTTCCATGGCCTCGCGCTGTGCCAAACCAATAGCACCCAGATAGCTTGTGATTGTCATTGTGTTGCTCCGAATGGTTCGGTGTAAATATCTTTGAAGGCGACGGAAAGTTCCGGATAGGGACTGTCATTTGCGAATTGCACAGAAGCCTCAATCTCAGCCGCAACGTCAGCTTCCAAGGTTGCCATGGTGGCCTCATCGGCAATGCCATTTTCGAGTAGATAACTGCGGAACAGTTTGATGGGATCACGATTCAACCACGCGGCCTTTTGAATTGGGTCGCGGTAATCAACGGCAAGCCGCAAACCTTCCGAATGCTCATTGAAACGATAGGTCATCACTTCCACAAGGCTCGGGCCGTTACCAGCTCGCGCTCGTTCAACCGCTGTGCGCACTGCATCATACACCGTTAGAACACTTTGCCCGTCTTCAACCCTAACCCCCGGCATGTTGAAGCCTGTGGCGCGATCTGAAATTCTACCAGCCGTTACCGTGTGTGCCGGTGTTGAAAGGGCGTATTGATTGTTCTCGCAGAGGAAGATGATTGGCAAGCCCCAAACGGAAGCAAGATTCATTGCTTCATAGAGACAGCCTTGATTAGAAGCGCCGTCACCAAAGAAAGCCAGCGATACGCGGCCATTGCCCAACACTTTGCTCGAGAGTGCGGCACCGGTGGCGATTGGAATGGATGAGCCGACGATGCCAGATTCGCCCAAGCTTCCCACTTTGAAATCTGCCAAATGCATGGAGCCACCCTTGCCGCCGCAGACGCCCCAGGCCTTGCCCACAAGTTCTGCCATCAATGGTCCGAGTGCTGCACCTTTGCCAATGGGGTGACCATGGCTTCGATGATTTCCAGTCATGTAATCTTTTTCCGCCAGCGCCATGGTCGCACCAACGACCTGTGCTTCCTGCCCAATCGAGGTGTGAACAGTGCCCGGAATTTCGCCGCGCTTGACCATCTTTGATGCGCGTTCATCAAAGAGGCGAATGCGCAACATGCGCCGCTGCATTTCAAGAAGTGTATCATTTGCAAGTGTCATATTTTCCCCTTCGGAGCATTGCTCATCAAATAATTTGCGCTATTCACGTCGGTGACGAGAACATTAATCCATTTGCCTGCCAGTGCGGCCGCCAGTGCTTTGTGTTTTGCTACTCCGCCCGCCACAACAATTTTGTGGCGCACATGGCGCAATTGATCCAGCGTAATGCCGACAACTAATTTGTCGAGCGCAGTTTTTACCGCATTGCCCTGCGCATCAATGAAACGCTGATGCAGTTGACCAACAGCACCCGCAGCTCGAACCTCCGCTAGTTGCTCAGCGCTGAAGAAATTGTCACCTTCCTCAAGCGGCCCATGAAAGTCAGCAGGGCCGACGCCAACAAAGGCAATGTCCACTTGGTCAAGCAATCGCAGCGCCGCCTGGATATGCGCATCAGCTATCGCCACTTTCAAGAGTTCAGCATTTGGCATAACACCGGGTGTACGCAAGAAAACAGCTTCAGCATCCAGCACTTTGGCCACCTGCAAAGTTGCAAGGGCGGCTTCATGCTGCAACATGGGTGATCCAAGATCGCCCAACATCTCGACAACCTTCCTGATGCCGGAATTGCTGTGCGGCACGAGCTGCTTGGCCATTTCGCGTAGCGTTATACTCCAAGACGTAAAACCAAGAACAGGGCCACTCTTGAATTCGTTTGCGAGACAGCCTGCCGCCGCTGCGCCAAGTACATGGGCAATCCCCACTTCGCTGGAACTGATGTCGACAACGTAGACGCCATCGAGGCCGTAGGCATCCATCAATCCATCTTCCAGATCGGGGTAAAGGCCATCGGGCGGCACGATAACCGTGCGCACAATGCCATGCTCTTCTGCCAATTGCAAAAAGCGCGAAACACTGGCCTGCGATATGTCCAGCTTCTCTGCAATCAGTGACTGGCGCAGGCCTTGACTGTGATGCATACGCGCCACCTTGGTGATCAACCGCATTTGCTCAACATCAAGTCGCGCAAAGCGGGGAGAAAGTGCTGTCTTCTTCATTGCATCTTCTCCGCCATCAGTCGGAATGTATTTTTTAGACTGGGATAAACACTGCGATAGGCTTCGAAAATGTCTGTGTAGCGCGTATGAGATACTGCATCAGGTTCAAAGCTTTTCTCAATGCCCGTCATCGCATCAGCTGCGTCACGAATGCTCGGATAAAATCCAGCGGCGGCGGCGGCGTGAATGCCAGCACCAAGAGCTGTGCTTTCGCGTTCTCGCGCAAAGCGAACAGAACGACCGAGCACATTGGCAATGATTTGGCACCACAGCGTGCTACGGGCCCCGCCGCCCACCAGCACAATCTCATCAATGGGCGATCCTGTTGCAGCTTCCATTCCGCCCATAAGCAGCCGTTCTTCGAGCGCCACAGCTTCAAGGATGGCGCGGTACATATGGGGCTTTCCATGCAGGCCTGACAGTCCAACAAAAGCGCCGCGAGCGTGGCCATCCCAATAGGGCGACATAGCACCGGTCCAATAGGGAAGGCAGAGTAGCCCCTCGGAACCGTCCGGCACTTGGGCTGCTAAAGTTTCGAGAATCTGTTCTGGCGTTTCACCCGGTTTAAGTGAACTGGCATCGATCCCCGAAAGTTGTTCTATGAACCAACCAATATTTTGGGTGCCACCACCAATAAAGGTTTCGAGGATATAGGTTCCAGGGATTGGGCCACTCACGGTGCGATATGCCATCGCGTGATTGTATTTTTCGGAATAAACACCTGACACAGTCCCTGTGCCGATGTTGAGATAGGCACGGCCAGGTCGCGTGACATTGCAACCGAGGCCTGCCGATTGGCCGTCTCCAGCACCGATCACGATCGCAAGACCCGAAGGAAGCCCAAGTTCAGCTGCAACACTTGCAGTCAACTGGCCCGCAATGGCACCCGGCGGCAATAGCCGGCTCACTTGCCTGCGTGACAGCCCCGCCATGTCCAGCAGGTTTTCGTCATAGTCGAAAAGTTCCATGTCGACCAAACCAAGCGGATCAGCACAAGCCCAAGAGGTTGCCCATTCGCCCGTCAGCTTCTGCACCAGATAACCCGCAACATCGACGATATGTGCTGTTCGTGCGATAGTTTCCGGTTCATGCTTGCGCAGCCACAATAGTTTATACCAGGCGGGCGTTGGATTTGGCGGCTTGCCGGTGATGCGGTGAACATCTTCGTTGCCATAAGCTTCCACCTCTTCAGTGGCGCGCATATCCATCCACGTCATCGCAGGGCGAATGGGATTTCCCGCTTGATCAAGACATACAAAAGTTTCGCGCTGTTGGGTAATAGCAATTGCCGCAATACGGTCACCGCCAACTTGCGCGACTACTTCTTGTAGGGCAGCTTTGGTTGCCGTCCACCAGTCCGTTGCATTTTGTTCCACCCAACCCGAGCGTACATGATCGAGACCATATGTGTGGCGCGCTGCAGCAACACCCCGGCCAGTCTGGTCCCAGACTACAGCCTTGCTGGCTGTCGTCGAACAATCCACAGCGATAACAAGGTCTTTGCTCACGCCAGAACCCAATCCACCATCTCATCGGTCCACAGGCCCATGAGATCGAGAAGATCAACGAGGTTGAAGCGGTTACGCATCAGGAAACAATTTGCCACAGCCCAACGTGCAAGCTCCGGCGAGATCGATGGATTGAGAGCCGCAAATGTAGATGGCGCTCCAGAGGCTTGCAGGGCCGGGCGCAATTTGTCCGGTGGCTGCACCATTTTGTCGAACTCGCCGCAATGCTGCTTCCAGTTTTCAACGACCGAAACAAACCGCTCCCAATTCTGTTCAATGAGTGTCTGCTTTTTCTGGCAATCACGCAGGCATTCATCGACAATGCCGGAATCGAGATGACCGAAGGCCTTATGCACACGCGCTTCCAATGTTGCCACATCTGGTTTCTTCAACAATGCTGGTTGGACCAAATTATTGGCAATCACCCGCCGCCACAACTTTGTTGCAACAAGGGTTGCCACGCCCACTTGGGCTCCGTGCAAGCCAATAGGTTGATGATGGGCCGCATGATGTAAATCCAACATGTGACTGATCACATGTTCAACACCTGACAAACAAGCCGTGGTGTTGGATATCCCAGAGACGATCCCGCGCAATGCCAACAGGCGTGTCAGTTGTTGTATCGCCTCAGCTTCACCCGTGCCAACGCCACTGGCCCAAGCTGGCGGCTCAGAGGCAGCAGCTTTCAGCAGTTCCATTGACGCGGGATGAAAGGTGTTGTCGAGGCCCAAAAGATTGGCCAGATACCAATCAGCAGGAGCCGTGAAGAGTGAAATCGCTTCGCCAAAACCAGCGGTGTTAAGCTCACGCGGTGCTGCGCCAATCGTCGTGGTATCCGCAAGTACGATGGTTGGCCAGCGCGATGGCACAGTGCGCTTCACACCATTGCTTAAGATCACCGACACGTTGTCAGTAAAGCCATCAACAGACGCCGCCGTCTGCACCACAATTTGCGGAATGCCGCCGTTGCGTGTCGCTGCAATCTTGCCCACATCAGTCATGGTGCCGGAGCCGATGGTAATGATGAGATCAGCGCCAGTTACGGCCGCAGCCGCCGCATCGAGAGTTGCTTCATCGGCGTGCAATGTGGAGTGCCCACCATCAAGCACCACGGTTTGGACGTTGTGGTCGTGGAGTTGCGATAGCACAAGGAAACTGAGCCGTTGATCACTGCGCATGATTGGCGAAGTATCGGTGAGCACTACAATCGAGGCAGGCCCCTCAAAGGCCAGTGCGTCCGAAACTGCAGAACTCAATTTCAAATGGGCATCACCCGAGATATCAACCCGCAACATCTCCAGCGGCAGCAACCGAGACTCGACATCCTCTGCTTTCAGATAACGGCGTAGGCCATCTAGGTCGGTGGGATCTGACAGGTTGTGCGCCGACGACATAAAATCCTCAATTGATGCTCCAACAAAAATCAAACATAAATTCTACGCAGTATGCATCTGTGAGTTTTTATACACCAATTGAATTTTTATACAAGGACTTGATTTCAGCCCCGAAGCCCGCGCCAAATCGGGCGCATGACTTTGCGGGCTTCAACATAGTGTGGAAAAATTTTGTCATATCGGCTCGCCAATTCGGTATCCACTTTTGTGGAATGGCCCAAATGCGGATCAACCCAAGCTTTGGCGCAAGCGGCCATATTTGGAAAAAGCTTTTGCTGCACCGCTGCAATCATCGCGGTTCCAGCCGCACCCGCTTCTTCTCGTGATATGGTGCGAATTTCGGCATTCAGCACGCTTGCCAAGATCATGCGCAATGCCTTTGACCTTGCGGCTCCACCTGTAACCCTAATCTCTTTTGGAATTGGCCCCATCACTTCATAGCAATCGCGCGCTGCAAAAGCCAAACCTTCAAACACACTGCGCATCATGTCAAAATAATCAACTGTAGTGTCGAGCCCATTGAACATGGCCCGCGCTGCCGTATCCATGAAGGGGCTGCGCTCGCCTGCCCAAGAAATATAAGGATGATACAAGAGCTTCGCAGGTTCTCGCGCCAGCACCTTCTCATCTAAATTTTTCAACAAATCAGCGCGGCTCTTTTGTAATCCGTTGTCGGATAGAATGCCAATTGCCACATCCAGCAACCAATCTATGTTTAACGTGGCGGCCAGATTGGATTGTATTTGCGCAACCATGCCGGGAGCAGGAAATCTCACAGTGAATCCCGACTGATCCGAATTGAGTTTGACTGTTTTTGCATCAGTTCGAAGTCGCATATGCATGCCGGTTGAACCGATAATGGTGCAGCCCGTTTGACCCGTCGGATCAAACAAACCCCCGCCCAAACCAGTGCACACATAGTCGACATAGCCAAGACAAATGGGCGTACCGACCTTTAAATTCGTGAGCCTTGCCGCAGTTTCGCTCAACCTGCCACAGTCTTGCGTGCCGTCTACAACGGGCGTGAGCAATTGCTTTGCATTCCCAGCGCCCAAGTGCTCCAGAATATCAGGCTGATAAATGTTAGTCTCATAATTGCCGAAAGTGCAATTGGCCTCTGACGGATCGGTAAAGCGGTCGTCAGTCAACTTGAAGTAAATCCAGTCTTTGCAGTGGAATGCCTGTGTCGCTTTTGCTAGGGCCTCAGGCTTATGGCGCTGCATCCAAGCAAGCTTTCCACTCATCTGCACAACAGTCATGCCCGTGCCCGTGCGTTGATAGTGCGCCGAATAGTTTTCCGAAGCAACATACTCCTCAACAATCGAGGCGGCACGATTGTCAAGCCAGATAGTTGCGGGGCCAACAGGCTCACCTTCCTTATCGATAAGCCACATGCCATCGCCCTGGGCCGTCACGGAAATTGCAATCAGGCGAGAAGCCAGATCAGGGATCTGTTCGGTAAGTTGTTTCAGTGTTTCAGCGGCACTCGCCCAAGTGAGGGCCATATCTTGTTCTGCAATACCCCCGGGCAGCGTGACATATTTGTTTGGAATAGCAGCGACTGCCAGTTCCCTGCCATCGGTTGTGAAGGCCACTGATTTAATAACTGAAGTACCCGCATCAATACCAATGAGAATGCCGTCGTGCATGCTGCCTTACCTCCGCAAAAATTCGAAAATCAACAGAATATCAATCAGACAAAACCGAGCGAAGATTTAATTTCTAAGCAACAGTTCTGCAAGTTCTGCAAAACCTTGACCCCCGGATTTTGCCGTGATCCAAGTCGGCGCCGCTGGCAGACTATTTTTAAAATGCATCACATTGGCAACGCCAACTGAATTTGGAAAATAGTCAAACATGGGGGCATCGTTGGGGCTGTCTCCTGCAAACACGATCGTTTCGCGGTTGGCTGCTGCGTCAATTCCAAATTCATCTAACAACATGCGAAGACTGGTTGTCAGCTTATCATATCCACCAAACCAACCATTCACATGAATAGAAGACACCTTGGCCGTGGCACCTTGCTGTTCAAATATTTCAACGATGCGATTTACTGCCTTCGGGGGAAGCAGGGGAACATCCTCGGCAAAATCAATAGCGAGATCGGCTTCGCGGTAGGCTTGGTCACTGGCAATCGCAGCACCCGGAACTTGGCTGATTATTTGGAGTTGCAAAGTGTTTAGCTTTTCACGATCATCGGCGCGCTCGGAACTAGATTTCATGTATTTGCGGATCATGCGGGTGGCCGACTGCTCATAGCGAAAATAAAACGCGCCATTTTCTCCCACCACGCCATCCACCGGCCACTGCCGCGCAATCATATCACACCACCCGGCCGGGCGGCCTGTAACGGGAATGACGATCAATCCCGCTTTTTGAAGGTCTTCAAGGGCTTGGTAGGCAATGGCGGGAAGACGGCCTGATTCAGTCAAGGTGTCGTCTATGTCAGTCAATACGGCCCGCACCTTACGCCTCTCGGCGACAGGAAAACCTTCAATAGGCTGGAACTCTGGTCGTATGGGCTTCATTGACGGTACTCCGAACGAGTTCGTGGGTTATGCTATGCAGCGTGGTCTTATTTTTTTGACGCAAAAATTCTCTACTTGTGCTTTTGTATCAGTCAAGGAGATCGATTGCAATGCAACCAGTTGGTGATAAACGCGACCCGTTGATAGATTACGACAAAAAGGGCAGCGAAGCGGCTCGCGCCGCATGGCTTTATTATAAAGAACATTTGACCCAAAAAGAAGTCGCACTCGAACTGAACGTCAGTCGCAGCACGGTCACACGCCTGCTTCAGCGCGCAGAGACCGAGGGTCTGGTTCACATCTCGTTGAATGTCACGGCTAGCACCTTCCAGACGGAACGCGATCTCGAACGCGCCTATGGTCTGGAAAAAGCTCGGATTGTTCCCGATTCCAATGACGACGAAATTCAGAAGCGCTGGCTTTGCCGTCGCGCCGCAGAGTTGCTAGTCGGGATGGTGGCTGAAAATTCGATTGTGGCGGTCAGTTGGGGGAGCACGATGCAGTCCATGGCCGACTCGTTGGTTGGCCAGCATCCGATAACTGCCAAACAAATTGTAGCCCTGAACGGCGGGCTACATAATGCCTTACAGGGCACCAACACCTATGATGTCGCCAATCAGTTTGGCCGCTACCTGAACGCGCCCGCGCGGGTTCTCCTTGCGCCCGTCTATGTCAAAGATGAAGCGACCGCGATAGGTCTTGCCTCCGACCCCGGAATTAAAGACGCGCTCGAGGCCGCCCGCAAAGCGTCAATCGTAATTTATAGCCTAGGAGCGATGCATGACGAATCCACGATGCTCAAACTCGGCCACATTACTGCCGAGCAGGAGGGGTTCCTGCGCAAACACGGCGCTGTCGGAGAAATTGCCTGCCGTTGGATTGATAGTGACGGCAAACCAGTTCAATTGCCGTCATCGATCAATCCAATTGGCATTTCTTTGGATGATCTGAAAAAAATACCGCAGCGTTTGGCCGTTGCGGGCGGAAAGTTGAAGCAGGAAGTCGTGCTTGCTGCATTGCGCGGCGGCTTCGTCACTACTCTGGTTACGAATGAACAGGCCGCCGCCTATCTATTGGACAATCTTTGACGGGCGGACGACGCCATTTAGAAACGGGCACGCCTGTCAGTCAAGACGGCGAGAACAATCGTGATGCCGATCACCACAGGTTGAAGGTTGGGTGACACGTCAAGCAAAGCCATGCCGTTATTCAAAACGCCGATGATCAAAAGCCCGATAAACGTATTGAGCATGGTGCCCGATCCGCCAGCAAGGCTTGCACCACCAATGACCACTACGGCAATGACGTTAAGGAGAGAGGCCTGTCCCGCCGTTGGGATGGCGGCATCAAGGCGCGAACCACTGATTACGCCAGCCAGCGCAGCCAGAAAACCGGCAATGACATAAACACCAACCCGGACGTGTTGCACATTGATACCAGACAGGCGCGCCACCTCTTCATTGCCGCCCACCGCATAAACGGCGCGGCCACTGGGGCGAAATTGTAGCCAGAACGCTGCTATCAAAAAGAGTGCGATGCAAATGATCGCGTCCAACGGCAACACTCCAAAAACGCGTGTTTCGGTCAATGCACCGTACCAAGAGGGAAAGCCAGTAATGGGATGACCGTTGGTGAGAAACA
>JANMWK010000118.1:0-2195 GCA_031393975.1 Hyphomicrobiales bacterium
GGTTCATAGAGTTTATTGTCGGTGCCAACCCAATCAGCCCAAGCCACCAGACCCTCGCCATTTGAAGCCCCCGAACCCCAGCTCGGGCCGAAGTAAGACATGACTGAAAGAACGGTGCTGTCTTGATAGCTATTTGGGGTAAATGTGCCAGCGCCATTATAGTTGCCCATATGATCGAGACCGAGCGCGTGGCCTAGTTCATGAACATAGGTGAGAAATCCATGATTGCCAATCACTGGTGTTATTAGATCAGCACCAATTGAATTCGCGCTGAACCATACTGTTCCATCCGTTGGATAATAGGTTTGCGCATAAACGCCTGCTAACCTCGTGTTGCCAAATTCGATGTTGGTGGCACCTGGCGTTCCGACAAAAAAACTTGGTGAAATCAAATCGTCCCACAAGCTGAGCGCCAATATGGCCTTAGTTTGTTGATTTGCGTTCAAGGCCGAAAAAGTATTCAGTTCGGCTGTGCCTGCCAAGCCGAGGTTTGAAGTTGGAAAGGAATAACTGATGGTGGAGCCAAACCAATGCCAACCGCTGTCAAGCTGCTGGACAACCATAGCCTGCGTTAGATTTGGAAGTGGAGCCAGTGCCATTTTTTAATTCCCCCAAAAAGCTCAAAGCAATTAAAATTGCTTCGAATCTCAGAAATAAGAAATCTCTTTAACATAAGAGAATGCAACCGAATGCATGTAACCAGGGTTTTATAATTACGTGGTTGACAATTGACTAACGAAATGTGTTGAAACTGGAGTGAATAGCTTCAAGATGTATAGTAAGCGTTCTTTCTAGCCCGCCTTATAAACAGCGGAGATAAAGTGTACCACTGAATCGGGGATTTCGGCGCGAGAAGGCGGCGCAAAAGAGTACCAGTCCTGTTAGTCTTCTTCATAGTCGATTGATGGCGTGGAGGGGCTGGAAGGATGTTTACAGTGGAACTTTATGCCAGGATCAGACGGGCTGTTATGATTGAAGCTGAAATGATGAAAATGAGAGAAACGGTGAAGACCGAGGTTGCTGGCGGCAAGATGGAAAAGTGCTTCGGCGTTGCTCTCACGGGCAAGAATGATTGCTTTGCCGGGGCTGGCACGACGTGTGCAGGCACGAATACTGCTGACTATCAAGGCAATTCATTCAAGTTAGTCCCAACTGGCACTTGCGTGTCCATGACGACGCCGAAGGGCCACGGAACCCTTGAGCCACAAGCCTGATAATTTTCATCAAGTGCGGACGGATAAATTTTGATCCGCCCGTCTCGAACGCTTTTTTTCGGTAACGACAATGTTCAAACTCATGGGGTCGAACACGTAATCGTGAATTTCAAATATGATAAATTAAATTGCCCTTTTCCAAGATGCGTCAAAAGTAAAAATTCAAAATCCAAAGAATCAAATTACGGCTACACGCCGCTCACTCGCGAAGTTCGCCTTGCGTGCACTTGTTTTGCCAAGGCCTGCATTGGCCAATAGTGAAACTCCGTTCACCAGATCCGCATTTGAAGCAGCGCAGAAAAAAGGAAAATCAATCTTGGTGGAAATTCATGCCTCGTGGTGCCCAACATGCCGGGCGCAAAAACCAGTTATTGATAGTTTACTCGCCACTCCGAAATTCAAGGATGTTGTGACATTCCGTATTGATTTCGATGCGCAAGTCGATGAGGTTCGGGCCATGGGTGCTCAATCCCAGAGCACATTAATTGGGTTCAAGGGAACCAAAGAAACAGCACGCTCGGTTGGCGATACTGATCCAGTTTCTATCGAACAACTACTGGCCAGCGTCGTTTAATATTTCATGTTTGGCAATCTTGGTCTGTCGTTCCTCGCTGGCGCACTCTCGATCCTTTCACCTTGTGTCTTACCACTCTTGCCCATCGTATTGGGAACCGCAGCATCACAGGGCAAGTATAGCCCAGTTGTGCTCGGCTTTGGCGTGGTTTTGTCATTCGTATCCGTTGGCCTGTTCGTGGCCTTGGTCGGCTTTTCGATAGGACTTGATGGCGGCTTTTTCAGATCAATTGCTGCTGCCGTTTTGGTGTTGATTGGCGTTGTACTCTTGGTTCCAAATTTTCAGAGTTGGTTTGCGCTTGTGGCGGCACCGATGAGCGGGTGGCGCAACATTATCTCAATAGCTTTGCATCAGCCGGAATTGTTGGGCAATTTGGCATCGGCCTTCTATTGGGTGCAGTCTGGAGC
>JANMWK010000137.1:0-75757 GCA_031393975.1 Hyphomicrobiales bacterium
CAAGCGTTCCAAATGCAAATCCATGCGTTGGTTCATTACGGTATTGATGAGGGCGAGGCCCACCGCACCACCTAGATTTCGAGTGAGGTTGAACAGGCCCGATGCGCCGCGCAACTCCATTGGTTTTAGAGTTCCAAGGGCTACATTAGTAACTGTGACCATGCAGAACATGAGCGAAACGCCTCGCAAAATCTGCGGCAATAACAACTCGTTAAAAGTCCATTGTGAGGTGATAGATGAAGCCAGATAGGTGCCGATGGCAAAGCCCACAAAGCCGCCACCGATCATAATGCGTGGATCCACTTTGGCCGACAATCGGCCGGCCAATGGTGCAGTTACAAACATGGCCACGCCGGAGACAAACATGGTCTCGCCAATCATCATTGATGAATAGTGCTGAATGCGGGCGAGATAGACCGGGTATAAATAAGTAAGACCATAAAGGCCGATGCCCATGGTGAAGGAGAAAATGCAACCTGATGTAAAGTTGCGATTCTTGAATGCCGAAAAATCAACAAGAGGGTTCTTCATCGTAAACATACGCCAGAAAAATGCGGCACCTGACGCGATGCAAATGGCAGTCAGTTTAAAAATCAGCGGGCTGCGCAGCCAATCCTCCTTGGAACCCTCTTCAAGAACATATTCGAGTGTGCCTAAGAACACCGCGAGCAGGGCGAGGCCTGCCCAATCGAATGACTTGGCCAATTTGAAATCAGGCTTGTCAAAGTCAATGAAGAACCAAGCTCCGATCGTTACAGCAATACCGGGGATGACATTGACGAGGAACAGCCAATGCCATGAGAAGAGTTCTGTGAGATAGCCGCCCACGGTGGGTCCAATGGTTGGCGCCAATGTTGCAATCAAGCCGATAACCGGAGAAATAATGGCGCGTTTGTCGGGCGGAAAAATGCTGAACGACGTTGCAAAGACCGTCGGGATCATCGCACCACCCACAAAGCCTTGCATCGCGCGCCACACCATCATTTCGCCGATTGTGTTGGAGGATGCACACATGATGCTCATCAGCGTAAATCCGGCGGCAGAAGCGGCAAAGAGATAGCGTGTTGAAAAAATGCGGGTGAGCGTTCCTGAAAGGGGGATCATCACCACTTCGGCAATTAAATAACTGGTTTGCACCCAGGATACTTCATCAGCAGATGCTGAAATTCCGGCTTGAATTTCTGCCAGGGATGATGACACAATCTGAATATCCAAGATGGCCATGAACATGCCGAAGATCATGAAAATGAAGGCGACCACGTGTCGCTTGTTCATCGGAACTGGTGCTGTAGCCATGATTATTTGCCGGAATCGCGCAAATCAACCGATACAACCACCGAAAGGCCGGGACGCAATTTGATGGCGAGCGCTGGTGGCACAGAGATTTTAATCGGAATGCGCTGTGTGATTTTTGTAAAATTTCCCGTCGCATTTTCAGGGGGCAGCAAAGAGAATTCGGCACCTGAAGCAGGAGATATGCTCTGGACAACGCCCTCATATTTTTCGCCTCCAAAGGCGTCAATTGTAATCAGAGCTTTCTGGCCAACGTGAATATCGACAATCTGGGTTTCCTTGAAATTGGCTTCGATGAATGATTGTGTGGTTGGCACCAACGCCATCAACCGAGTACCAGGGCCCACATATTGTCCAGGCTCTACGTCACGGTTGGCAACCACGCCATCAAACGGGGCTTTGATTTCTGTAAAGCTTAAATCGCTCTTAGCTTTGGCAAGGGCAATTGTGAGTTCGTTTAGGCCGCTTTGCACTTCTGCCGCTTTCGCATTCAAAAATCCAATTTGCGCTTTGGCGGCATCGATATTGGCTTGTGCAACAATCACATTGGCTGCTGTCACTGCCCGTTGGCGGGTGGCATCATCCAAGGCCTGCTGGCTGCCAGCATTGCTTTTGATCAGCTGGCTGGCTCGATTTTGCGTGAGCACAGCATTGAGTTCGGCCGCTTTGGCGCTTTCAAGTTGCGCCTCAGTTGCAGCAATTTGCGATTGTTGTGCGGTCTCCTGCACAGCAATGGTTGCAAGGCTGGATTTCTGCGTTTCTATACGCGCTGTGGCCGCATCCACGGCCAATTTATAGTCGCCATCATCCAGACGCAGGACAACTTCTCCTGCTTTTACAGCGGCATTATCGGCGACCGGAACGTCTTTAACGGTGCCAGCGATTTTGGCACCGAGCAGGGACATATCGGCTTTGGCGTAGGCATCGTCAGTCGAAATTTGGAAGCGACCTACGGTGAACCATTGATAGCCATAGTTCCCAGCAGCGGCCAAAGCGGCCAGCAAGACTGTGCCAAGAATGATGCGCCTAACAATCGGCTTGCGCGGTGGGGCAGCAGGCTGTTGCTGATGAACAGCAGGAGGAGGGCGAGCAGCCTCTTGCACGGTAGGAGCAGGAGCGATCTTCAAAACGGCGTTGGACATATCAAATACTCAAATTTAAACCGAACGGTTCGGTTTATCTCTTGCAGATAGCAGTTGGTGTTGCTATCTACAAGAACGAACTGTTCGGTGCGATGAAATGACTGCTCTGCAAATAGCGAATGACAATCTCGATACGGCCAAACGCCAGCAAATTCTGGACGGGGCACGGCGTTGCTTTCTGGCACAGGGCTTTGATGGCACCAGTATGAATGAGATTGTGAAATCGGCGGGTGTTTCCAAGGGTACGGTTTATGCTTATTTCCTATCGAAAGAGAAGCTGTTCGAAGCTCTGATTTTTCAAGATCGTCGTCACCAAGCTGAGCAGGCGGTGGTGATTGAAGACGATGGTCGCGCCATTGAGTTGGTGCTGCATGACCTAGCATTTCGCATGGCCACATTATTTAAAGGCCCCGATACAGTCGCTTATGTGCGCTTGGTGATTGCCGCTGCTGAGAAATTTCCTGAAATTGGCAGGGCTTTTTATCAAGCCGGCCCAGATTATGCCAACAAGATCATCGCCACATATTTGAAGCGCAAAATGGATGATGGTACTTTGCGTCAATCTGATCCCATTCTCGCAGCGATGCAGTTTTGTGAACTTGTGCAGTGTGGATTGATGAAGCCGCGCCTGTTTGCGGCCGAAAGTATTGCCGGAACCTTTGAGATTGAGCCCGTGATTGAAAGCGGCGTTGCTTTGTTTTTGGGTGGAATGAAGCGCCAGAATTAGCCTGTGGATAGCGGGCATAATAAAATCAGCTGATAATTTGAACTCAAAAGCTGCTAATAGCGTCTCATGAATAGTCCTTTGCCCCTCCGCGCCGTTGAACCATCGGCTGATGAACATTTGCGTAGCCCGCCGCAAAACCTTGAGGCAGAGCAGTCGCTGCTGGGTGCTATTCTCTCTAACAATGAAGCATCTGACCGCGTTTCTAATTTCCTGACGGCCGATCACTTTAGTGAGGGCGTGCATTCGCGCATTTATGAAGCGGCCACCACGCTCATTCGCATGGGCAAGCTGGCTTCTGCTGTCACGCTCAAATCGCATTTTGAAAATGATGCGACTCTCAAAGAAATTGGGGGTACGGCTTATCTGGGTCGTCTTGCAGCATCGGCCACCACCATTATCAACGCTGAAGAATATGGCCGTACCATTTATGAATTGGCGCAGCGCCGAAAACTGATCGGCATTGGCACCGATGTTGTGAATGAAGCCTTTGAGCCTGATATTGAAATCAACTCAAAAGAGATGATCGAGCGAGCTGAGCAAGCGCTTTACGGTCTTGCTGAGACAGATAAATATGGCAAGGGGTTCCAGCGTTTTGGAGCGGCTTTGACGGACGCCATTGATATGGCCTCGGCGGCCTATGAACGGCAGGGTGGGTTGTCCGGTATCTCTGCGGGCCTGACTGATCTTGATGAGAAGATGGGGGGTTTGCAAGCTTCGGATTTGATTATTCTGGCTGGCAGGCCTGCCATGGGTAAAACGGCTTTGGCGACTAATATCGCCTATCATGTTGCTAAAAATTACCAGCCTGAAGTGCAGGCCGATGGCACCACCAAAGTTTTGAATGGTGGAATTGTTGGGTTTTTCTCACTGGAAATGAGTTCTGAGCAGCTGGCCACGCGTATTGTGGCGGAGCAATCGGGCATATCCTCCGAATTCATTCGGCGCGGTAAAATCTCTGAGGAGGAATTTCAGCGGTTGGTCGATGTGAGCCGTGAATTGCAGTCGCTGCCGCTTTATATTGATGCCACGGGTGGTCTGACTATTGCGCAGCTTGCGTCGCGTGCGCGGCGGTTAAAGCGCCAGCGCGGGCTTGGGCTAATTGTGGTGGATTATTTGCAGTTGCTTGCGGGTTCGTCCAACAAAGCCCGTGAAGGCCGTGTGCAGGAAGTGACCGAAATTACGGTTGGTTTAAAAGCGCTGGCCAAGGAACTGGCGGTGCCAATTATAGCTTTGTCTCAGCTTTCGCGCCAAGTGGAAAATCGCGAAGATAAGCGCCCGCAGCTTTCGGATTTGCGTGAGTCGGGCTCAATTGAGCAAGATGCCGACGTGGTGCTGTTTGTGTACCGTGAAGAATATTATCTCGAACGATTAATGCCCGCCGAGGGCACGCCTGAGTTTCAAGGCTGGCAAGAGAAAATGGACCGCGCCCATGGCAAGGCTGAAGTGATCATCGGTAAGCAGCGGCATGGCCCTACCGGCACGGTTGAGCTGCACTTTGAAGGCAGGCTCACGCGGTTTAGCAATTTGGCACGGGATGGCTACGTGCCGGAGCGGCATGACTAAGATTGGGTTCTATTTTTTCCTTCTTCCGCGAGGGAGAAGGCAGAATTGGAGACGCTTGAACTCTTGATAAAATCATTTATCGATATCTTATGACCGATGTTCCCGACCACCTTGCCAGCGCCATGGTCACCGTTGACCTTGAAGCGCTCCAATTTAACTACCGCACCCTTTCCCAACAAGCGGCGCCAGCGGCTTGTGGTGTGGCCATTAAGGGGGAGGCTTATGGGTTGGGGATGGGGCCTGTGGCGAAGACTTTGTGGGCAGGTGGCTGCCAGAATTATTTTGTGTCACGGCCTATGGAAGGGGCAGAACTTCGCTCTGTTTTGCCGGATGCCGCTATCTATGTGTTGGATGGATTCTACTCTGGGCAGGCGAAGTTTTATCGCGAATATGATCTTATCCCTGCGCTGATTTCAGTTGGCGAAGCCCTAGAATGGGCGAAGTTTGGCGAGGGCAAGCCTTGTGCCATCCATGTGGATACGGGCATTAATCGGCTCGGATTTACGCCAGCTGAATTTGCGCAATTATGTTCTGACGCGGATCTCAAAAAAGCGCTTTATATCAAATTATTAGTGAGCCATCTTGCGTGTTCGGATGAAGTAGGACATCCGATGAACGCTAAGCAACTTGCGGCGTTCAATGAGCACCGCAAAATGCTGCCCGAGGTGCCCACAAGTTTCGCAAATTCGAGCGGCATCTATTTGGGTGGGGACTATGCTCATGATCTGGTGCGGGCAGGTGTTGCGCTCTACGGTGGTAATCCGCTGCCTGGAAAACCGAACCCGATGAAAACTGTTGTTACCTTGCAAGCCAAAGTGATGCAGACACGGTTTGTGAAGAAAGGGGACACCATTGGTTATAATGCGAGATGGACAGCGCCGTATGATAGTCGCATCGCTTTGCTTGGTGCTGGTTATCGCGATGGAATCCCGCGCAGGCTTAGTTCAACGCGCAGTGATGGCCCGGCACAGGTGTTTATCGCTGGGCGGCGGGTGCCGATTGTCGGACGCGTATCGATGGATATGATGGCTTGCGATGTGACGGATATCCCTGCAGGTGATATCTCACGCGGCACATTGGCTGA
The DNA here is from genome assembly GCA_031393975.1 of Hyphomicrobiales bacterium. Lineage (GTDB taxonomy): Bacteria > Pseudomonadota > Alphaproteobacteria > Rhizobiales > Aestuariivirgaceae > Aestuariivirga. The sequence continues at coordinate 5,810 of JANMWK010000137.1, forward strand.
AATTTTTGGACCGCACATCTCTGTCGACGAAGCGGCGGCTTCGGCAGGAACTATTTCTTATGAGCTTCTCACCCATCTGGGCAATCGCTATCACCGCCGCTACATTGGTGGCGAATCGTGAGGTGCTCTTGAATATTTTCGCGGCCATAGGCCGATTATTTTTGCTGTTTTGCGCTGAAGTGGGGCGTGTGGCTTTGTTTTTGAAAGATGCCTTGGTGCAGGGGCTGACACCGCGCTATTACTTTGGCCAGATAGCGCTGCAGTTTTTTCGCGTGGGATACACTTCATTGCCCGTAGTTGCCCTCACTTCATTCTTCACTGGCGGTGCATTGGCGCTGCAAATCTATACAGGCTCATCACCGGCCACAGCCGGACAGTTAGTGCCCAGCATTGTGGCCATTGGTATTACGCGCGAACTTGGTCCAGTGCTGGCAGGCCTTATGGTAGCAGGCCGGGTGGGGGCTTCCATCGCTGCAGAACTTGGCACGATGCGCGTAACCGAGCAGACGGATGCTTTGGTGACGCTCTCCACTAACCCCTTCAAATATCTTGTGGGCCCGCGTTTATTAGCGGCCGTCATCTCTTTGCCTCTGCTGGTGGCGATTGGTGATACGATTGGTGTGATGGGTGGTTATATTGTGGGCACACGCTCGCTTGGGTTCAATGGCTTTAGCTATATTAAAACCACTGTTGATCAATTGCATTTTGACGATATTTCATCAGGCTTGATCAAGGCAGCGGTGTTTGGATTTATCATTGCTTTGATGGGGTGCTATCATGGTTTTAATTCCAAAGGTGGGGCGCAAGGTGTCGGCCGCGCTACTACCAGCGCCGTCGTTTCATCTGCCATTTTGATTTTGGCTGCAAACTTTGCACTCACATCTTTGTTGTTTGGAAAACACTGATGCATATTGAGCTTGACAATGTGCGGAAAAGTTTCGGGCCAAAGCAAGTGCTGAATGGAATTTCGCTGAAAGTTGAGAAGGGCAAATCACTGGTGGTGATTGGCGGTTCAGGCACTGGTAAATCGGTGATGCTGAAATGCATTCTCGGCATTATGCAACCTGACTCGGGTTCAATTAAAATTGCGGGCGAGAAAGTTGTGGGATTGCGCGGCGTGGCCCGCGATAAGTTTCTCTCACGCTTTGGCATGTTGTTTCAAGGTGGGGCCTTATTTGACTCGATCAGCGTGTGGGAAAATGTGGCCTTTGGATTAACGCAGGGGCGGCGCATTCCACGTGCGCAGGCGAAAGAAATCGCTATCGAGAAGTTAGGACTTGTTGGGCTTTCCGCCGATGTTGGGAAACTTTATCCCGCAGAGCTTTCTGGTGGAATGCAAAAGCGTGTAGGCTTGGCGCGGGCCATTGCTGCCGACCCTGAAATTATATTCTTCGACGAACCCACTACGGGGCTTGATCCGATCATGGCAGATGTAATCAATAGTCTTATAGTCGATTGTGTGCAGCGCTTGGGTGCCACCACAATTTCAATCACCCACGACATGGCTTCGGCGCGCAAAATCGCCGACGATATTGCCATGATTTACAAAGGTGAAATCATCTGGCAGGGACCAGCGAAGATGATTGACCGCAGCGGTAATGCTTACGTTGACCAGTTTATTTTGGGCCGTGCTGACGGGCCGATTAAGATGGATGTGTTGAAGGCGTGAGTACGCTCATCGACATCTCCCGGCCTTATAGTCCCGGCATTACGGTGTTTCCTGGCGACACTGTTTATGACGAAGAATATGTCGCCCGCATCGGTGGTGGGGTTCCAGTGAATGTCTCTAAGATTTCAATGTCAGTTCATTGCGGCACCCATGCGGATGCGCCTTATCATTATGATGAGCAGGGGGCACGCATCGGAGCGCTGGATTTGGATGGGTTTGTGGGGCCGTGTCGGGTGATCGACGCACAAGCGGTAGGGCCTCTGTGTTTGCCAGAGCATGTGGCACCTTTCCTGAGAAATGCTCCACCACGCATTTTGGTGCGGCTGTTTGCGGGGCAAGATTCGAAAGTTTGGAACGATGATTTTAGAGCGTTGGCCCCAGAGACAGTGCAACTGCTCGCGGACCATGGTGTGAAGTTGGTGGGCGTGGACACGAATTCGGTTGACCCTTCAGCTTCAAAAGTGCTGCCTGCGCATAGGGCTTGCTTGCGCAACAACATCATCATTCTAGAAAATCTGCTGCTCGATCATGTGGAGCCGGGAGATTATGAGTTGATTGCAGTGCCGCTCAAATTTGAGAATTTGGATGCTTCTCCAGTGCGGGCAGTTTTGCGGCGATGAATTGACCTGAGTGCCCTATCCGCTCTAAGCCGCTATCATGCGCTTCCCGCCTTCATTTCTTGACGACATTCGCAACCGGGTTTCGGTCTCTTCGGTGATCGGGCGTAAGGTGGCTTGGGATCGGCGCAAGTCTAATCCGGGCAAGGGTGATTTTTGGGCGTGTTGCCCGTTTCATGGTGAGAAATCGCCAAGCTTTCATGCCGATGATCGCAAGGGGCGCTATTATTGTTTTGGCTGCAAAGTGTCTGGCGACATTTTTCGTTATCTGGTTGAGAAAGAAGGGGTGCCGTTTCCGGAGGCTGTTGCACAATTGGCGCAAGAGGCTGGGCTGCCGATGCCAGAGTTTTCGCAGGCTGATGCGGAACGTGAGGAGCAGCGCACAAGTCTCTATGAAATTATGGAATTTGCGACAAAATTCTTTGAAGCAGAGCTGCAAACGGCGCGCGGTGCTAAGGCGCGGGGATATCTGTCTGATCGTGGATTGAGTGCGGCCATCCAAAAAGAATTTGGCATGGGTTATGCCCCAGAAGACCGCTCGGCTTTGCGTACGCATTTGGCCGATAAAAATGTTTCGGTTGAGCAGATGGCTGAAGCCGGATTGGTGGTTTCGGGCGATGATATTCCGGTGGCTTATGATCGTTTTCGAGATCGCGTGATGTTCCCTATCAAAGATGCTCGGGGCCGTGTGATTGCGTTTGGCGGGCGGGCTTTGCGGGCGGATGTTCCAGCCAAATATTTGAACTCGCCGGACACACCATTATTTCACAAAGGGGAGATTCTTTACAATTTTGATAAAGCGCGGGGGCCAGCCCATGCTTCAAGTCAATTGATTGCCGTGGAAGGTTATGTTGATGTGATCGCGATGTTCCGCGTAGGCTTCACCGAAGCTGTGGCTCCGCTGGGAACGGCACTCACCGAAATGCAGCTGGGATTGATGTGGAAAACGGTAGCCGAACCGATTTTGTGTTTTGATGGGGATAGCGCTGGCCAGAAGGCCGCTTATCGCGCTTTGGATTTAGCGCTGCCGCTTTTGAAGCCCGGACATTCGTTGAAATTTGCGTTTCTGCCGGAAGGCCAAGACCCGGACGATTTGTTGAAATCCGAAGGGCCGGAAGCTGTGAAGGCGGTGATTGCAGCGGCGGAACCGATGGGCGCCGTTCTGTGGGCGCGGGCATTGAATGACAATGATCGGGCAACACCTGAGCGGCGAGCGCTTTTTGAGCGTGATCTCAAAACACAGCTGCGGCTCATTCAAGATGAAACGGTGCAGAAACATTATCTAGCGGATTTGCAGGAGCGTTTGAATGGGCTGTTCAAAGGGCAACAAGTTGCGCGAGGCGGGTTTGCCAAGGGTGGGCGGGCGCAGCCACGCTTGAAATGGGGCCAAAAACCTTGGGAAGTGGCGCAGCCGGCTTCGCAAGCCCTTAAAGCTTTGGCCAGCAAAACGGGTTTTGCCAGCACTTCAGAGAGGCGAGAACGGATGATTGTGCTGTCGGTCATTAATCACCCCGAGCTCCTCCATGATGTTTGGAGTGATTTTGCCGCGACAGAATTCGCATCCCGTGAGCTTGACTCTATGCGGGCAACCATTCTAGATACCGCGTCCTCGCAGGAAAGCCTTGAAACGGCTGCCCTTCGGGGTCATTTAGTGTCGAGAGGATTTGGTCCGATTTTGGACCGCCTTGAAGACCAGGCAAAACGTTTGAATGAGTGGTTCCTCGGTCCTGCGGCTGCACCAGATGATGCCCGGACAGGCCTCCGCCAAATGATTGCACTGCACCACAAAGCCGTCACACTCGATCGCGAGTTGAAGGCCGCTGAAGCGGCTTTTGCTGGCGAACCCACGGAGGAAAATCTCAACGCGCTGGTCGCAGTTCGTGACCAATTGCTTTCGGCCCATGGCCATGAAGCCCAGATTATGGGTTTTGGTGCCGCGTCTGGCCGGACTATCGATCAGGTAAGCTGATTTTCTTAAATCAGCCTTGACGCTGATTTGTAGTTAAGCAGCAATTAACAGCGTCGCGGCTAGGTTTGCCCCGAATCAGTTTATGCGACGATGTTTATCGTTTGCACTTTGAAGGATCGAAATTTAATGGCCCGCATGCCCATGACAACTAAGCCACCCGCCAAGGACGAACCTGCAGCCGCCGCTCCGCAAGATGAGAATGACGTGCCGGAAGCTGGTGCCGATGGCCCCGTTCTTGATCTTTCAGATGCCGCCGTCAAACGGCTGATCAAGCTTGCCAAGGCGCGTGGTTATGTGACCCTCGACGAACTTAACGCGGTTTTGCCGTCCGAAGAAGTGACTTCGGACCAGATCGAAGACGTTTATGCGATGCTCGCTGAAATGGGCATTACGGTTGTTGAGAGTGAAGAAGAAAACGAATCGGTTGTAGCCAAAGTTGAAGAGGTTGAAAGTTCTGAAACCGCTTTGATGAAAGTCGAAGCGCCGAAAGTTCCATCGGATCGCACCGACGATCCGGTGCGCATGTATTTGCGGGAAATGGGCCGCGTGGAACTTCTGTCGCGAGAGGGCGAAATTGCCATTGCCAAACGCATTGAAGCTGGACGCGAAGCCATGATCAGCGGCTTGTGCGAAAGCCCGCTCACATTCCAAGCCATCATCATCTGGCGCGATGAATTGAATGAAGGCAAAATTCTGCTGCGCGACATCATTGATCTTGAAGCCACTTATGCCGGCCCTGATGCCAAGCAGAACCAATCTGTGCAAACGCCAATGCCCTATGTGCCACCTAAGGAAGAAGTGCGGAAACAAGCTGAAGCCAAACGCGCAGAGCAGAGCAAGAATGAAGCGCGCCGTGCGCCACCACCGCCGCGCCGCGGAGGGGAGGATGATTTCTCCGACGTGCTTTCGCCGGAAGATTTCGATAAGCCGAACGTCGAAGATGATGAAGATGATGAGGGCGATGACCTCGGTGTTTCTTTGTCTGCGATGGAAGCAGAATTGAAACCAAAGGTGCTCGAAGTTTTCGACGAGATTGCCAGGCTCTATAAATCGCTTCGCAAACTGCAAGACCAAGAAGTGCAGGAGGGCGAGGGGCTTTCCCCTTCGCAGGACCGCCGTTACCGCAAGCTGCGTGAAGATATTATCACCAATGTGAAATCATTGTCCCTCAACAACGCGCGTATTGAAGCGCTGGTTGAGCAGCTTTACGACATTGCCAAACGCCTCAATATTCTTGAGGGTCGCCTAATGCGGCTTGCTGAAACCTATAAAGTGCCGCGTGATGAATTCCTGCGCGAATATCAAGGCAACGAACTGGACAGCGACTGGCTGAAGCGGGTTGGCCGTTTGGTGAAGCATGGCTGGAAAAAGTGGGTGAATGACGAGAAGGAATCCATCATCGTCATTCGAGATGAGATTTTTGAACTCGCATCGGCCACCGGTTTGCAGATTCAAGAATACCGCAAAATTGTTGGCATGGTGCAAAAGGGCGAGCGCGAAGCCCGCATTGCCAAGAAAGAAATGGTTGAGGCCAATTTGCGCCTGGTGATTTCGATTGCAAAAAAATATACCAATCGTGGTTTGCAATTCTTGGATTTGATTCAGGAAGGCAATATTGGTTTGATGAAAGCCGTTGATAAATTCGAATATCGCCGGGGTTATAAATTCTCCACTTATGCCACATGGTGGATCAGGCAGGCGATCACCCGTTCGATTGCTGACCAAGCCCGCACCATCCGTATTCCGGTGCATATGATCGAAACCATCAACAAGATAGTGCGCACTTCACGCCAGATGATGCACGAAATTGGCCGCGAAGCGACCCCTGAAGAAATGGCAGAAAAACTGTCCATGCCTTTAGAAAAAGTGCGCAAGGTGATGAAGATCGCCAAGGAGCCGATTTCCCTGGAAACGCCTGTGGGTGACGAAGAAGATTCACACTTGGGCGATTTCATCGAAGACAAGGGCGCAATACTGCCCATCGACGCCGCCATCCAAGCCAATTTGCGCGAAACCACAACACGCGTATTGGCAAGTTTGACGCCGCGTGAAGAACGCGTTCTCAGAATGCGTTTTGGCATCGGTATGAACACCGATCACACGCTGGAAGAAGTTGGGCAGCAGTTCTCGGTTACACGCGAGCGTATTCGCCAAATTGAAGCCAAAGCGCTGCGGAAACTGAAGCACCCGAGCCGGAGCAGGAAGTTGCGGAGTTTCTTGGACAACTAATTTAAGTTAACAAGTTTTTTTGAATTGGTCTGTTCGTCAATTTGGTTGGCAATCGCTAGAGCTTGTGTGGCGGGTGCTGGTTTGGCATAGACATAACCTTGCACCGAATCGGCGTCCAACTCTCTAAGAGTATTTACTTCGTCAATGCTTTCAGCTCCTTCGGCCACGACGCTCATACCTAAAGCATGGGCCAAATTAATAATGCCTTTCATGAGATCGATGCTTTTTCGTCCACCCTTCATACCGGTTACGAAAGCACGGTCGATCTTGAGCTTATCGAAGGGGAGGTTTTCGAGATAGGAGAGTGATGAGTAGCCAGTGCCGAAATCATCAAGTGCCGTGCGGACGCCGATTTCCTTGAGTTGATATAATATTTTTTCAACAGTCGTCATTGATTTTCCGACGAATAGACTTTCGGTGAGTTCCAAGCACAGCAGTTCCGCTGGCAAACCAGACTGCGCGAGTGCGGCCCTCACCTTACCAATGAATCCTGACTGGATGATTTGTGCAGCAGAAATGTTGACGGCCACAGTTCGCGACGTGTAGCCCGCATCAATCCAGGCTTTAGCCTGCATGCAACTTTCGAGCATAATCCAATCGCCAAGTTCCGAAATCATCCCTGACTTTTCTGCAATAGGAATGAATTTAAAGGGGGGTATGTATCCTTTGGTAGGATGTTTCCAGCGCGCTAGTGCTTCAAAGCCAGTTGCCAAACTCGTTTTTAGATCGACCACCGGCTGATAATGAACTTCTAATTCATTGTTGTTGAGAGCCAAGCGCAGGCCCTGCGCCAGTTCGGCTTCAACTTTGATATTATCAGCGAATTCTTGTTTAAAAAAACAAACACGGCCCGCGCCCAAATGTTTGGCTTCATGCAAGGCAAGATTGAGAAAGCGGTGAACGTCGCTGGCATTTGCAGCTTGCAAGGGCACTACAATGGCACCAACAGCGGCCGTGATGTGAAGCTCTTGGCCGAGCAATTTAATCGGCTGATAAAGTGTTGCGATGAAACGAGCCAATTGTGTTTCGGCTTCGGCGATGGTGGTGATGCCGGGCACACAAATGGCAAATTCATCACCACCAAGCCTTGCAACATGAGCCGTTTCACCCGCTTCGTCTTTAAACAGGGATGCAACATTCATCAGCATTGCATCACCCATGCTGTGACCCATAGCATCATTGATGGCACGAAAATTATCGATGTCGACCACAAAGAGGGCGACGGTTTGGGTGCCATCATTTTTGCTAAATAGCTCATCGACAATCTTCTGGAAATGGACGCGGTTCGGCAGGCCAGTGAGTGGATCAAAATAGGCGAGCTTTTGCATGGCTTGGTCGCGGGCGCGAATGTCTTCGATCATGCCATTAAACGAATCGACGAGCACTTTTGTTTCACCTTCGGCGCCAGTGATATTGGCGGTTTCGAAACTGCGGGCTTCCCGCATTTTTGTGATGGTTTTGGTGAGGGCAACCAAGGGTGCCGTGACTTTGCGTTGGAGTCGTTTTGAAATTGGAACAGCGAGTGCAGCAGCCACAAGAGACGCTAGGATGGTGGTGAAAAGATTCCAAAACAAGTGCGTGCGGACATCGGAGATGTCGGCCAACACGACGAGGCTGCCGACGGTTTCTCCACCCCGAGTGATATCAACACTGATGGGCAGTAGGCCCCTGGTGAGCATCGCTAAAATGTTGGGGTGGCTGTCGATCAAATCACTTTCCAGGAACGTGGCAGTGCCCCTTTGGGTGATGGTTGCTCCATTTCTATCCAGCGCTGCTGCGGTGAGCACGGCAGGAATGCGGGCCACGGCGCGCAAAACCCTTTGAATTTCGTTGCGATCTTTTGATTCGACGTGATCGGCAATGGCTGAAGCGAAAACAAATGCCGTTGCCTCTAAGCCTGCACGCTTTGCAGTGATCGTTTCTTGCACCTGCATGACTGAAAGCAAAAGGGCAAGAATGACCATTGCCGAAAACACCGAATAGGCAACGAGTTTAGCGATCTTACGACCAATCCCTGATATATCACTCTTGCCAAATTGCATGTGGGTCTCCCTCCTATCACCTAAGCATTAGGACATTAAAGTCGCCTAAATTTAAACGGTGAATGAAAAACAACATTGGAGACAGTTCAAATTAACCAGATCGAATGGAATCTCCGCTTAGATTTAAGCAAATCTGAAATCTATGTTTAGGTCGTGACGTGTTGAGTTGCTGTCTGACATCAAAAACTTGGCATTCATTTGGCCGCGAGAGACATGAGAGAACACCGCCCATTAAAATCTTCTGAAATGACGAGGAAAATGAAGAAATTTAGGACCAACGCCAAGGGCAGCACAATTGTGATGTTCGCACTTGCGCTTCCCTTGATTTTGTGTGGCGCTGGAGTTGCGATAGATTTTGCCACTTTTGCTATGAAGCAATCAAGTTTGCAGGCGGCGACAGATGCGGCGGCTTTGGCCGGTGCCAAGCTCCTATCCTTGGCGAGCACTCAAGATTCCGTAATACAATCTTCGGCTCTTTCATATTTGTCCGAGGAATTGCGCGGCAAAGATGATGCAGCCAAAGGGACGGTGAACGTCGATCGCAAACAGGGTACTGTAAAGGTTGCGGTTAGCGAAGATTGGACGCCCTTTTTTGCGCATTTCTTAGGTGCTAGTATCACCCCAGTGACTGCGAGTTCGACCGGATCAATAGCAGGTGATTCAAAAGTTTGTGTGCTCACACTAGCCAATGGACCCTTTAGTTTTTCGATGGATCAGAATGCGCAAATTACGGCGAAAGGCTGCGCCATTTATTCGAACTCAACGGATAGATATGGAGTCTATTTTGGTGGCGCTTCGGGTGTTGACGCAACGCTCGTTTGTTCTGCCGGGGGTGTTTTTGGACAAGGCGCAAAGGGCATCACGCAGCTTCAAACGGATTGTCCACCACTCGCCAACCCCCTTGCGGCGGTTCCTCCGCCTAAGGTGGGGGTGTGTACTTATAGGAATACCAAAATTACGACGGGCAATATGGCCTTAAGTCCGGGCACCTATTGTGGCGGAATTGAAGTGTCTGGCAATGCGATTGTAGATTTTTCGCCGGGCGAATACATCATTAAGGACGGCCTCTTTAGGGTCTATAACACGGCGACAGTTAATGGCACTAACACAGTGTTTTATCTGACTGGTCTCAAGTCGCTCATTTCTTTTACGAATGATGCCACCATCAATTTGAGTGGTGCAGAAACCGGAACCATGGCTGGCCTTCTGTTCTTTGAAGACCCAACTTCTATGATATTGCGCACACATAATATCAATGCAGCCCACGCCTATAATCTGACGGGCACCATCTATATTCCAAAAGGCGTTTTGTTGATTGATCCCAATGCGAATGTGGGTGAAAAATCCGCATATACCGCTATCGTAGCCAATCGTGTGGTTGTGCAAGAGGGCCCGAGTTTAGTGTTGAATACTGATTATGGTGCCACCTCAGTGCCGGTGCCAACGGGTCTGCATTCTGCTTCGTCGGTAGTGCTTACGAACTAAAATTTGAGATCAATAAAATAGGGCGGCGTATCGAATACGCCGCCCCTTTTTATTTGTTGTTTTTATGGGCGCCAATAATTGAAGCATTCTTGAATTTCGGCACACTCGAAATTGCCGCGCATGTCGATCAATGGCGCATTGGTGTGGGCTAAGGCTGCCAGAGTGGCCGTATCAAATTGTTGACGGAACACATTATGGGCCAGTGTTACCACAATGGCATCATAGGGGCCATGTGAAGCGGGGTCTTCGATATTAACTGCACCCCGACCGCCTTCAAAATGATCATCAAAAGCAACGGGGTCGAAGTTGTAAACATCGGCTCCGCGGTTCCATAATGCATCCATCATCGGGAATGCTTTGGAGTTGCGTGTATCGGGGCAATCTTCCTTGAAGCTGCGGCCGAGCACAAGAACTTTTGCTTTGTTGAGGCCCCCACGACGATGGGTCATGAGTTCCTCAATTTTTTCAACGAGGAAAAGTGGTGTTTGTTCATTCACTGCGCGTGCCGCGGCCACCAGTTCCATGGCAAGACCATGACGACGACCAGCGTCGACCAGATAATAGGGGTCAACTGCGATGCAATGACCGCCCACGAGACCAGGACGATAGTGATGGAAGTTCCATTTTGAACTTGCGGCAGCGATCACATCGGTCGAGCGAATGCCCATCTTATCAAAAAGCATCATCATCTGGTTCATCAACGCGATATTTACATCGCGCTGAGTATTTTCGAGAATCTTTGCGGCTTCGGCTACGCGAATTGAGGTGGCTTTATAAAGGCCTGCTTTAATCACGCGGCCATAAAGCGCTTCCATGAAATCAGCACATGCGGGCGTTGAGCCTGACACAATTTTTTTGATGTCGGGCAGTTTGCGGGTTGGATCAGCGGGGTTGATGCGCTCTGGCGAATAGCCCAAATTAAAATCAATGCCGACTTTCATGCCGGATACTTTTTCGATGATTGGCAAGCAACGATCTTCCGTGGTGCCGGGATCAACCGTGCTTTCAAACACCACAACTGAACCGCGCTTCAAATAGGTGCCGATCGTGCGCGATGCTGCGAGTAGAGGGCTGTAATCTGGGCGGTTATGGCTGTTCACTGGCGTTGGCACACAGACAATAATGACGTCGGCGTTTTTCAAAGCCGTTGCATCAGTGGTGAATTCAGCATCAGCTTCTTTCAGCTCTGTGCTGGTCACTTCGCCGGTAAAATCTTGGCCATTGTTCAGTTCGGCCACTTTTCCAACATTGATATCAAAGCCAATTGAACGTGAACCTTTAGCAAAGCCTAAGGTGAGAGGCAGGCCGACATAGCCAAGACCAATCACAGCCACGCGGGCTGTTGCGGCATTTGGAAAGTTGCAGGGTTCGCCTTCCACGAGGCGGATGTTGGATGATGTGGACGCAGAATCCACGACGAGTTTCGCGGCGGTTGCCGTGTTGTTTTTCATGTTTAAGCCCCTCCCCAGGGTATGTTTAGGGGGACAGGAGACACCAAAATCTGTGCAAGAGCCGTAAAACAGGATGGTTAATCGGCAAGAAAGGTTAAGGCTTAGTAGCTGCCCCATAGAAAATTCAACCAACTGAGCTTCACTTAAATTAACTGCTATGAAATTATTAGACCTTATTACCCAAAGTTGGGCTGGGGTGCAGTCGATTGTTTGTGTGTGGGTATGTTAGCGTTTTCCTATCTTGAGTGGACTTTTGCGATTTTGGTGATGGTTGTTTTCACCAATCGCTATCTGTTTGGCAGCGTGCTCCGCTTGTCAGATGGTCGGACGCTGGAAAACTTTGATATTGATCCACCCGTTTGGCCCACCGTCGCCATCATTGTTCCGGTTTTTAATGAGGGAGAGACTATCCTCAAAACCGCGGCTGCGTTTGATGCGCTGGACTATCCACGCGAGAAATTAAAGATCGTTTTCGTCGATGACTGCTCGACAGATGGCACGTACGATTATCTTTTGCAAATCGCCGAAAAATATAAATGGATGAAAGTTCTGCGCAACGTAAAGAACGTTGGCAAGCGCATTGGAATTAAAAACGCCGTGCTGGTCACCCACACAGACCTGATCATGTCGGTTGATTCTGATGTGATTGTTGATACCAACGTGGTGCGGGTTCTGGTGCGGCACATGTATACCACAGGCGCTGATGGGGTGGGGGGTTGCGTGTTTGTGGTCAATGCCAACGAAACATGGCTGACCCGGATGCAGACGGTTAAATATTGGATTGGCTACCATTTCCTTAAAAATCTTGAGAACAACTTCAGCCATGTGATGTGCCTTTCGGGCTGTCTCACACTTTATCGCCGCTCGGCTTTGTTGGCGGTGGACCATGATGTGGAACGACGCACTTTCCTAGGCGATGAAGTGAAATATGGTGAGGATCGCTTCCTCACCCGCAAGCTGGTGGAGCGGGGATATAAGACACGGCTGTGCTTCCATGCGCGCTGCTTTACTAAGGCGCCGCCCAAAATGCCTGGCTATATAAGTCAACAGTTGCGGTGGCGTCGTTCCAATATTGTCGATTTTTTGACTGCGATGCCTTACTTGTCGCGGTTTCACCCTATGGTGCTGGTGCATTATTGCTCGATGCAGTTGCTGTTGCTGTTCTACCCCATCACCTTGGTGGTTCATATCATTCGGCTGGGTTTTGTTATGCCGATGATTCTCCACGCGTTACTGGTTTCGGTTTTTGCCGTTGCCTATGAATTCAACAAACACAAATTGCCTGAAGAAGGCCGCACCAATGGCATCTGGTTTCTTGCCATGGCCTTCGTGTTCCCCGTGATGTACGTGTGCCTCACACCACTCGCCATTGTTACATTGGGAACGACGTCTTGGGAGACGCGTGGCGCTGCGCCCAAGAAAGTCACCACGCCAGAAGTCATTGCCAAAGTAAGTGGTGGGTGATGGTTAAAATTGTTCCAAAATTGGAAGCTTCGCCGCAACCGAAACTCAACCCCCGAATTCTCTATTTAGGCCAAAACGCCGATGAAATCTGCGATCTGGTTTCACCGCATATTGGCACGATCTGTATTGATTATGCCCATGATGTATATTCGGCTCTCACACTCGCCCGGAAACACCAGATTGATATTGTCATTGTGGATCAGCGTGATGAGAGCTTGGCGAATAAGCTGATATTGCCACTGTTTCGCACTTTGGGCTACGCCGTTAAACTGGTTGTGGTGAGCGCACTTTCGGATGTGAGTGCTTATCTCCAAGTGCCGGGTGTTGCGCGGGTTCTCACGGTACCGGTTCGCGCAGGGCAGCTTTCGCGGGCACTGGGACTTGATCCCAGCAAGCTGCGCCATGATAAGATCAAACTTGCGGAAGAGGCACAGAAGGAAACTGAAGTGGCTTTAGTGCCCCGGAAATCTTTGCTGGTGTTCATTTCCAACGTGGGAATGCAGTTGGTTTCCACGGCTTATAAGCGTCTTGCTTTTATAATGCTGGGGGCGCTGTTTATCTCATTCACGTTCTACGGATTCATGATTGGCTTCTTCCTGATCTCATCAGGGTGGGCAGCACCTCAAACTTTGACGGCCGGCAATATTCTTGTCGATAAAGTTCAAAAAGATATTGGAGATTTGCGGCTTGCCCTCAATCTCAACAATCAGCGCATTTCTGAATCTGAACAGCAGATGCAAGATGCCTTGGGCGTGCAGAGTGAGGCGTTGACGCTGGTCAATTATGCAACCGACACCGTGGCAAAGGAGATTGCTTCGCGCACGCGCCAGCTCAAAGTCATTAATCAGACGATTGCACGGACTGAAAAAGTGAGCCGCACATTCCAAAAACAACTGAATGATGGGGGCCTGAAGATTGAACTTGCAGGGCTTTATCATAAGCACCTGATTGATCGTAAAGCCTACACATCTAACACGTTGGGCTTGCTCGAAACGGGTCAACGCATGGCTGGTCTTGAAACTACGCTCGATGGTTTACGCAGCGATAAGGCGCAATTGGAAACGCAGCTGATCATGTTGAGTTCATTGAGAGCAGAATTGCAGAGTAACGAGCCTGTGGGTGCCATCACCGCTGCGTCAGCCGATCTTCTATTACTAACCAAACAGGCCTTGGATGCGCGCGCGGCATTGGACACGGCTAAATCGCAGTATGCAGTTTCGCAGAAGACCAAAATTACACTGCAAAATAGCAAATTGGTTCTTGAAACCCAGATTGTGAATTATGAATCTTCGACATTAGGCCGTGCCGCTTCACAGCGCGTGGATGTGTTGTTTGTACCTTATGCCAATGCCGCACAGTTTAAAGTGGGGACTAACCTTTACACCTGCAAATTCACCATGGTTTATTGCTGGAAGGCGGGCTCCGTGGGCCAAGTGCTTCCTGGTGAAATTAACAGCGTTCATCCATTTTTTGGAAAACCCATTCGAGGCTTCTTCGTTGAAGCCGAATTGACCGACACTGAAGCCGCAACTCATGAGATTATCCATGCCCAACGCCCGCCCTTCTTCTTCTAGTCGTAAAGCCGCATTATTAGTGATGTCCAGTTTGTTGGGCATGGCGGGCTGCTCGACTGGTTCTGGCCTGTTGTCATCCAATGGTGATTTTTTATCGAAATTGAATTTGGACTCACTAGGCCCCACCACCACGGCTAGCCTCTCGCCAGCGCCGACGATTTTACGCCCGCGCATTGAACCTGCTGCCGATCTCAAAATAATCCCCGCTGCAATGGAACAGCCGCAATCTGCATGGTGTGAGCACTTGAAAGAAGACTCTGCGGTGGAAGCCACGATCTTGCGCGCGCCGACTTTGAATGGCAGCATGAATGACAAAGGCATGGCCTCGTTGGGGTTGAGCTTAAGTGCTTCAAGTTTTGTAAAGGCTAACTTGGCGGAAGAGTCGGCGTTAGTGAAATGTCGACGTTATTTAGCTGAGTCTGGACTGCAGAAATTGATATTTGTATCGCCGCAAAATCTGACAGCGGCGGGTTATAAAGCTAAGGCCGATGCCATTTTTGGTCAGAAAAAAGAAATTGCACGCCTCAGGAATTCGATTGAACATGCCATGGCGCAAGGCTCAATTGACCGCGAAAAAGCCACTGCCATTGCGCTCTTGATTGAGCGTCTTCTGGCTGAAGCAAGCGCAGCAAGATCACAAGCGGATCGACGTTTTAGCGAGCGGGTGATGAGCAGTAAAAGTGCCGCTGTTTTGAGCCAGGAATTGTTGCGAGCGGAAGCTGATCTCGACGGGATCGATAGTCGAATGCGCAGTGCTGACTCTGTGGATGTATCTGTGCAGGCCGGGTGGGGCGATGACGTCACCAACAATGGCATTAATGTCACCGATCAATCCTTCAGTGGCAAAGTGAGTTTCTCGGTTAAGCTTGGGGCTTTTCTGCCGCAAAGATATGAGCATGAGCGCTTGTCGTCTGATGCTAAGCAACGCGCCATTAAGAATGAAGAAGGCGGTTCGGTGTGGCAGATTGGTGTGTTGCGGCGCTCCCATGAACGCGCCATTGCAGGTCTTGAAGAGTCACAAATTAAATTAGAGAAAGCCATGCAAGAGGCCACTCATTTATTGGCGGTTCTTGCCACTGTTCAGCAACCAGAATTTGAAGGGGCGCGCCTTAATGCCCGATACGAAATCATGAAGTTGAAGGCAGACCGTGCTGGCATTGTGGGCTCGCTGGCTGAAATTCGCACCAATCTTGGCCGCTTGCAAAAGGGGTGATGCAACGACTATTGCTGCGCCCATGAATAAGAAAATTGTATATCTCGTTGGAATTGATACCGGCGGCACCTATACCGATGCTGCGATTATCAATCAGGCCAAGCATCAGATTGTGGCCTCGGCCAAAGCGCTGACCACCAAGGGTGATTTGGCCATTGGTGTGAATGAGGCGCTAACGGCGGCTTTGGCGCAAATGAAGGGCGAAATTTCACCGGCGCAAATTAAGTTGGTTTCGGTTTCGACTACGCTTGCTACGAATGCAGTTGTTGAAGGCCATGGCAGTGCTGTGGGTGTTATTCTCATTGGCTTTGATGCAGCGATGGTTGAAAAGACCGGAATTGCGAAAGCCTTTCCTGGTATTGCAATTTTGGTTGCACAAGGGGGCCATAATCATAATGGCGAAGAGCGATTGCCGCTTGATGTCTTGGCGATTCAAAATTTTGTAAAACAAAACGCCTCCGAGGTCAGTGCCTTTGCCATTGCGGCTTCATTTGCGGTGCGCAACGCCGGGCACGAAAACAAGACGCGCCAAATTATTGCACAACTTTCTGATAAGCCCACCACACTCTCCAGTGAGCTTTCGAGCGCCTTGGATGCCCCACGCCGGGCGCTGACGGCGGTGCTCAATGCGCGGTTGATTTCACGGGTCACACAGCTCATTGCCGCGGTGCGCCGTGCCATGATCGGGCAGGGCATTGATTGTCCTCTGACGATTGTTAAAGGCGACGGGGCGTTGGCCACTGCGGATGCGATTGCTGCACGTCCTATTGAGACTGTTTTATCGGGTCCAGCGGCCAGTCTGATTGGAGCAAAGTGGCTCTCAGGGCTTGATGATTTTATCATGTCAGATATGGGCGGCACCACCACTGATATTGGCATCTTGGAAAAGGGCAGACCGCGGGTGGCCGAGCAGGGCGCTGAAGTGGGGGGCTGGCGCACCATGGTGAAAGCCATTGATGTTAAAACCATTGGGCTGGGGGGCGACAGTGAAATTCATCTGGCTTTTGATGGCGCTTTAAGTGTTGGGCCGCAACGTGCGGTGCCAGTTTCATTGATTGGACAAAAATTTCCTGAAGTGTTGGCGATGCTGGAAGCCGACCTTGCTGATAGTGACGGGGGCTCAATGCATGGGCGCTTTATTTTGAAACCCTTTGGGTCCACGGGTTCACTTGATACCGCTGGGCTGACGGCCCGCGAAGAAGAAGTGTTAGCGATGGTGCAGACCCGCCCTTTGCCTTTGCGCAAACTGGCGCAAACATCGGGTGGACAACGGGCCATTACTTCGCTGCGCAAGAAGGGACTGATTCAGTTTAGCGCCTTCACACCGTCAGATGCTTCTCATGTTTTGGGGCTGCAAGGTAATTGGTCGAACCAAGCCGCTTGGCTGGCGGCGCGTTTGATGACCCGGTTCAAAGACATGAAGGCCCCCACTGACGAGCGTGTGCAGGAATTTTGTCGATCAGTGTGGGACAAGACCGTTGCTTTGACATCGCGTGTTATTTTGGATGCGGCTTTGGGCGAGGTGGTTCAAGCCGAGTCGCTATTTAATACTGTGAGCAGCGGCATTGGGCAAAAAGGGTTGGTGAAAGTTTCGCTTTCTCCCGCGGTGCCCATCGTTGCTGTGGGTGGGCCAGTTAAGGTTTACTATCCAGAGGTGGGTCGCCGTTTGAATTGCCAAGTGGTGTTCGCACCACATTGTGATGTAGCCAACGCCGTGGGGGCGGCGGCGGGGATGGTGTCTCATAGTGTTACAGTGACCGTCGATGGCGATGGCAATGGGGCGTTTCGCGTGTTGGGCGGAGGCGATGCTCTGGTGTTTGGAGAAGGTTCTGAAGCCCTAAAAAAAGCCGTAGAACGCGCCGAACAAGGTGCCTTAAACTTGGCTATCGCTAATGGCGCTTATGAACCTCGCGTTTCGAACATCGTTGAGAAAAGCTATTTGCCAGATGCGCAGAATGATAATGGATTGCTTCATGCTCGCATTATTGCCGAGGCCGTGGGGCGCCCAACAACCGCGATTTGATTCATAACTTATTCACTATATTCAAATCGTTTCAAGGCACTTACCGTTAATGATCGCTTTAGAATGAGCGCAGCAAGATTCTATTAACCGTGCAGGGAATAACGTGTCATCGCAATTGAGGAGAGTTGTGCTGCTATGAGTTCTGCAAATTTAAAGGGTTGGGAAGATCTTTCACCACAGCTGCCAGCGTGGCGAGTGGAAAAACCAGAAGCACAGCCCACCAACTCGATGCCATTTTTTCCTGATCAAAATGGTGGCGTATATGAAAAGCTGCTGGCCAACTTACCAGTGATGCTCCACTGCATGGATGGTTCAGGCCGCATGATTTCGGCCAATGCCACATGGTGCGATAGCCTAGGCTACGCTCCACAAGATATTGTGGGCCGCAGCTTTAGTGAATTTTTACCACTGGAATCACGCAGCCGTTTGGTCACCGAGATTTATCCAAAATTTCTGGTGTCGAGTACTTATCGCAATGCTGAAATTCTGATCCATCGCAAAGATGGCTCGCTGGCTACGGTAATGTTGTCGATGACAGCTTATCGCGGTGATAAGGGGCGCTTGGAGCGCTCGGTTTGTATTCTTGAAGATATCACCGACCGCAAGATTGCAGAGATTGCAACGAGCCGCAGTGATCAACGGTTTCGCGGCGCATTCGCTGCAGCAGCCCATGGCATGGCCGTGGTTTCGCCTACAGGCCAAATTGAAATTGCCAATACTGCTTTGGGTGAGTTCTTGGGTCGCACAGATTTGCAATCGGCTACTTACGGATTTGAAGAGCTTTTGCATAAAGATGATCGCGGCCAATTCCTGAATGGAATGCGCCAATTGCTGACTGGTGAAATCACCGTGTTGCAGCAGGAGCTGCGCTACAATGGCTCTGATGGCAAAGTGGTGCACGGGGCGACATCGATTGCGCTTGTAAAGAATGAGAAGGGCGAGATTGAACAGCTCATCGTTCAAATCAATGACACCTCTGAAAAGAAAATGGTCAATGAGCGCCTGCAGAAGGCGCAGAAAATGGAAGCCATTGGCCAGCTGACGGGTGGCCTTGCGCATGATTTCAATAATCTTCTCACCGTAATTATCGGCAATTTACAATTGCTCGATGGCAAACTGGGGGTTGACGAAAAATCTAAAAAGCGTGTGGCCGAGGCCGTTGATGCCGCCACTAAAGGCTCTGACCTGACCAAGCAATTGTTGGCCTTCGCGCGCAAGCAGGAATTGGAACCCCGGGATGTGGGTGTGAATGGTTTGGTCAAAGGCATGGAAGCCTTGATTGCCCGCACCATTGGCGAAAACATTGAACTGAAAGTTGAAGTGATGGCGGGTGAGCCACACACATTGATTGATCCATCGCAACTTGAATCCGCGATTTTGAATCTCGCTATTAATGCGCGCGATGCCATGAACAGCAGTGGACGTCTGACCATTGAAACACAGCCCGTCTATTTGGACCGGTTCTATGCCGATAAAAATCCAGATGTGGTGCCCGGCCATTATGTGATGGTTGCGGTTTCTGATAATGGTTGCGGTATGACTGCCGAACTTTTGGAAAAAGTGTTCCAACCGTTCTTTACAACCAAGCCTGCTGGACAAGGCACCGGCTTAGGCCTTTCGATGGTTTATGGTTTCATCAAACAATCGGGTGGGCATATCAGTGTCTATAGTGAAGTGGGCCATGGCACGTCAGTGAAAATGTATCTGCCGCGCTGCATGGTGGCGGGTGAAGATAGTGTGACGAAAGATGTGTCGCCGGTTTCGGTGGTCGCTGAAATTGAAGTTCCGGTTGCCCCCGTTGAGCGCCGACGCCCGAAGATTTTGGTGGTTGAAGATCAAGAAGCAGTGCGTGCAGTGGCTTGCGGCTTCCTCGAAGATTTCGGCTATGAAATTGTGGAGGCGGCTGATGGCTTCCAAGCACTGGCCCAATTGCAAGAAAGCGATGACATTGATTTGATGTTCACTGACGTGGTGATGCCGGGGGGCATGAATGGGTTTGATTTGGCGCAAGCGGCTCAAAGCCTGAAGCCCAATCTCAAAATCGTGCACACGTCGGGCTATCCAAAAGGGGCCATGGTTCACCAAGATGAACCGCGATTTAAAAACGGGTTTATCATTATGAAACCATATCGCCGCGAAGAGCTACAGAAGATTATTCGGGATGCGCTGGAGTTGCAGGGTTAATCCCTTGCGCGAATCCGATTGAGTGAAGATTATGGGCCCATGTTGGCCCATAATTTTTTTGATCTGCTCGCATCAGTTTGCTCGATTGGTATGACAGTGTTTGTTTATCGGTGGCGGCTGGGTGCCGCCGTGGCGAAGATTGAACATGCCGGCTTTGGTTATGCGGCCGCATTGTTGGTGGGTGCCGCGCTTGGTGGTTATGGATTTGGCACGCTGAATTTGTGGCTCACTCATGTTCCAGGAATTGGCCGCAGCATTGTTGGAGCCTTGGCTGGTGGTATTGCGGGCATTGAAATTTACAAAGCTCTGCGCGGCATTAAAGGTTCCACTGGCATAGTGTTCGTGCCGGCTTTTGCCACCACTGTGGTGGTAGGGCGGTGGGGCTGTTATTTTTCCGGACTGGCCGATGCAACTTATGGCACACCCACAACACTGCCATGGTCCGTTGATTGGGGTGATGGCATTTTTCGCCATCCGGTTCCGCTTTATGAGTCCTTCTCAATGCTGATATTTTTGGTGACGGCGCTCATTTTGCTGGCGCGGCGCAACGCGTGGTTCATGGCCAATGGGTTTTATGTGATGGTCTTGTTTTATGCCGCCCAGCGTTTTGCATGGGAATTCTTGAAACCCTATGCCACGGTGCTGGGGCCGTTCAATCTGTTCCATCTTGTCTGTGCTGGCTTGGCCTGTTACGCTTTGGTTATGATGCGAGGGAAGCATGAACGCACCAGTTCGTAAAATCACGCCTTACATATTTTACGGCCAAACTACATCGATGTGCTCTGCATGCATGGCGCTGGTGCCTGCTAAAATTATTTTTGATGATGGCTGTGTTTATTATCTGAAACGCTGCAAAACCCATGGCGTTGAGAAGGCGCTGGTCTCCACTGATATTGCCTATTACAAATTGGCCCATGATTATCTAAAGCCGGGAGACAGACCGCTCGAATTTCAGACCCGCACCGAACTGGGTTGCCCCTATGATTGTGGACTGTGCCCCGACCATGAGCAGCATTCGTGCCTTGCATTGATTGATGTTAATGAGGCGTGCAATTTGTCTTGCCCCGTGTGCTTTGCTGATTCATCGACGGCTAAAACCTACCATCGACCTTTGGCAGACATTGAAAAGATGATGGATGCATTGGTGCGCAGCGAGGGGGAGCCTGACCTGTTGCAACTCTCCGGCGGTGAGCCCACCATCCACCCGCAAATTTTAGAGATTATTGCTGCTGCCAAAAGCCGCCCCATCCGGCATATTATGCTGAACACCAATGGCATTCGCATTGCGCAAGACCCGGATTTTGTCGAAGCACTGGCGGGGTTCAAGCCGGGCTTTGAAGTCTATCTACAATTTGATTCACTTCGGGCTGAAGTGCACAAAAACCTGCGTGGCGCAGACCTCACCCGAATTCGCAAACAAGCACTAGAAGCCCTTGAAAAGGCTAACATATCAACCACGCTTTTGGTGGTCGTCAAGCGCGGGCAGAATGATGTTGAGTTGGGAGATATCATCAATTATGCGCTGCAATGGAAGTGTGTGCGCGGTGTTACTTTCCAACCCATTCAAGACGCTGGCCGCAATGAAGGGTTTGATCCGGCGCGGGATCGTTTTGTATTGTCAGATATTCGGCGCAGTATTGTTGAGGCTGGAACTGCTTTTGGGGCAGGGGATATTATTCCGCTGCCCTGCAATCCGGAATCCATCGCCATTGGATATGCTTTGCGCAAAGGCGATAAGATCGCGCCCATCACCTCATTCTTCCCGCGTGAGATGTTGGTGGAAGCTTTGCCTAACGCCATCACATTTGAAAAATTTCCTGAGCTACATAAACAGATTTTGAATTTCTTCTCGCTCTCCACGGCGGAATGCAACAACCCGGAAAAGCTTGATGCGCTGCTCTGTTGTCTGCCGCAAATTCCGGTGCCAGAAGGCATGGGCTATGAAAACATTTTCCGTATCGCCATCGTGGAGTTTATGGATGCGCATAATTTCTGCATCAGCCGCGTGAAGCGCAGTTGTGTGCATTTCGTAACGCCCAATGGGCAGATCATTCCGTTTGAAACCTACAATATGTTTTACCGCGATGAAGCCGCCAAGAAGCGCATGGCAATTTCGAGATGGCGGGCATGAAAATCATTCTCACAATTTTTTGCGTCTGCATTATTCTTTTTGGTGGAGGTTGCGCTGTGGTGTTGGCCTTGTCCGGCCTTGGGTCTGGTGTGGGTGGCTTGATATTGTTGCCGCTGGCTGTTGTAGCGCTCAATCTCGCGGTGTTGGCAGCGCTGTATGGGTGGGCTGAAATGCCTGCTTGGCCGCTCTATCTTTTGGCGGGCATAGATTTCATTTTGGCGGTGGGCACTGGAATCGCCACGCTCTATTTCGCTCAGGATTCGAGTGGGGCCGCATTTTTGGGTTTGGTGCCTGTAGCGATTGCGGCGTTGAAGGGATATCTCACAGTTCAAGTCGCGAGAAACCGCAAGCAGGCTGACTAAGATTGCCGTTTTTATTTCCTATTTGAGGCGAACATCAAGTGGATGATTTTCCATTTTTAAGATTTTGATTTCTGTGGCCTGAGGGTGTGCCGGGTTTATGAGATAATTGAAGGAATTAGGCATAATTACTGAAGGCACTCTCATAATGGCCGATAATCGATCTTGTAGCCATTTATCACCGAGGTCACGCGTATAATTTTCATCACCCTGCCACCCAATTTTTAGAGCTTGCGCGGACTCTACTTTCAACTGAGTAGGGACTAATATTTCAAGTAACTTATAGCTATCGGGTAGATTTGAGCGATTGCTGTGAACAAGGAGTTCCAGCAATGCCAAAGCTGGATGTTCTGCGGTGTATACTATTGCAGCGCCTTTGTTGTGCCAACGTGCAGAAAACTTTAATCCACCAACCCCTGAAATATCAGCGTAATTTGAGATACGCCAAATGACCATGGCTAGGCGAACATACCATGATCAATCTGGCCAAGAATTTCCTCAATAAGTAGCGCACCGGCTTCAGACTTCAACAATGCCAAAGGCGTTTGGCCTGAGAGCCTTGGAAGCGGAGTTCTTAGCCATGAATCAGCTTTCTTTATGTTGGCAAAAACACGGTCTGCCTCAATGGCAATTCGTGCCAAGCGCAATGCTTTGTCAGTCTCCTCCGGAGAAAGCTCCTCGTGATTTGCGTTGCGGCGAGCCAAAGTGCGCTTAGGAATGACCAAAACATCAAGTTCCTCACCAGCAAAGCGAGCAGCCCATGTTGTTTTAATGTCTTTTGGTGAAAGCATGATAAACTGCCCAGTTGCAGCATCTCGCTTGACTGCTCGCAAGTGTGCGGAAAAGCTTTTTTGTGCCAATTTGTTTGCCATAGCGACAATATGGCATAGCGCAGGTTGTCTTTCAACTTGTTTTCCCAATTGGTTTACAGTTTTGACAAAGCGGTCTAGAAGCGCCGCCAATCACTTATCCCAAATTTCAGGATCATCATGGCGCGCCAATTTATTTATCATATGCAAGGGCTTTCAAAATCTTATGCTTCGGGCAAGAAGGTTTTAGATAATGTGCATTTGCAGTTTTATCCTGATGCAAAAATCGGCGTGCTGGGGCCCAACGGTTCGGGTAAATCCACGCTTTTAAAAATCATGGCGGGGCTTGATAAGGAATATAATGGCGAGGCGTGGATAGCCGATGGCGCCACCATTGGTTACTTGGAACAAGAGCCGCAACTCGATGCTTCTAAATCTGTTCTCGAAAATGCCATGGTGGGTGTGGCCAAGCAGAAGGCTATTCTCGATGAATATAACGCTCTTATGGCCGACTATAATGATGAGAACGCTGAGAAGGCGGGCAAGCTTCAGGACGTAATCGACGCGCAGAATCTTTGGGATTTGGAAGCGCAAGTGGAGCAGGCCATGGATGCGCTGCGCTGCCCGCCGGGCGATGCTTCAGTCGAAAACTTATCCGGTGGTGAAAAGCGCCGCATTGCTTTGACGCGGCTGCTGCTCGCTAAGCCCGATCTTCTGTTGCTCGACGAACCCACTAACCATCTCGATGCTGAGTCTGTGAATTGGTTAGAGCATCATTTGCGTGATTATCCTGGGGCTATTCTCATCGTCACCCATGATCGCTATTTCTTGGACAATGTGACAGGTTGGATTCTCGAACTCGATCGCGGCAAGGGCATTCCTTATGAAGGCAATTACTCGGCCTATCTGAAAGCCAAGTCTAAGCGATACTCTCAAGAGCAACGCGAAGATGCATCGCGCCAGAAAGCGATTGACCGCGAATCGGAATGGATCGGTGCATCACCCAAGGCCCGCCAAGCTAAGAGCAAGGCGCGTATTTCCGCCTATGATGAATTGCTGAAGAAGAATGATGAGCGTTTGAAATCCAACACCGCGCAAATCATCATTCCGCCCGGCGAGCGCTTGGGCGATAATGTGATTGAACTTGAAGGCGTGAACAAAGCTTTCGGGGATCGTTTGCTGATTGAAAACTTGAATTTCAAACTGCCACCCGGCGGCATTGTCGGTATTATTGGGGCCAACGGCTCAGGCAAAACTACTTTGTTCAAAATGCTCACAGGGCAGGAGAAGCCTGATGCTGGCGCCATTAAAATTGGTGAAAGTGTTCATTTAGGCTACGTCGATCAAAGCCGCGATGCTTTGGCGCCAAACAAAACCGTGTGGGAAGAAATTTCCGGCGGGGCCGAAGTGATTTATCTTGGCAGGCGCGAAATGAATTCCCGCGCTTACACGGGTGCGTTTAACTTTAAGGGTGCAGACCAACAGCAGAAAGTGGGCACACTTTCCGGCGGCCAGCGCAACCGCGTGCATCTGGCGAAGATGTTAAAATCCGGTGCGAATGTGCTGCTGCTCGACGAACCCACCAATGACCTCGACACAGAAACACTCGCCGCCCTCGAAGAAGCGCTGGAAGATTTCGCCGGCTGCGCGGTCATCATCAGCCATGACCGCATGTTCTTGGATCGTCTCGCCACCCATATTTTAGCCTTCGAAGGCGACAGCCATGTGGAATGGTTTGAAGGCAACTTCCAAGATTATGAGGAAGACAAGAAACGCAGACTGGGTGAAGACAGCGTGATGCCGAAGCGGATTAAGTATAAGAAGTTTGCGCGGTGATAGTGGATTGAAATCTGAATTTAATCCGACTATAATCGGCTATCGGAGATTTCAATATGTTGCTCAATCGCTCAAATCAGGCCGTTTCGGCTACAGACCTACAAAAGAAGACCAAGGAATTGCTGGACCGCATTTCCACAGGTGCGGATGATCATCTTGTTGTCATGCGCGACAACCGCCCAACAGCGGTGATGATGGGGGCAGAGCGGTATGAGGCCATGATGGACGAACTGGCTGACCTTCGCATCGAAGCAGTAGCCCGTGCGCGTATGGAGATGCCGCGTAAGGATTATGTCACGCGCAAAGATATGGACACATTCGTGGACAGTCTGTGATATGGGTTGGACTGTAGTTTATCATCCAGACGTCCAGTCTGATTTCAGGTATTTGGGTCGGGTTGAAGCGCGAAATATCCAAAGTGTCATTGACCAACGCCTCGTTCGCGGCGAACCCGAAAAAGTCGGAAAACCACTGCATGGCGCCCTCGCAGGTTATCGTCGCTTAAGAACAGGGGCCACGCGCATTGTCTATCGTGTGGAAAAGAAAAGGATAGAAATTCTAATTATTGCCGTTGGTATGCGCCGAGACGACGAGGTTTACGACAAAGCCAGTAAAAGAGCCGACTGATTTCAAGTATAAGAAGTTTGCGCGCTGATTTTCCCTTGCGCTTTGAGAGAAGGAGCAAGAATTTGATCTCCACAAGACGATTGCAACCTTCTTCTTTTAAATGAAGGGTTTGAGCTGTTTAGTATTGCAAGTTCGCACCACAAGTTCCGCAAAGGGGCGCTTACTGTTATTGATCTCCATCCGAAGAAAGATTTGCTAACTGGAACGGCGCGACCATTGCCAAGCAGGTTAGTTAGATCGAAAGACGTTGAAAAGACCCACTACATCGCACTCGTTGACAAAGACCCAGACTTCGCATTCGGCGTGCAATTCCCAGACTTGCTGGAATGTTTTTCGGCTGCAGACAAGATGGATGATTGGGTGGGTAATGCCATGGAGGCTTTGAGCTTGTGGGCGGAAGATGAAGCTAGGCCTAGGCCCGCAAGCCTACACACTCAGCAATGGTGGCAGCGGAATGGGCTTGCGGACTTGCGAAAAGCAGAATTGCAAAAAGTAGTTTTTTCATCGTCGACTCCAAATTAAGATGCACTCATCTTTAAGAGACGATCGGTTGCGAAGACATGGCGCTGATTATACTTTTTTTGCAAACTCTAATTGGCTAACCAGGTGATCAGCGCATCCACATCGCCATCATTTCTTCTGATGACACTGGTGAATTTGCTGCGCAGTTCTTGCGCTAGCCAGATGCCGGAGACGCTGACGTCTTCAATGCGGCTGCCGCCTCGCAGCCTAAATGTGAGGCCTTGGCCGGTGGAGAGTTTGGTTACCACAATATTGCTAACACAATTGGTTATGGTGATGCCGTTGCCGCTGAATTTGCTGGCATATTGGGCCATGAATTGGCCCGTGAATTTTTTGGTGAGTGCTACATATTCGCCCTCACGTCCGTGTGCCAAATCCTTGCGATAAGGCCCCAGTGCAAAAAGGGCCAGCCCGCGCAAATCGGCAAAACGCGCCGCAGCGTTGGAGAAGGCCGCTGCAGAGCCATTGCGCGCAGCCCCCATAAAGGCAGCACCAGCACTTTGGATGAAGCCTTCAGAAGGGCAGGAAGCGGCTTTGGCGGAAGCAGACATCGTCAGTGCACTGAACATAAACAAAGTCGACAAAATGCGCCGCATCTACCATGCTCCCAAATCACTTGCCCCCTCACTTAGAATAACCTTTGTTAGATTTATGGCAAGAGTGTCATTCGGTATTATTTTTCCAACCCTTCACGCGGCCTTGGCGCAAATGCAGGTCTTTGCCATTGCCTTGAATGTCTGAGGGTCTGGCCAAAGCATAGGTGCGTTTGCGCAGTTCTTTGATCATCTCATCGCGGTCCGTCAGATGTTCGATTTCGCTGAAGGCAATGGGCTTGCCCACACGCACGGCCAAATCCGTTCCAATGCGGCGTGCGGTTTCGCGGAACACCAGTGACAGTCGTAACGTTAAACTCAGGTGGCTAGCCAGCTGAAACAGGCGGCTGTTTTGACCGGTGAAAAACACCGGCACCACGGTGGCCTTGCTCATGCGGATCATTTTTGCAGTGAAGGGGGCCCAAGCCAAATCAACAGCTTGGCCCCGATGCGGTTGTTCGGATGTGGAAACGCCGCCACCGGGAAAAATGCCCACAGCGCCGCCATGCTTTAACCAGTCTTGGGCTTGACGGCGCGAGTTCACATTGGTTTCGCGAGCCTCTCTGGTGGGGGCAAAGGCCACGGGTAATAAATTTGCAGCGGCCTCGGGGGCTTGGCACAGGACATCGTTGGCTAGCACTTTGGTGTCGGGCCGCACTTTTAAAGCGAGCCATGTGAGAGTGATGCCATCAAGCACGCCATAGGGATGGTTGGATATGAAAACCACCGGGCCGGTTTTTGGAGTGAGCGCGAGATTATCATCGTGACTCACATTGATGCGCAGCAGGCGAATGGCGCTGTCGAAGAAACTATCGCCGCGCGAGAGATTTTCCTGATGCTGCACATAGAGTTTTTTCAGTTTGCGCTGACCGCCGATTTTTTCAATAGCTTGAATGACGGCGCGTTGCAGCAACGGCTGATCGGCCGTTGAATATGAAAACCGCACATCGCGCGGGGCCTTAGCCTGCACCATCGCTCTTGGCATCCTTGGTTCTTGCTTCACAAGGTATATAGCGTTTAATTGCGCAAGACCAAAGGAGAAGTTCATGTTCACACTCTATGCAAGGCCGGGTTCAGGTTCAGCGGCGGTTGAAGCGCTGCTGTGCGAGGTGGGGGCGGATTTTCGCATTGAAGACGTGGCGCGCCAGACTGACGGTTCGGTTCCGACATCATATTTGAAAATCAATCCCCGCGGTGAAGTGCCAGCTTTACGTCTGGCGGATGACAGCCTGATGACGGAAAGTGCAGCGATGATGATCTATCTCGCCGATTTGTTTCCGGCGGCAGGTTTGGCCCCGGCGTTTGATGAGCCAGCGCGCGGCGCCTATTTGCGCTGGATGTTGTATTTTGCGTCAGCGGTATATATGGCTGATTTGCGTTATTTTTATCCGGCGCGCTACTCAGCGGATGCGGCTCATACTACGGCAATAAAATCTCAGGCTGCTACACATATGGACCGGGACTTCGCCATTTTTGCTGAGGCGCTGGGGCAAGGGCCATTTATATTGGGGGAGACTTTTAGCGCTGTGGATATTTACGCGGCCATGCTAGTGAGCTGGGCCCCGGATTTGCCCACGTTGTTTGTGCGGCATCCCAATATCAAAGCACTTTATGATGCGGTGGCGCGGCGGCCCAAGATTGCGCCCCCGTGGGCCCGCAATGAAATGCCTTAACCAGCCTTGGTATACTTAACGATGTCAACCAGCGGGGCTTTGAAACCACTGTGCCGTCGCACTGCAATTTCAGAACCTACATAGGTATATAGTCCTTAGGAATTTAATGTCAATGATTAATTTGAAAAACCTATGAACTCTGTCACGCGCGGGTATCTTCTAGGCCTTATTGGGGTTGCGGTGTTCTCGTTAACATTACCCTTTTCACGGTTGGCGGTGCGAGAGTTTGATCCGTATTTTGTCAGCATCGGGCGCACCGTAATTGCTGCATTGGTGGCCATTCCGTTGGTTTTGATCACCCGGCAGCCTTGGCCAGACCGGTCAGATTTAATAAAATTGGTGATCATTGCTGCGGGGGTTATTTTTGGATTCCCGATACTTTCGACCATTGCCATGAAAACCGCACCAGCCTCGCATGGCAGCGTGGTGTTGGCTCTTCTGCCTTTGGGCACTGCATTTATGAGCACGATATTTGCCGGTGAAAAACCTTCCCGTATATTTTGGCTGTGGAGTTTGCTCGGATCCTTCACCGTAATACTTTACGCGTTGTGGGATGGGGGTGTGGCCTTGCATGGTGCAGATAGTTTATTGGTGCTCGCCGTACTGGCGGCGGCAATGGGTTATGCCGCTGGTGGGCAACTCTCGCGCAAACTCGGTGGCTGGCAGGTTATTTGTTGGGCATTGATTGTGGCACTGCCTGTAACCGTGCCGCTCACCTGGTATTTTTCGCGGAGTGTTACAGGTTATGAGTCTTGGCAAGGTTGGGCATGTTTTGCCTACTTGGGTTTGATGAGTCAGCTGATTGGATTTTTTGCGTGGAATAATGGTCTGGCACTTGGAGGGGTTGCTAAAGTGGGGCAGGTGCAGTTGTTGCAAACTTTCATGACCCAAGTGGCCGCCTATTTTATTTTGAGTGAAGCACTGACTATTCGATCATTATTTTTTGCAAGTTTGGTTGGGTTGTGTGTTTGGTTTGGACGAAAGGCGCAGGTGAAACGGGTTTAGTGACAATAGGGGCCGCCGCTGCGCTCGCGTTGCAAATCAAAATGAATGTGGTCATTGTGGTATTGATCAGAGCCTGGGCCCAGAACAGTATGGAAAGGTCCACAGGCATCACCCCGCACTGCGCGTAAGAAGGCGCGATTGTTTGAATCGCCATAGTAATCGGTCAGCACTGTCACTTCCCTGCCGCTGGCCAAAGTGAATCCTGCTACGTCAATGGCATCGCCCAATCCGTGCTCGCTGAGTTTTGCACCGCGCACATTGTTACGCGGGCGGCAAGAGTAAGAGGCGGCGATTTTTAATGCTACAATCCGCTCGCCATAAATAGTCTGGGCGCGGGACTGCACTGAATTTTGCAGCCATTCATTGAAAGTATTGGCCACGCTGCAGGTGACGGTGGCGGGTTGGCTGAAGGCTATATCGCCCATGGCAGTGATTTTATAGCCATTGGTAATGCCACAGCCATTGCCCTCACTAAAATCGGCAATGGGTTCAGCCTGTGCAAAGGATTGCGGGTTGGCGGTGCAATTCGCATTGCTTGGTTTGTAAACGCCAGCAGTCTGGAAATAGGGTTTGTCGATGCTTGTAGAACAGGCTGTCAAAAGTGAAACTGCCAAGAATGCCAATAGTCGACGCATAACATTTCGCCCTCACAAATGGCGGAGATTATGCTGAGAACATGGTTAACGAAGACTAACGATTGAGCGCTACAATCAATTGACCGACATCGCCATTATGCTTGCCGATGTAAGAGGTGAACAGGCTGCGCTGCTGATAAGTCATCGAGAAGCCCAAGAACTTGGCGTCGACGATTTTATATTGGCCGTCAATCCAAGATAATTGCCAGCTGACCGAATAGGTTTGGCCCGACATAAGATAAACTTTTGAGCCAACAATTACATCTTTGTTTCCCGCGACAGTCGCCTCGCCGATTTCATATTTGGCAACTGGGTAACTGCGCGATTGTTCAGCGAAATAGCGCGCCATGAATGAACTCACGCCGTGGAGATACCGGCCTTTTTCATTACCCGGAACTTTGTAGTCGCCTAAGGAGTAATCTGAAATGCCAGACACATCGGCGTAGCGTAATATGACGCGGAGGAAAGCAGAGACGGTTCCCTGACGATGCGCATGGAGCAAATCCTTGGCCATTTGATTCATAAACATAATCGACGGGTGGTCGTCGGCCAGAGCTGGGGTGGCCAAGGCTGCTACACTGAGTGCGATGAATGAGCGTCGTGAGATCATGATTCTGTCTTTACCAATCTCTTATTCGAACGACTAGGGTTAATGTTTTATGAGTTACCACGTTTCGGCTTCAGCCAGCTTGGCATAGAGCGCTTCAAAATTGCCATGTGAACTGTTGAGAGTGTCAGCAAACAGCTTTTTCAACGAAATCGTCAACCACACACCTTTTACATTCAAATCGGCGATTCTGTAGTTGCCATTTGAACCTGAAACACGCCAGCGCAATTTTTCGCTGCCCAGACTTGAACCCTTGATGCCTGAGTCGATAATGGTGAATTTGCCTTGATCAACCGAATTGGTGACTTCCAAAGAGTTGCCTTGGAAATCTTCAACGTACCAGACGAAGAGGGCGGCAGCATAGTTGGCGACCAGATCGTAAAATTTTGCCTTATCGGCAGGGGGCAAGTCTTTCTGATGAGTGCCCAAAGCAAAATTGGCTACATTTGGAATGCTGATATAACGGTTAAAAAGCTCGGCAAAGCGGCGTTGCAAGGCTCTATCACCGCGTTTGCCGCCATTGGCTAAGCGTATGACTTCGGCTCCCAGTTTCCGGACGTAGACGCTGGCCTGGTCGTCTGCAAAAACTGGTCCGCTGACAAAAAGGGCTGTAGACAGACCCGCTAAAGCCAGCGCAAATTCACGACGCGATAATACTTTTTTCATAGAAGCCTCAAATTCCTAAAACCCAACGCCATATAATCATTCGCATTGTGCCAAACTATGGCAATACAGCCCTCACGCGTAAAAATATAGTGGGCGATGAAACTATCGGCCAATTGCGACACTCTGCGCTACATTTACGAATTAGGCATTGCGATCTACATAAGGATATGTTTATATAGTTTTCAGGAGCGATGCAATGGATGAATTATTGGCAGGTTTAAAGGCAGTTGCGGAAACAACGCGGATTCGCATCCTGTTTGTGCTTTCGCATGGCGAAATGAATGTGACGGAACTCACTTACATTTTGGGTCAAAGCCAACCGCGCGTCAGTCGGCATCTCAAGTTAATGGCTGAGGCCGGTCTCATTAGCCGTCACAAAGAAGGCAATTGGGTTTTGTTTCGCTTGCGTGAAGAAGGCCGCAGCGGGGCACTGGCGCGGGCGCTGGTTGATATGTTGCCGGGCAAAGATCAATTGCTCTCTGGAGATTTATCACGGCTCGAAGAAATTCGCCGACAACGCAATGAAACGGCGGCGGCCTATTTTGGCGAGAATGCCTCGCAGTGGGCCAAGCTTCGCTCGTTGCATGTTTTGGAAGCTGACGTTGAAGGCGCTATGTTAGAGTTGCTGGGTAAACATAAATTTGAAAATGTGGTAGACCTTGGCACTGGCACGGGCCGGGTGTTAGAACTCTTAAGCTCACGGGCTTCGCATCTTTATGGATTGGACACCAGCCGTGAAATGTTGGCGATAGCGCGGGCCAATTTAGAACGCCAGAATTTGCGCCACGCACAAGTGCGGCAGGCTGATATTTATGCATTGCCTTTTGCCGATGGCTTTGCGGATTTGGTGACCATTCATCAAGTGTTGCATTTTCTCGATGAGCCGCTACGGGCCTTGCTGGAAGCGCGACGCATACTTTCCGCAAATGGCCAATTACTGATTGTTGATTTTGCGCCGCATGACCTTGAAGAACTGCGCAGTGAACATGCACATCGGCGGCTTGGGGTGTCGAGCGAGCAGATGATTAGTTGGTTTGCAAGGGCAGGGTTGGAATTGGTGCGGCACGAAGTTCTTGCGCCACCATGGCTTAAATCGAGCAAGGGCCTGACTGTATCTTTGTGGTTGGCAAAACCGCGCGACACTAAAAGTCCTATTTCAATTGAATTAAAACAAAAGGCACTCCAAACATCATGACAACTAAATCTGGCCTTGCCGTTTCATTTGAATTCTTTCCCCCCAAAGTCGGCGATGCCGAAGTTGCATTTTGGAATACACTGCGCCGCTTGGAACCTATGCAGCCACAATTTGTATCGGTGACTTATGGAGCCGGCGGCACCACACAAGACCGCACGCTTGATACAGTGCGGCGGATTGTGGCGGAAACCTCGCTTGCTCCGGTTGCACATCTCACCTGTGTGGGTGCAAGCAAAGAAGAAGTGAATGCCGTTGTGCGCAAGTTCTGGGATGTAGGGGTCCGCCATATTCTGGCTTTGCGCGGTGATCCACCAGCGGGTGTGGGCACGCGCTTTCAACCTCATCCTGAAGGTTATCGCAATGCCGCTGATCTGGTGCGCGGCATTCGTGAGATTGCCGAATTTCAAGTTTCGGTTGCGGCCTATCCTGAGAAACATCCTGAATCCGTTTCAATTGAGGAAGACTTGGCGTTCTTGGCGGATAAGGCTGATCATGGGGCCACTCATGCGATTACGCAGTTCTTTTTTCACAACGCTTTCTTTTTGCGTTTGCGTGACCGGATTGCGGCACGGGGCATTAATATAAAATTGCTGCCCGGCATTTTGCCGGTAACGAATTTTGCCAAGGTGCAAGAGTTCGCTGGAAAATGTGGCGCGCGTATTCCGCCGGAAATGGTGAAACGCTTTTCAGGCTTGGACTCAGAGCCAGAAACACGGAATTTGGTTGCCGCTATGGTGGCTGCTGAACAGGTGCAGGCTTTAGAGCGCGAAGGTGTGGATGCTTTCCATTTCTACACGTTGAACCGTGCTGATTTGGTTTACGCCATTTGCCGCATGCTGGGTGTGGAAGCGATAGGACAAGAACAAGCGGCTTAAGCCGCCTTGCAAATGCCGCCAAGAATTGGCATATCAACGGCATGGAACAAGAATATATAAAACCGGATCTCACACCCAAAACTGGCACCCAAGCTTTTAGCCCGTTTGGCTGCTTTTTGGCTGCTGCGGGTGTGACACTGTTGACGTTCTGCTTGGTGGGGGCTGCTGCTGCGGCATCGGCTTGGGCTTTCAGCAAATTGATGGGCCTGCCTGATACAGCACTTTATGTGTTGTTGGGCTTGGTGGCTGTGCCAGTTCTGTGGGCGACAATTTGGACGGCGGGCCGTGCTTGGCATGTGGAGCGGCGATTGGCGCAACACCTTGATATTGATACGCCGGAGTTTAGCATGATGCATTATTTCCGTAAATTGGTGTAAAGCACTTTTCAGTACCGCCGAATCCGCTAAGCTCACGACATGACAATTTGGGCACGTATATCAGAACTGGCGCATGACATTGGTGGCACCATTGGCCATGTGCTTGAAGGCATCACAGGTAAATCAACAGCACCTGAAAAATCAGTAGGCTTTACGATTGGCATGATTGCGCTGGGTGCCAAAATGGCCAAGGCTGACGGTGTGGTGACGGATGATGAGATTGCTGCATTTCGGCAAGTGTTTCATGTGCCGGACAAAGATATGCCCGGTGTGGAGCGCGTATTTAATTTGGCTAAGCAAGATGTGGCTGGGTTTGAAACCTATGCTTTGCAAGTGGCCAAACTGTTCACTAAGAAATCTGCTATTTTGGAAAATGTTTTAGACGGGTTGTTTCATATTGCCAAAGCCGATGGCGTGCTTCACGAAGACGAACTCACCTATTTGGAACGTGTGGCGGAAGTTTTTGGTTACAGTGCCATAGATTTCGCGCGCATCCGTTCGCGGCATGTTGCGATTATCGATGACCCTTATGATATGCTGGGCGTCGAGCGCGGCGCCAGCTTGGCTGAGATCAAGAAACACTATAAGTCCCTCGTGCGGAAGCTGCACCCTGATAAACAAATCGCCGCTGGTGTTCCGGCTGAAATGGTAAAGCTGGCGACTGAGCGCATGGCGCGGATAAATGCCGCCTATAGTTTACTCGTAAAGGACGGCGCCTAAGTGATCGGCACTGCGCTTCCCCATAGAACCCAACTCTCTCCTAATTTTGGCGAACGCAAGGACGGGAAATCGATTAATTGTTTAGTCCTGCATTACACAGGGATGCGTTCATCGACTGAGGCTTGTGAGTGGCTTTGCAATGACGCCTCAGAAGTGTCGTCGCATTACCTGATTGATGAAGCGGGCGGCATTGTGCAGATGGTGGGTGAAAACATGCGCGCTTGGCATTCAGGTGTTTCCACTTGGTTTGCCGAAGACGATCTCAACTCGACATCTATTGGAATTGAGATTCACAATCTGGGCCACCACGGCTATGCAGATTTTCCGCTCATTCAAATGCTTACTGTTGTGGTGTTGTGTAAGGACATTTTACACCGCCATAAAATAGCGCCGCGCATGGTGCTGGCCCATTCTGATATCGCGCCTGGGCGCAAGGTGGACCCCGGCGAAAAATTTGATTGGCGTATGTTGCATCAGCATGGTGTTGGACATTGGGTGGAGCCTGAACCGATTTCAGGTGGCACGTTTTTACAAATGGGCGATCAGGGCGATGGGGTGATGGCCTTGCAGGCCATGCTGAAATTGTACGGTTATGGCATTGATGTGAATGGCGTGTTTGATCAACGCACTAAAATTGTGGTGGAGGCGTTTCAACGGCATTTCAGGACAGCGCTGGTTGATGGCATAGCCGATCAATCGACGGTGGGGACGCTGCATAAATTACTTCAATCGCGCTGAATGTCGTCCACGCACTTGTTGGGGGGATGACAATTGAGAGGATTCCGGAATGTCAATTTTTGAAGTTTCGAAGAATCCTTAAACTCAATTCCCCACTGCACGCGAACACGTTTGCAACAGCCCGGCCACATCGGCGTCGGCCAACGGATAGCTTGATGTGTGCCCAAACGCCGTAAGGCTGAATTTACTGGCGTGCAACACCGCTTTCATCACCGTACCACCAACGCTCACGGGCCCTTCAAGGCTGCCGGAATTTGAACCTTCACTCACACTGGCTTGCATCTTGATATCAAAAATCTCGCCGTCCACTTTCAATTTCACTTTTGTAGGTTGATCTTTCACAATCACTTTGCGGTCAAAGCGTTCAAAAATTGAAACCGTGCCGCTGCCGATCTTGCACCAAAAGCTGAGGCCCACGTCGTCGGTGTCGGCCACGCCAAACACCAAATAGGCCTCAGATCCAGAAGCATCCAGCGACCATTGCCGCTCTTGGGCGTAGGCTGGCGTGAGGGTGAGGAATAGACAAAAAACTAAAATAGGCAAGCGCATATAAAATTCCTCATCGGCCAGTACAAGATGCTTATAACCAATTGCAGCCTATCCAGTAGGGGTTTTTGCGTTCGAGAATTAATCGCATCGTCTATTCTTCCGCCATTACGGTTTATATCAAAGTGCTTTCATCCATCCGCCAGAAACCGCAGGGGGCGGCCGGCAGATGTGGAATGTGTTTAATATGCTGGGTTCGGTCGATTGGTTGGAAGCGCCGTTACTCTAACGGGATGACTTTCACCGTTTTTGAAGTTCCCAAGTTGTTGCGAACACGTTTGAGATCGTAACGCAACCGGGCTTTGACGCGCCCAAAAAGAAGAATTGGTCATGGCAAGTTATAATAGATCAGCCGCAAACAACACGCAGAACGGTGGTTTTGATAACTATTATGGTGGCGACGGCACAGGTGTAACGGTCGCCAATGTTCTAGCCAACATCTTCTTCCTGTAGCGAAGACACATTCCCCACGCTGCCAATGAGCTGGCGTGGAGTTTTCATCTAGGGTTTCCAATTGTTCTTAATAAAATCAGTAAGTAAATCAATGTTCCTGACGTTTGACTTAAAGAAAACGTCGAAGATATCGCCCAGAACCGGGATTGCGCCGAGGCCTGTATCAATGGCGATATTTCCTGCCATTTTTATCAGCAGTTCTCTGGATGCGCCCATTTCGTGGGCTTTTATGAGGATGTAGATCGAGGGCAATAGAGTGATGAGGTCGCCTGCGCCGGGGACGAGGCCGATCACTGCGTCTGCGCCGAAGCGGATTTTGGTGAAGGGGATGCCCCAGCCATTGTCCATAAAGCGAGCGAGCAGCTTGAGGCGGTTCAAGGTCTTTATGGTTTCGGCGGCAGTCATTTTATGGTCCCCCAATGCAGGCAATCAGATGGTGCGATTTTGCTGCAATACAAGTGTTTTGTTGACCGCGCCGCCTTCCGCGCCTATCGGAAACCTACCAGTCGGCTGGATGGCCACTCTTGCGTCGCCCGAAAGGGTGCAAGGGAGGAAAGTCCGGGCTCCACGAGAATAGGGTGCCGGGTAACGCCCGGCGGGGGTGACCCCAGGGAAAGTGCCACAGAAAATAAACTGCCGCAGCATGCTGCGGTGAGGGTGAAACGGTGCGGTAAGAGCGCACCGCAGGCTTGGCAACAAGACTGGCATGGCAAACCCCGCCTGGAGCAAGACCGAATAGGGGTGGCACGACATTGCAAGATGTCAGGACTGTTTTCGGTTCGTCACCCGGGTTGGTTGCGTGAAGCTCTTGGTAACAAGGGCTCCAGATGAATGGCCATACACTGTGGGTGAGACCCCATGGGGACAAAACCCGGCTTATAGGCCGACTGGTAATTTCTCTTCAAAGTGGTTGAAAGGAATCGGTTGTGAAACGATTTGTTAACAATCGCGGAGGCATTGTCGAACAATTATTAACCTCTTGTTCACTGTGTTCGCGCTGCCATCATGATTGCCTTCTCCGATCAAACTTCTCGCCATGTTCCGGTGATGCTTGCCGAAGTGTTGACTGCACTTTCGCCAGTGGATGGTGGCGTTTATGTGGATGGCACATTTGGGGCTGGTGGATATACGCGTGCGATTTTGGCGGCAAGGGAATGCAAGGTCATTGCGATTGATCGTGATCCCACCGCGATTGCCGTGGGTGCAGATTTGGTTTCCGCGTCGCAAGACCGACTGCAACTGGTGCGCGGCACATTCGGCGAGATGAAATCGATTATCGAAGATTTGGGTCTCACCAAAGTTCAAGGCGTGGTTTTAGACATTGGTGTCTCATCGATGCAGATCGATGAAGCGTCGCGAGGATTTTCCTTTATGCGCGACGGTCCGTTGGACATGCGCATGGGGCAGGAGGGCAAATCCGCTGCTTATTATGTGAACGCCTTAGATGCAGAAGTTTTGGCGCAGATTATATTTATTTTGGGCGAAGAGCCGCGCTCGCGCTCGATTGCTAAAGCAATCGTCAGTGCACGGACAGAAGCGCCGCTTCTGACGACACTTGATTTGGTGAAAGCTGTGGAACGTGCCACAGGACCACAGCGCATGAAAGATCGCACTCATCCGGCAACGCGCACGTTTCAAGCGTTGCGCATTCATGTGAATGCTGAGCTTGATGAATTGGCGCAAGCTTTGGTGGCGGCTGAAGAAATTCTCGACGTGGGTGGACGCTTGGTAGTGGTCACATTCCATTCTTTGGAAGACCGCATTGTGAAGCGTTTCTTTGCGGCCCGAAGTGGAGCGCTACCTACTAATTCGCGGCACATGCCTGCTTCCCATGATGGGCCGCGCCCCAGTTTTGAATTGGTGTTCAAAGGCCCTCAAGAGGCTGGCGCTGAAGAGATGCTGGATAACCCACGATCGCGCTCAGCAAAATTGCGCGCGGGCATTCGTACGGATGCGGATAAATTTGGATTTGATGCGCGCGCTATGGCGGTGCCATCAATTGAACGGAAGCGACACTGATGGTCAAAGTATTCAACGCATTTTTGGTGGTATGCCTTTTAGTTTCAGCCTTTTTTCTGTATTCGTTGGAGCATTCCACGCGTGGGCTTGAACGCCAAATTGCGAAAATGAAAACTGGAATTTCAAACGAACGCGAGTCTATCAAGTTGCTCAACGCCGAATGGAGCAGTCTAACGCGGCCAGAGCGTTTGCAAAAATTAGCTGAAGATCAATTGAAATTAAAGCCACTGACGGCGAGCCAAATTGTGACTTTGGCGGATCTTCCCGCCAAGATTCCTGATCACCCGATTGTGAAACTTAATGACCAAGGAACCGACCCGATTGGCGCAATTTTGGAGAAGATGCAGTGATGGAAAACAGCGTCGAACTTCATACGCCTAAAGGCAGTGAGCGCCTTCAAGGGCAGAACCGTATTCGACTTTTAAGCATTGTGTTTTGCGGATTCTTTCTGGCGATTGCTGTGCAGTTGGGGCAGCTTACGCTTTTTCATAAAGCGTCGGTGGTCAACGCTGAAATGGCTGCTCACGAAACGCCCATTCCGCGCCCTGATATTATTGATCGCAATGGCGTGGTGATGGCCACTGACATTGCAGTGGCATCACTGTTTGCTGATCCGCGCAAGATTATCGATATGGATGAGGCCGTGGAATCGCTGACGGCGACTATGCCTGATCTCGATAGCAAGGCGCTTCGTGAAAAACTCACTGCACCTGGCCGTGCTTTTGTGTGGCTCAAACGGCAGGTGAGTCCTGAAGAGCGCGATGCGGTTTACAATCTCGGCATTCCCGGTGTGGGGTATGTGAACGAGCGCAAGCGGGTTTATCCGCTGGGGCGTCTTGCTGCCCATACGATCGGCTATGTGGATGTCGATACACACGGCATTGCCGGCATTGAAAAATTTTTGGACGATCAGGGTGCGCTTTATACGGCATCGTTGACGGAACCTGAGACTTCGACTTCAGCTCCTGCGCAGTTAGCAATGGATATGCGCATCCAACATGCGGTGACCGATGAAGTGGCCAGGGCCGTTATCAAATTTAGGGCCAAATCCGGGGGCGGAATTATTCTCGATACTGAAACAGGTGAGATTTTAGCCTTGGCTTCGCTGCCTGATTATAATCCAAATTCTGATGACAAGCGCCTCACTTCTGATCAACAGAATAAACTCACCAGTGGCGTTTATGAATTAGGGTCGGTGATTAAAGCAGTGACCTTTGCGATGGCCTTTGACTATGGCACTGCCAACCTTCAATCCACTTATGACACGCGTTCAAACTTGGTGATCGGCAATGCCCGCATCAGTGATTTCCATGCGCAACGCCGGATTTTGACTGTACCTGAAGTTTTTACAAACTCCTCCAACATCGGCACTGCAAAAATGGCTTTGCAGGTGGGTGTTGAAAACCACGTTGAGTTTTTGCGGCGTGTTGGTTTGCTGGACCGCCTAGTGACAGAAGTGCCAGAAAGTGCCAAGCCGCTGTTGCCTAAGCATTGGAGCAAACTGGCCTCTGCAACGGCTGCCTTTGGCCATGGTTTTGCCGTACAGCCGCTGCAAGGTCTTTCAGTGATTGCAGATTTGATTAATGGTGGCATGGCCCGCCCACCCACATTTTTAAAGCGCACCAAGGAAGAATCCGATGTGTTGGCGCACCGCATTGTAAAGCCAGAAACATCTGAAAAAATGCGATATTTATTCCGCTTAAACGTGCTGGAAGGCACTGCGTCCAAGGCGGATGTTTTGGGTTACCGCGTGGGTGGCAAAACCGGTACGGCTGAAAAAGTTATTCATGGACGCTATTCGAAAGACAAAAGCTTGGCGACCTTCATTGGTGCATTTCCGATGGACCATCCGAAATATGCAATCTTTGTGATGCTGGACGAGCCGCAAGCCACGCCTGAAACTTATGGCTTTGCCACTGCGGGTTGGAATGCGGTGCCAACGGCCTCAAAAATTATTGAACGCATTGCGCCTTTGTTGGGTGTGACACCCGTGTTCACCGCGGAAGATTTGGCCAAGCTTGCAAAGCAGGCCAAGACAGCAAAGAAGAATGGGTAATCTGAAATGTCGCATCATCTGAGCCAGCTTTTGAAGAGTGATGCAACGCTACCGAAGGGTGGCGATATGGTTGTTTTAGGTCTTACTGCTGATAGCCGCGCGGTGAAACCTGGATTTATATTTGCAGCATTGCCGGGAACCAAGGTGGATGGTGCCGCTTACATTCCGCAAGCGTTTGCGCAGGGTGCCGCATTGGTGATTTCCCAAACTGGAACCTACACGGGCGAGGGCGCAGTTGTTGAGTCAGATAATCCGCGCCGTCTTCTGGCCCTCATGGCGGCGCGATTTTATGATGCACAGCCAGATACGATTGTGGCCGTCACTGGAACCAACGGGAAAACTTCAGTTGCAGTTTTTGTCCGGCAAATGTGGGCGGCCTTGGGTTTTCGCGCGGCGAGCTTGGGCACCATTGGCGTGGTGGGGCCGGAAGGCACAATGAAGTTGGAGCATACAACGCCCGATCCGGTTCAACTTGCGCAAATTGTTGCAAAACTTTCGGACGATAAAATTGAGCATCTAGCGATAGAAGCTTCCAGCCACGGACTTTCTCAATATCGGTTGGATGGTTTGCGATTGACGGCGGGCGCATTTACCAATCTGACACGTGATCATCTTGATTATCATGCCACGGTTGAAGAGTATTTTGCGGCCAAGATGCGATTGTTCAGTGAAGTGCTGCCTGCTGGTGCGGCGGCAGTGATTAATATGGATTCACCGCAAGGTGATGAGGTTTTGCGGATTGCGCAGCAAAGCCGATTGTTGCCGTTTACGGTGGGTCATGCGGGCACGTCGTTGAAGTTGGTTTCCGCCACGCGCAACGGTCTTGGACAGCAATTAAAAATTCAAACTAGAACGTCAGTGTATGATGTTGCTTTACCATTGGTTGGTGAGTTTCAAACGTCTAACGCCCTTGTTGCTGCGGGTTTGGTGATTGCAGCTGGCGG
The DNA here is from genome assembly GCA_031393975.1 of Hyphomicrobiales bacterium. Lineage (GTDB taxonomy): Bacteria > Pseudomonadota > Alphaproteobacteria > Rhizobiales > Aestuariivirgaceae > Aestuariivirga. The sequence goes on from JANMWK010000137.1 coordinate 47,116, forward strand.
TGAAGAGTCTTTGACGTTGCACGCGCTTGAATCGCTGAAGGGTGCGAGCGGGCGATTAGAACTTGTGGGCGTTACCCACAATGGGGCGTCGGTTTTTGTTGACTATGCGCATACGCCTGATGCTTTGGAAAATGCGATTTCAGCTTTGCGTCCGTCTGTTGCGGGAAAGCTTTTTGTGGTGTTCGGCTGTGGCGGTGACCGCGACAAAGGCAAGCGCCCAATTATGGGTGAGATTGCCTCGCGGCTGTGTGATCGCGTCATTGTAACGGATGACAATCCGCGCACTGAAGTTGCCAGCATTATTCGCAAAGAGATTATGAGTGCTGCTCATAACGCGACAGAAATCGGAGATCGCGCCAAAGCTATCGCTACTGCTGTGAATGAGTTGATGACGGGTGATGTTTTGTTGGTGGCAGGCAAAGGCCACGAAGAAGGCCAAATTGTTGGCAAGCACGTTCTTTCCTTTAGTGATCATGAAGCCGTTTTGTGGGCCTTGCGTGGAGATATTTATCATGGCTGAGCGTGGCCTTTGGACTGCCCAAGAACTCATTGCCGCCACCGGTGGCACGCTGCAAGGCGTCGTGCGCGGAAATCTTCAGGGTGTATCGATTGACTCTCGGGCCGTTGCCGATGGTGATGTGTTTGTGGCTATTAAAGGCGACAAAATGGATGGCCATGACTTTGTTCTCAGCGCTTTGAAATCTGGAGCGGGCGTTGCCGTTGTTTCACGCGTGACGGACGAGATGCGCAGCGCTGGTGCGGTGTTGCAGGTGGCAGATGACCCGTTGCGTGGCCTTGAAAACATGGGCCGTGCGGCGCGTAATTGGAGCCGGGGGCAAATGATTGCTGTTACCGGAAGTGTCGGCAAAACCAGCACCAAAGAAATGCTGCGCATTGCACTTTCAGCTTCGGGTGAAACCCATGCCTCTGCTGCTTCATTTAATAATCACTGGGGTGTGCCTTTAACTTTAGCGCGGCTTTCACGCAGCGCCGCTTTTGGCATTTTTGAAATCGGCATGAACCACAGTGGTGAGATTACGCCGCTGGTGAACATGGTGCGCCCGCACGTGGCGATTGTGACGGCGGTTGCTGCAAGTCACCTTGGTTACTTCAAATCGCTCGATGAAATTGCCGATGCTAAGGCCGAAATATTTTCAGGCGTTGTTGTCGGTGGTGCTGCCATTATCAATCAAGACTCGCCCTATTTTGAAAAACTTAAAGCTGCTGCGGCGGTGCATGGAATCAAAAACATAATCGGATTTGGGAAGGCCGAAAATGCGGCGGTTCGCTTAGAGCGTGTGGCGCTGCATCCGAATTGCTGTTGCATCACGGCTGATGTGATGGGCGAGAAGGTGACTTATAAACTAGGTGTGCCGGGCGAACATATGGCTCTCAATAGTCTTGCTGTTTTGGCCGCGGTTAAATTTGTTGGCGCTGATCTGGCACGCGCCGCCATGGCACTGGCTGATGCTGTTCCTGCAACAGGGCGCGGTGTGCAGGAGCGTTTACAAACCGAGAGCGGTGAACTGCTGCTGATTGACGAAAGTTACAACGCCAACCCGGCTTCGATGCAGGCGGCTTTTGGTGTTCTCTCTCATGCGCGCATTGGTAAAAATGGCAGGCGCATTGTGGTCCTGGGCGACATGTTGGAGCTGGGGCAATTCGGCCCAAAACTTCATGCTGAAATTGCTGATGGTCTTGACGACTATAAGGTCGATGCGGTTTATGCAGCTGGGCCGCTGATGAAAAATCTTTGGGACGCAACACCTATTGCAAAGCGCGGTGCTTATGCTGAGACATCTGCTGAATTAAAGGATATTCTTGTAAGTCACCTTCGCAGTGGTGATACGGTGATGGTCAAAGGATCGAATGGAAGCCGCATGGGGCTTCTCGTGGATGCCATTCGTGCAAAATTTTTGCCTGTACAAAAGGAAAGCTGAGCAATGCTTTATTATCTCGTCCTCAAACTCACAAGTGAAGTTTCGGCTTTCAATGCATTCAGGTATTTAACAACGCGCACGGGCGGGGCCATTTTGACGGCACTGCTTTTTATCTTTGTGTTCGGACCAAAGATTATATCGTTGCTGAAAGTGAAGCAGGGCCGCGGTCAACCCATTCGCACCGATGGGCCGCAGCGCCACATTGTCGAAAAGCAGGGCACACCGACCATGGGCGGCTTGATGATTTTATCAGGTGTTTTTGTTTCCACTTTGCTCTGGGCTGACCTCAGCAATCTCTATGTATGGGCAGTTCTATTTGTCACGCTGGGTTACGGTGCCATTGGCTTTTACGATGATTATTTAAAAGTGACTCGGGCCTCCGTGCGTGGCTTTTCGGGAAAGGCGCGACTGCTTGCTGAATTTTTAATTGCAGGCGCCGCTGTCGGTTGCTTCATGTGGATTGGCAATAACGATTTATCGCGTTCGCTGGCGGTTCCGTTTTTTAAAGATGTTCTCATTTACTTCGGACCATTCTTCTTGTTTGTGGGCATGTTTGTTGTGGTGGGAGCGGGCAATGCCGTGAACATCACCGATGGTCTTGATGGTTTGGCCATTGTGCCAGTGATGATGGCAGCGGGCAGTTTTGCGCTCATCGCTTATCTCGTCGGCAATCAAGTATTCTCCGGTTATTTACAATTGCATTACGTGCGCGGCACAGGCGAACTTGCAATAATCTGTGGAGCGTTGATTGGCGCGGGGCTTGGATTTTTGTGGTTCAATGCGCCGCCTGCGATGATTTTTATGGGTGATACGGGGTCGCTCGCACTCGGCGGTTGTTTAGGTGCCATTGCTGTTGCTGTGAAGCATGAAATTGTATTGGGCATTGTCGGCGGCTTGTTTGTGCTGGAAACTGTTTCAGTCATCGTGCAGGTGGCTTCATTTAAAATGACCGGAAAGCGGGTTTTTGCAATGGCGCCGCTGCATCATCATTACGAGCAGAAGGGTTGGAAAGAACCCACAATTGTAATTCGCTTTTGGATCATTGCTTTTGTGTTAGCGCTGATTGGCCTTTCCACTTTGAAGTTGCGGTGAGTTCATCAATGTTTGCTGCTTCGTCATTCAAGGATAAATCTGTCGGCGTGTTTGGGTTGGCCCGGTCGGGCATATCGTGTGCGCTCAGTTTAGTTGCCGGTGGCGCAAAGGTTTTTGCATGGGACGATTCAGAGCCATCCGTCGAGAAAGCCAAAACTGAAGGTGTGCCGATTACTAATTTACACACGGTGGATTTCAAGACACTCGATAGTCTCATTCTAAGCCCTGGAGTGCCGCTCACTCATCCGGACCCGCATTGGACGGTGGTGAAGGCCAAGCAGGCGGGCATTGAAATTATTGGGGATACTGAAGTATTCGCGCGTGAAGTGCAGGGCAGTGGTGCGAAAATCGTTGCGATCACCGGCACCAATGGTAAATCGACGACGACGGCACTCATCGGCCACGTGCTCAAATCTGCTGGACTTGATGTGGATGTGGGTGGCAATATTGGGCTCGCTGTTTTTAATCTGCGGCCACCAACAAAAAATCGCATTTATGTTTTGGAGCTTTCATCATTTCAAATTGATTTGATGCCGGGGTTGAAACCTGATGTCGGCATTCTCACGAATTTGACGCCCGACCATTTGGATCGCCATGGGACGATGGAAAATTACGCTGCTGTGAAGGCTCGGATGTTTGCGAAAATCAGCGACGGCACTCCCGTGATCAGTGTCGATGATGAATGGTGTGCAGCCATCGCTGATGTCACCGCGAATGTTTCACGGGTGTCCGTTGTCAAAGAAGTGGTGCACGGCGTTTGCGCGCCTGATGGTATTTTAAAAGATAAGCAGCAGGGCCTCTGTGTGGCTGAGATTGATCTGCGCGATATGCCTGCCCTCAGAGGCCGCCATAACTGGCAAAATGCCTGCATGGCTTATGGTGCGGCCCGTGCGCTGGGTGTTTCAGTTGAAGTGCTTGCAGCGGCAATGAGAAGTTTTGGTGGCTTGGCCCACCGGATGCAACAGGTGGCTTTGGTGAATGGTGTGCCGTTCATCAATGACTCTAAAGCTACAAATGCCGATGCTGCGGAAAAAGCACTGGCTTCGTTTGATGAGATTTATTGGATTGCGGGCGGCATTTCAAAGGCGGGCGGCATTGAACCACTAGCTCCCTATTTTCCAAAAATAAAACGCGCCTATTTGATTGGGGCGGCGGCGACAAGTTTTTCTAAAACACTGCAGGGCAAGGTTGAGTATGTGATGAGTGAAACTTTGGAGCGGGCAGTGCGGGCCGCGGCTCACGACGCGAAAGTGGGCGCAGTCGTGTTGCTCTCGCCCGCTTGCGCCTCGTTTGACCACTATAAAAATTTTGAAGTGCGTGGTGATGCATTTGTTGAATATGTTTCGCAATTGCCGCACGCCCAAATGTCTCAAGGAGGGAATGGCTGATGCTTATTTCACGCAGTGATCGTGGCGCACTGGCGCGATGGTGGTTCACCATTGATTTGCCATTGCTCTCAGCGGTGCTCTTGCTCATGGCGATTGGCGTGTTGATCAGCATGGCCGCCAGTCCGCCAGTGGCGGAACGTATTGGTCTTGATTCATTTCACTTCTTTAAAAGCCAGCTTTTCTATTTGTTCTTTGCGGTGATCGGTTTGGTGGTGGTTTCATTCTTTGATGTCACATGGGTTAAACGCACCGCATTTTTGACCTTGGCGGGTTCATTGATTTTGATGGTGGCGGCTTTAAAATTTGGGCCGGAAATTAAAGGGGCCCATCGCTGGATTAATTTGGGCCCGCTCAATTTGCAGCCTTCAGAATTTGCTAAGCCCGGCTTTGTAGCGGCAGCTGCGTGGTTCCTCGCGGATCATACCAAACGCCCCGATATGCCGGGGCACTTTATTGCTTATGGTGCTGCTGCGGTGTTTTTGGGTCTGTTAGTTTTACAGCCCGATTTTGGCCAGACGGCTTTGGTGACACTTACGTTTGGGGCAATGCTTTTAATTTACGGTATTTCATGGATGTTTATTTTAGGCCTTGGCGCTCTAACCGTCATGGCTATGGGGCTTTCATACGCACTGGTTCCGCATGTGGCCTCACGCATTGATCGGTTTTTACATCCTGATACGGGCGATACTTTTCAGGTTGATACGGCAACATCGGCTTTCAACAATGGTGGCTTGTTGGGAGCGGGGCCCGGTGGTGGCGTGGCCAAAATGGTATTGCCAGATGCGCACACGGATTTTGCTTTTGCAGTTGTGGGTGAAGAGTTTGGACTGATTGCTTGTTTGGCTTTGATGCTATTATTTTTCTTCATCATCATGCGAGTTTTGATGCGTGCCAAAAATGAAAGTGATCCGTTTGCGGCTATGGCGATGACCGGGTTGGTCACCATGTTTGGCTTTCAAGCCTGCATTAATATGGGTGTGAATGTTGCTTTGCTGCCCGCCAAGGGCATGACGCTGCCATTTATTTCATATGGTGGTTCTTCATTGTTGGGCACGGCATTGGCGATGGGGTTCGTGTTGGCTCTTGCACGGCGTAGACCCTCATCAGTGTCGACCTCCTATTCGAAACACGTGGCTTATGCATGAGCAAGTTAGTTGTTCTTGCTGCAGGTGGCACGGGCGGACACTTGTTTCCAGCACAGGCGCTGGCTGAAACTTTGATCGCGCGCGGATTTCGTATTCATTTAATGACGGATGAACGGGTTCGCGATTACGGCAAGAATTTTCCGGCCGATGAAACGCATATTGTTGAATCAGCCAGTCCCGGATTTTCTGATCCGTTGCGCTTGCCTTCGCGGTTGTTAAAACTCTATCGCGGTTACGCCCACGCCAAATCGATCTTGCGCAAAGTTCAGCCTGCAGCCGTGGCGGGTTTTGGTGGCTACCCGTCTTTTCCGCCGATCTATGCGGCTTCTTCATTACATATTCCAGCACTGGTGCATGAAGCGAACTCGGTTTTGGGACGGGCCAATAAAATGCTCGCAAAAAAAGTGGACGCCGTTGCAGGGTCGTTTGAAAATACTTTAGGTCTGCCGCTCATGGCAAAGTTCGTGCTCACAGGAAATCCGGTGCGGGCGATTGCTTTGGCGCAGAAGGCTGCTGCATATCCGAAGTTTAGCGGCAAGATAAACCTGCTGGTGTTTGGAGGCAGTCAAGGTGCAAAGTTTTTTTCAGACTTTATGCCGAATGCTTTTGCTGAAATTCCTGAGGCTTTGCGCAAAAAGTTGATGGTCACCCAGCAATGCCGTCCGGAAGATATGGCGCGGGTGACTGCTGCTTATGCGGCACTTGGCCTGCACTGTGATTTACAAGCCTTCTTTGTGGATATGCCTGAGCGCATTGCTCAATCGCATTTAGTGATTGCGCGTTCGGGGGCCTCATCCATTGCGGAGCTTGGCGTGATTGGCAGGCCAGCGGCAATGGTGCCGTTGCCGCATTCGATTGACAATGACCAGCTGCGCAACGCGCAGAGTTTTGCGGGGGCTGGAGCCGGGTGGGTTTGCCCGCAAGGGGAACTCAAGGCCCATGATTTTGCCGCATTTTTAGGGCGATTGCTGGCAGATGAGGCGGGGCTTAAAAGGGCCGCCGAATCAGCTTTGACGCACGGAAAGCCAGACGCTGCTGAGCGCTTAGCTGATGTGATTGAAAAAATTATTGGAGAAAACTAACCGATGAAACTTCCACGCGACGTTGGCCCTATACATTTCATCGGCATCGGTGGCATTGGCATGAGCGGCATTGCCGAGGTGATGGCCACACTGAATTATAAAGTTCAGGGCTCTGATATTTCTGACAATTATAACGTGGCGCGGTTGCGCAAACACGGCATTGACGTTTCGATTGGCCATGCCGCAAAAAACCTTGGTGACGCGCAAGTGGTGGTGATTTCATCTGCGGTCAAATCTGACAATCCAGAATTGATTGAAGCGCGGGCGCGGTATTTGCCCGTGGTGCGCCGCGCAGAAATGCTGGCCGAGTTGATGCGCTTTAAATCTTGCATCGCGGTGGGTGGCACGCATGGCAAGACGACGACAACTTCGATTGTTGCAGCACTTCTCGATGCGGGCAGTCTTGACCCGACGGTGATCAATGGTGGGATCATTAATGCTTATGGCACCAATGCGCGGCTGGGCAAAGGCGATTGGATGGTGGTGGAGTCGGATGAATCTGATGGCACGTTTGTTAAACTTCCGGCTGATGTTGTGATCGTCACCAATATTGATCCTGAGCATCTCGACCATTACGGCACATTCGAAAAAGCCAAAGATGCGTTTTTGGCCTTTGTTGAAAATATTCCATTCTATGGTTTTGCTGTGATGTGTATTGATCATCCGGTGGTGCAGGAATTGATCGGCAAGATTCAAGATCGTCGGGTGATTACCTATGGCCGCAGTCCGCAAGCGGATTTCAGATTGCTTGATGCAAACTATAGCGACGGCGCCATGCGGTTTTCAGTGCGCATTACACATCGCCTAACCGGCAAGACGCATGACATCACGGACCTCGCCTTGAAAATGCCGGGGGAACATAATGCTTTAAATTCGACAGCAGCTTTGGCTGTGGCGCGCGAACTGGGCATGAATGATGAAGCCATTCGTAAGGGCCTTGCCAGTTTTGAAGGGGTGAAGCGGCGCTTCACCCGCACGGGCGAACATGATGGTGTCACCGTCTATGATGATTATGGCCACCACCCCGTGGAAATTGCCGCAGTATTGAAAGCCGCCCAAGGGGTGACCAAAGGAAAAGTTATCGCCATCATGCAGCCGCATCGCTTTACGCGTCTTGCAAGTTTATTCAGCGATTTTTCGTCGTGCTTTAATGATGCAGACACTGTAGTTTTGACTCCAGTTTACGCAGCAGGGGAGGCACCCATTGAAGGCGCATCCCATGCACATTTGGCCGAAGCCCTGCATGCACGGGGGCACAGGTCAGTCTATAGAATTGACACTCCAGAACAAATTGCACCCATGGTGAAGGGTTTGGTTTTTCCTGGAGATATTGTGGTGTGTTTGGGGGCAGGCACCATCAGCCAATGGGCTTACGCTTTGCCGGATCAACTCGCGGCGATTGATAAAGCGAGACATTAATGACGCGGATTGATGGTGAAGCGTTGCTGAAAAAGTTACCTGCGATGCGCGGGCGGTTATTGCCCAATGCGCCGCTAGCGGATTTGACATGGTTCAAAACGGGTGGCCCTGCGGAAGTTTTATTTATGCCTGCGGATGAAGCGGACCTTGCTGCGTTTTTAAAAAATACCCCTCGCGAAATTCCGGTCAACGTGATTGGCGTTGGTTCGAATTTGCTGGTGCGTGACGGCGGGGTGCCCGGCGTTGTGATCCGCATGGGGCGCGGCTTTAATGATATCAATCTGGTCGGGCCTTACCAAATTCGTGCGGGCACGGCTGCGTTAGATATGCGTGTTGCGCAGTTTGCCCTGACGCATAGTATAGATTTGTTAACCTTTCTTATAGGTATTCCCGGCACAATTGGCGGTGCGCTGCGCATGAATGGTGGAGCGCATGGGGGCGAGACCACGGACGTGTTGATTGAAGCACGTGCTGTGGACCGCGAAGGGAATATTAAAGTGCTCCAGCACGCAGACATGAATTACACTTATCGCCATTGTGGTGCTGCTGAAGATTTGATTTTTACCGAAGCTTTACTGCAAGGCAAGGCCGGTGATGCAACGGCTATCAAAGCGCAGATGGACTCGCATGTGGAACACCGTGTGAATGCACAACCGATCAAGAGCCGCACCGGGGGTTCGACGTTTAAGAATCCTGAAGGCCATAAGTCTTGGCAATTGATTGATAAGGCTGGAATGCGTGGTTTTAAGGTGGGGCCGGCAAAGGTTTCAGACTTACATTGTAATTTTCTGATCAACGAGGGTGGCGCCACCGCGGCGCAGATTGAAGAATTGGGTGAGACGGTGCGGGCCCGCGTGTTGGCGACATCGGGTATTATGCTTGATTGGGAAATTAAACGCATTGGGCTTTCGCTGGAGGATGCCGCGTGAGATCTGAAAAATTAATTCCCAATGAAACTATTGTCGCCGTGTTGATGGGTGGCTGGTCGGCTGAGCGCAAGGTTTCATTGTCGTCCGGTGAGGCTTGCTATGTGGCGTTGAAGAAAGCCGGGTTCGACGCCATCATGATCGATGTAAAACGCGAAACCATTTCATCGGTTTTGATGGATCTAAAGCCGCATGTTGCCTTCAACGCTTTGCATGGCAAATGGGGCGAGGATGGCAATGCCTCATCGCTGCTGGAAACACTGGGCATCCCCTATACGCATTCTGGTGTTTTGGCTTCGGCTGTTGCGATGCATAAAGAAAAATCAAAAATACTTTTTAAGGATGCTGGAATTCCGGTTGCCGAAAGTAAGATGGTGGATTTGGAAGTGGCGGCCAGCACGCATCCCATGCCCGTTCCCTACGTTTTAAAACCTGTTGCTGAAGGCTCAAGTTTTGGCGTTCACATTGTGGATCGCACCAGCAATGGTCCCGTGACAAGCATACTTGAGCAACGCGAATTGTTTGGCGACCAAGTGATGGTGGAACGCTTCATTCCGGGCAAAGAACTCACCTGTGCGGTGATGGGGGATGTGGCTTTGGGGGTGATTGATATTGTGCCGAATATTGGCTTTTACGATTATGAAGCCAAATATGCTTTAGGTGGATCGAGACATATTCTGCCTGCGGAAATTCCCAATGACGTTTATCGCAGGTGCCAAAAATATGCTTTGATGGCGCATCAGGCCTTGGGGTGCCGTGGTGTTACGCGATCAGATTTTCGTTATGATGATACGCCGGGCGACAAGGGTGAATTGATTTTGCTTGAAATTAACACGCAGCCTGGAATGACGGGCACATCGTTGGTGCCCGAACTTGCGGCTCATGCTGGCCATAGTTTTGAGGAACTTCTGACGTGGATGATCAATGACGCATCGGTGAACAGGTGATGAGGCTTTCATCCCTTGCACGGTCATTGCGGTTTCGCTTTATGGTGCGAAGTTTAGCAGTATTATTTTTAGGGGCCACTATAGTCCATGGCGTTGTGCGTGGCGGGCAGCTTGACTATGAGGGCAGCCCGTGGCGGCAGGTGCCCGGAAAATTGGCGAGCCTGATTGGTTTGGCCGCTGTTGATATTCGCATCACGGGTCTGACCAATCACGATCCACAGATGCTGTTAAATACTTTGGGTGTGGTGCCGGGGGGTAGTTTGGTAGGTTTTGATGCCGGGTCGGCGCGTCAGCTCTTGCAGAATATGGATTGGATTTCGGCTGCCTCCGTGCAACGCAAATTTCCAAACACGCTTGAAATTAATGTGGCTGAGCGCATTCCTTTTGCCATTTGGCAGCATGACAATAAATATAGTTTAATTGATCGCGCTGGCGTTGCCATGGGTGGGTTGGAGCTGATGGGGCAATCGCATTTATTGCTGGTGACGGGTGAGGGTGCAAATTTGAGTGCGGCGCAACTTGTTAACCATCTGGAAGCCAATCCTGAGTTAATGAAGAAGGTCAGCGCTGCCGCCATGGTCGGCAAGCGGCGCTGGACTCTTTATCTGCAGAACGGAGTCAAGATTGCTTTGCCAGCCGAGGGTGAACCCGAAGCCTTGAAACAGGTGAGCGAGCTTGATGCCAGCCAAAATATTCTGTCCAAAGGCATTCGTGAGATTGATGTGCGCGTTGCGGGCAAAATGACGGTGGCGATTGCCGAGATTGAAGAGACGAAAGATTTAGGCGCATCAAATGAAAAGGTGAGCCAAGCGCATTGAGTTAAGTTTGTGAGTGGGTGGGGGGTTAGGAATGAGTGTAGTGCAGTTGCATGGTCGCGGAAACAAAAGCGGATCAAGAGCCACAGTGGTGGCAGCGCTTGATATTGGCTCCACAAAAATTTGTTGCATCATTGCAGAACTCCAACCGCCCAAGCATCGCGGACCCGTTGATCCACGACAACTTTTAAAAGTGATCGGCTTTGGCCAGACTCTTTCGCGCGGTGTGCGCGCGGGTGCCATTGTTGATGTGAATGGGGCCGAATGCGCCATTCGTCTGGCGGTCGACGCCGCTGAACGCATGGCTTCAATGGCGATCAATGATGTTTATGTCAGCGTTTCAGGTGGCCGCCCACAATCGCGTTGTCACAGTGGCCGTGTGCGCACGCAGACCGGCATAGTCAGCCCACGCGATATTGAAAATGCAGTGTTGGCGGCACTCACACAAGTTTCTGTGGGTAAGCGCACGTTGATGCACTTGGCGCCCGTTGGACACAGGCTTGACGGCGTTGCTAATATTTCCACACCGCTTGGAATGCATGGCGAAGAATTGGTTTCAGACATTGGTGTGACCACAATTGAGCCTGCTTATTTGCGGAATTTAACATTGGCAGTCGAGCGCGCTCACTTGCGTGCCATTGGCTTTGTGGTGGCTCCTTATGCGGCGGCCAAATCAGCCTTGACGGCGGATGAGTTTGCCTTGGGCAGTTTGGTCATTGATATGGGTGGCGCACTCACCAACATCGGTTTGTTTAGCAATGGCCAGCTGGTGGCGGCAGACAGTGTGCCGCTGGGTGGTCTTCATGTGACCAATGATATTGCGCAAGGACTTTCCACCACGATTGCACATGCTGAACGGATGAAAACCCTCTGGGGTAATGTGCTGCCGGATGGCCATGGTGACCGTGAAATGTTGGCAGTCCCGATGCTGGGTGAGCGTGGTGTTGATACAGTTCAGAAAGTACCAAAATCTCATCTTACCAATATCTTGCGGCCAAGACTTGAAGAAATATTTGAACTTGTGCGGGATAAAATTTCGACAGCGGCATTTGCTTCACACGGGCAAGGCCGTGTAGTGCTGACGGGGGGTGGTAGTCAACTGTCAGGCATTCGTGAACTGGCCACTGCAGTGCTGGGGTGTCAGGTTCGATTGGGGCAGGTCGCGCCACTAGCTGGTTTGCCAGAACCTGCGCGACATGCTGCCTTTACGGTGGCGGCCGGAACACTCTGTTATGCGGCACAACCAGACCAGCATTATGCGGTTCCGCAAGAAGCCGCGGTGGCTTTTCAGCGGGCCCAAATGGGTTATGTGCGCCGGGTTGGGCAATGGCTAGCTGAAGCACTTTAATGCTCGCAAAAAGAGCATTTTGTTAAAATTAATGCTTTGGATTGAAATTTATTAATGGCTGGCTTTAAACTGATTCAATTTGAATCACATTTGCCCTAGAGTTTATCGATTTGGTTAGCGTAAATTAACCAATTGTTATTGTTTCGGTAAGAATGTTGGGTAACGCAAACCGTTATTCGGAATTGACCCATGACAATCAAACTCACAGTGCCAAATCTTTCAGAACTCAAGCCGCGGATCACCGTTTTTGGTGTGGGTGGTGCGGGCGGCAATGCCGTCAATAATATGATTGAAAGTCGCCTAGAAGGTGTCGAGTTTGTGGTGGCGAATACAGACGCTCAAGCGCTGTTGCAAAATGCAGCACAGCGCCGCGTGCAGATGGGCACAGCTCTCACTCAGGGTTTGGGTGCGGGTTCGCAACCACAAATTGGTGCAGCTGCCGCTGAAGAAGCTCTGCAAGAAATTGTTGATCACCTCGCGGGTTCGCATATGGCTTTCATCACCGCTGGAATGGGGGGCGGGACAGGGACAGGCGCTGCACCAGTTATCGCGCGCGCTGCTAAAGAGCAGGGCATTCTTACGGTGGGTGTCGTTACCAAGCCTTTCCATTTTGAGGGTGCACGCCGCCAACAAACTGCCGAACGCGGCATTGAAGAACTGGCGCGCTATGTGGATACTCTGATTGTTATTCCGAACCAAAATCTGTTCCGTGTGGCCAATGAAAAAACCACATTTGCTGCGGCCTTCGCCATGGCCGACCAAGTGCTCTACTCAGGTGTAGCCTCGATCACCGAGCTTATGACTAAAGAAGGTTTAATCAATTTGGACTTCGCTGACGTTCGCGCCATTATGAGCGAGATGGGCAAAGCCATGATGGGTACTGGTGAAGCTTCGGGCGAGAGACGTGCCATTGAAGCGGCTGAAGCTGCGATCTCTAATCCGTTGCTTGATGATGTTTCAATGCGCGGGGCCCGTGGGCTTCTGATCTCGATTTGTGGTGGGCCTGATTTGACACTTTATGAAGTGGATGAAGCCGCCACTCGCATTCGTGAAGAAGTGGATCCTGAAGCGAATATCATTCTCGGTGCAACATTTGATGATGCACTCGAAGGCACGATGCGCGTATCCGTTGTAGCCACTGGTCTTGCTGCTGAAGTTAAAGCTGAACGCCCCAGCGAAGAACGCGAAGAAGCCAGCGGTAATGTATTTGGTTATACTGGCCAACAACCGCAAATGGCTAAAATTATGAAGACAGCCCCGATGGTGAACCGGGTTCCTATTCCTGCACCAACACCTATTCAACACGAAGAAGAACAAGTTGAATATTATGAAGAAGTCGCTGAACAAACAGCCCCGGCACCTGTCGCAACACGGGCCGCACCACAACAACGCATTCCTTCGATTGATCAATTTCCAGCTCTGGCGCAAAAGCAAGTTGCGGCCCAACAAGGTCGCATAGAGAGCATTGCGGAACATGCTGCTAAACGTAAGAAAGGCCTGTTTGAACGCCTTGCTGATGTAGGCCTCGGTCGTCGTGAAGAACCTGCGCAACATCAAGCACCTGCGCAAAAAAGAGCTGAGCCTAAGATGCAACCTCAGACGCGCATGGCTCCGCCGGAACCACAGGCCCCCGCTGAAAGCAGTTATGATGATGACCAATTGGCAATTCCGGCCTTCTTGCGTCGTCAAGCCAACTGAAATTCAACTTGAATTTATAGTGCGAGCCCGGCGGTCACATTTCCGCCGGGTTTCGTGCTTCTATAGGGCTCTTCCAGTCGTCTCATAGGCAGGCTAGAAGCTGGTTCTCAATTTGGATTTTATAATGTTTCAACGCTCGCCTCGTTTAATTCACTTTAGCCTTCTGGCCGTCATCACATTTGTATTGCCTGCGTGCAGTGCTGGAAATCTGCTGAGTGATGTATTCAATAAGGACCCTGGCGTTCGTGCAGCAGTTGGTGACTCAACCCAGCCTAGCGACCAACAGGTGGCAGCCCTCTATAATGAAGGGTTGTCGCAAATGAATGCTGGCTCGTACAAAACCGCTGCGAAAAAATTTGCTGAGGTTGAGCGCCTTTATCCCTATTCAAAGTGGGCGACGAAATCATTGCTCATGCAAGGATTTTCAAATTATAAGGGACGGAATTTTGGCGATGCGATCAATGCTTGCCAAAGATTTATCAGCTTGCATCCCGGCCATGTGGATATGCCTTATGCATATTATTTGGTGGCGCTTTCGCAATTTGACCAAATTAGCGATGTGACCCACGATCAATCGCAAACCCAAACTGCGCTTGATGCATTGGACGAAGTTTCCCGTCGGTTCCCTGATTCAAAATACGCAAGTGACGCAAAACGAAAGGCGTTGCTGGCGCGGGACCATCTGGCCGCCAAAGAAATGGAAGTTGGCCGCTATTATATTGCTCACGGCGATTATCTTGCCGGCATAAACCGCTTCAAAAAAGTTGTGACAGACTATCAAAATACGTCGCAAACACCTGAAGCATTGTATCGGCTTTCGGAAAGCTACATGGCGCTCGGTGTGGTATCGGAAGCCCAGACTGCGGCAGCAATTTTAGGGCATAATTTCCCGAACAGTCGTTGGTATAAAGATGCTTATACCATTGTGGCGTCGGATGGCCGCATTCCTGTGGCCAATGATCGGTCGTGGATGACTAAGCTTTTTAATCTTTAAGTAAAATCTTGTTCGCCCCCTCGCATGAGGATGCGACTTTCGGCTATAAGTCTGGAATGCTGACTGCTCTTTCCATTCGCGATATTGTTTTGATTGAAAAACTTGATCTGGTCCTTGATGAGGGCTTGACGATTTTGACGGGTGAAACTGGTGCTGGAAAGTCGATTTTGCTCGACTCGCTAGGTTTGGCTTTGGGTGCGCGAGGCGATAGTTCGCTGGTGCGCAGCGGCCAGAGCAAAGGCAGTGTGACTGCTTCATTCAGTCTTGCGGCTGATCACAAGGCGTTCAAAATTCTGGAAGAGCAGGGTGTCGATGCGGAGGGCGAAATTGTTATTCGCCGTATTCAAAATGCCGACGGACCGAGTCGGGCGACCATCAACGAGCAACCTGTGAGTTTGAATTTATTAAGGCAAATCTCGGGCTTACTGGTGGAACTTCATGGCCAACATGCGGACCGTGCCTTGGTTGATGTGTTGGCACATCGGCGATTGCTGGATGCTTTTGGGGGGCTTGAAGGCCAAGTTGAAAAGCTTTCTGTTTTATGGCGAGAGCTCATTTCGGCACGAGACGAACTTGCTGAACATAAAGCCTTGATGGCGCGGGCCGAGGCTGAGCGCGACTATTTGGAACATGCTGCTGCCGAACTGAGCGAACTAAATCCGGAACCAGATGAGGAGCAGCTCCTTGCCGAACGCCGACAATTGATGATGCAGTCCGAGCAATATATTTCGGCTTTGGATGAAGCTGAAAATGCATTGGCGGGGGATAGCTCGGGTGAGGCAAGGCTTCATGCGGCTCTTCGCAGGTTAGAGCGCCGCAAAGAAGGGGCAGGCGGCCGTTTGGATGATGTGTGTGCGGCACTTGATCGGGTGATCCTCGAATTCAATGAGGCGGAACGCGCGATGACTGAAGCGCGGCGGGCTTTTGCGTTTGATCCGAAAGACTTGGAAAAATCTGAAGAGCGTTTGTTTGCATTGCGAGCCGCAGCGCGGAAACATAAATGCACCGTTGATCAACTGGCCACAGTGCGGGCGCGATTCGAGAATGATTTGAAGGCGCTGGTGGATGGTGGGGCCAAGCTCAAGCGGTTGGAGGTTGCGCATGGAGTGGCGCAAGGACTTTATGAAAAAGCCGCTGATGTTTTGAGTGGATCTCGCCGTAAAATTTCGAAGGCTTTGGATAAGGCGGTGGCCGCAGAGCTGCCTGCCTTGAAGTTAGAGCGCGCGCGTTTTGAAACCGATGTGCAGGCCGATGCCACAAAGCCCGGTGCTGAAGGCATTGACCGTGTGGAATTTGTGGTTGCGGCTAACCCGGGCACTCCTTTGTCGCCCCTGATGAAAGTGGCATCAGGTGGCGAATTGGCGCGATTTATGCTGGCTTTAAAGGTGGTGCTGGCGGCCAAGGGATCAGCGCCTGTGTTGATCTTTGATGAAATTGATACCGGCGTTGGTGGTGCCGTGGCTGAGGCCATTGGCAAGCGCTTGCGGCGCTTGTCGGATGGATTGCAGGTGATTGCGGTCACGCATTCGCCACAGGTTGCGGCGCGGGCGGGGCAGCATTTGCTCATCTCAAAAATGGAAGAACTGGGTGGCAAGCGCATGGTGACGCGGGTGCAGCCTTTATCATCGCAAAGCCGCCGCGAAGAAGTGGCGCGCATGTTGTCTGGGGCTTCGATCACCGATGCGGCGCGGGCCCAAGCCGATGAGTTGTTGGCAGGGCATGGATGAACCGCGCCGAGGCCATTGCTGAACATGCTTTATTAGTGAAGCAGTTGGCGGCCCATGACCGCGCCTATTATCAGGCTGACGAACCCACTGTTTCTGATGCTGACTATGATCAGTTGCGCTTGCGGCTGCTGGCTTTAGAAAAAAACTATCCACAATTAGCAAGAGCCAATTCACCCTCTAAGCGCGTGGGTGCACCACCGCTGGAAAAATTTGGCAAAGTCACTCACGCAGTTCCCATGCTTTCATTGGCCAACGCTTTTGCTGATGAGGATGTGCAGGAATTTTTAGGGCGGGTGCGGCGGTTTTTGAATTTGGCAGAAGATGGGCCTGTGGCGGTGACTGCTGAGCCAAAAATTGATGGTCTGTCGCTTTCATTGCGATACGAAAATCGCAAGCTGGTTCAAGCGGCTACCCGTGGTGATGGGGCTGAAGGTGAGAATGTTACGGCAAATGTTTTCACTGTGAAAGATGTGCCACAAAAGTTGCCTGGCTCTGCGCCAGATGTGGTTGAAGTGCGCGGCGAAATATATATGTCAAACAATGACTTCTCTGCACTCAATGAGAAACAGATTCAAGCAGGCGAAAAGATATTTGCTAACCCACGTAATGCTGCGGCTGGATCGCTTCGCCAACTTGACCCCGCAATTACAGCGGCGCGACCCTTACGATTTTTTGCTTATGCATGGGGTGAAGCGCCGCAACTTCCGGGGGCCACGCAATGGGATGTTGTCCAAGGGTTTAAGGAATGGGGCCTGCCAGTCAATCCATTGATGATGCTGTGCCATTCGGGGGAAGAATTGTTGACGCATTATCGGCTGATCGAAGCACAGAGATCCTCTCTCGACTATGATATTGATGGTGTGGTTTACAAGGTCAATGAGTTGGCGTTGCAGGCGCGGTTGGGGTTTGTGTCACGCAGCCCACGCTGGGCAATTGCCCATAAATTTTCTGCAGAACAAGCGACGACAGTTTTAGAAGCCATTGATATTCAAGTTGGCCGCACTGGTGCTCTTACACCAGTGGCACGGTTAAAGCCTGTCACCGTCGGGGGCGTCGTGGTTTCCAATGCAACACTTCACAATGAAGATGAAATCGCGCGGAAAGATGTGCGCATCGGCGACACTGTGATTATTCAGCGCGCGGGCGATGTGATCCCGCAGATTGTTTCTGTAGCACAACGTGGTGCGGGGTCGGTTGCTTATAAATTTCCTGAAGTTTGTCCCGCCTGTGGCAGCCATGCTGAGCGTGAGGAGAAAGCATCAGGCAAATCAGATGCGGTGCGGCGCTGCACGGGCGGGCTTATTTGTCCAGCACAGCGCGTTGAACGTCTCAAACATTTTGCCTCGCGCAATGCGTTCGATATTGAAGGGCTTGGCGATAAAATTGTTGAAGAATTTTATGCTGATGGTTTGATTAGGTCACCGCAGGATATTTTCACACTCGAACAGCGTGATGGGCGTTCGATTAAAAAATTGAAGGACCGCGATGGCTGGGGTGAGTCAAGTGTTGCCAATCTCTTTGCGGCCATCACAGCTCGGCGGATAATTGCACTGGACCGATTTATATTCGCTCTCGGTATTCGCCATGTGGGGGAAACGACAGCGCGAGTTTTGGCCAGGAGTTATGGTTCGGCGACCACGTTGCGCGATCAGATGAAATTAGCAGCCGCCTCGCCGGAGAATGAAGCGCGATCCGAACTCACCGCCATTGATGGTATTGGCGAAGTGGTGGCCGAAGCGCTCATCCAGTTTTTTGATGAGCCGCATAATGTGGATATTTTTGACAGGCTGTTGCAAGAGATTTCGCCGCAGCCTCTCGCTGCTGTGGCGGCAAGCTCGCCCGTGTCTGGCAAAACTGTCGTGTTCACGGGTGCGCTCGAACGCATGACGCGCGAAGAAGCCAAAGCCATGGCCGAGCGTTTGGGGGCCAAAGTAGCAGGTGCAGTTTCCAAGAAAACCGATTTATTAGTCGCAGGGCCGGGGGCCGGATCGAAATTAAAGGATGCAGAGAGATTTGGGATTGAAGTGATTGATGAAGCCGCATGGTTTGTGCGCATTGGTGCGGCGTGAAATTTAGGGCTTCTGATTTCAAAGTAGGTCTGAGTGATGGATGGCCAATATTTTTGGCCTATATGCCCATTGCCATGTTGTGGGGCACGCTTGCTGCGGCCAAAGGGTTTTCGCCGCTGGAAGCCCTGCTGATGAGCGGGCTGCTTTATGCCGGAGCGTCGCAATTTGTGGCGATTGAAATGTGGGTTGATCCGCTACCGATCTTGCTGATGATCTTCACGATCTTTACGATTTTCATAGTCAATGTGCGACATGTGCTTTATGCGGCTTCAATCTCGCGTCACATCAATGGCATTGAACGGCGCTGGCATCCATTTTTGATGTATATCCTAACCGATGAATCTTGGGCCTTGTTGGAGCGCAAGGCGCTAACGCAACCTTTGACGCTTGGTTATTATTTGGGTATTGCCCTTCCGCTTTGGCCTACGTGGTTTATCTGTTCGGCGATTGGTGCTTTTATTGGGCGCAAGCTGCCCGACCCTGCGCTCATCGGTTTGGATTTTGCCTTTGCGGCCATGTTCATTGCTATTCTTGCGGGCCTCTGGAAAGGCCCGCGTACAGGGGTCGTTGTGATCACCAGTGCCGTGGTTGCCTTTGCCGCCAAGACTTATGTGAGTGGCGCTTGGTATATTGTTTTGGGTGGGATTGCGGGTGTGGTGGTGGCGACGCTGCTGCATAATGAGGAGGGCGAATGACAGTGCATCTCACCACGTTGCTCGCCATAATCGGCATGGGGCTTGCCACTTATGCGTCGCGGATTTCTGGCCTGTTGTTGATGCGCGGCGTTGTGGTGAAAGGCCGACTGAAAGCTGCGCTTGATGCAGTGCCGCCTGCGGTTCTAATGGCTGTGATAACGCCAACTGTATTTATGTCGGGCAAGGCTGAGGCAATGGCGGGTGTGGCTACGGCAGCGGCGGCATTTTTTCGATTGCCATTGCTTGCTACAATTTTAGCAGGTGTGGCGAGTGTGGTGGTTTTCCGAATGGTGGTTAACTAAGCGTCGCGCAGGATGTCCTCATCCACTCCAGAGCTGCACCATCCATAAAGCCACCCACTTCTTTTAATACGCGAGCGTGATAACCATCGAGCCATTGCAATTCGTCGCTTGTCAGCAATTTTATATCAATGAGTGTGCGATCAATGGGTGCCAACGTAAGGGTTTCGAAAGATAACATGGGTCGTTCGCCACCATCTATTTCTGCTGCTTCTTTGATCAACAACAGGTTTTCAATGCGAATGCCGAATTCGCCGCGTTTATAAAAGCCTGGCTCATTGGACAGGATCATGCCGGGTTGCAATGCGATGTAATTGTTTTTGCTGATGCGGGCCGGGCCTTCATGTACGGACAGATAGGAACCCACGCCATGGCCAGTACCATGGTCAAAATCGAGGCCCGCTTTCCACAATGCGGCGCGTGCTAGCACATCTATATTTGCGCCTGTGGTGCCTTTCGGAAATACGATTGTGGAAATTCCAATCATGCCTTTGAGTACGCGGGTGAAGCGGTCTCGCATTTCATCAGTGGGCTGACCAATTATTACTGTACGGGTCACATCCGTAGTGCCATCTGGATATTGGCCGCCGGAATCGATCAGGAAAATTTCATTATTATTTATAGCGCGACAATGTTCGGGGTCGACATGATAATGCGGGATTGCGGCATTGGGCCCCGCCGCGGCTATGGTGCTGAAGGAAAGATCGAGCAGCATGCCGGATTCATGGCGAAAAGATTTTAGTTTTTCAGCGGCTGAATTTTCGTTGAGCGTTCCATTTGGCGCTTCGATTGAAAGCCAATGCAGAAACTTAGAAAGCGCCACGCCATCTCGCAACTGCGCTGAACGGGCTCCTTGTTGCTCCACGTTATTTTTGAGCGCTTTCGGCATGGTGCACGGATCGGTGCCCTCCACGATTTTGGCACCCGATGCAACCAGTGTACTGCGGATTTTTTCGGGTGTGGAACTGGCATCGATCAACACACTTGATTTCTGAGTTCCCAGTTTTTTGAGCGATGCCTCAAGCTCAGTAGGTTTGCGAATGATGGTGGTCGACTTCAAAGCGCTGCGCACATCTTCAGGCAGGCGCTTGGCTTCAACAAATAACTCGGCCTTACCTTTGCGGTGAAGGATAGCATAGGCCAGCACGACGGGCGTGTAGGGCACATCAACTCCACGCAAGTTTAGCAACCATGACACCGATGATGGTTCGGCTAATACTGCGGCGTCGGCTTTGCTGGTGGCCAGCACTTCAGCCATGTCTCTCAACTTTTCAGTGCTGCTGCGCCCGGTAAACTGCGAGGGCTGCACACTGAGAGGATTTTGCGGGCGGGTGGGTTGACCATCCCAGATTTTATCGATGAGATTTTTGGTGACGGGAACGAGCTTCACACCCACTTTGGCGCAAGCGGCGCTGAAGCGCTTGGCCTCAACTACCGTGGTCAACCAAGGATCAAAGCCAAGACGATCATTCTTGCTGAGATTTTTTTCGATCCACTGGGTCGGTGGTTCATCGACCAAATGTTGGGGTGTTATGGTTTTCACAGCGACCTGTTCTCGCACCTGAATGGTGTAGCGACCATCCACAAAAATCGCAGCCTTCTTCAAAGTGACAATCGCCGTCCCCCAAGAACCAGCAAATCCGGTGAGCCATCTCAAGCGCTCGGCATAGCCGGCCACATATTCCCCCTGAAACTCATCTTGGCGGGGGATGATGAAGCCATTTAGTTTTTGCTTCCTGAGTTCGTTGCGCAGCAGGAAAAACTTGTCGGGGGCGGCAGATTTCATGGGTGATTCCAAATGCTGAGGTGAACGTTATTATTTCTAACAGCAATTCATGCCGCTTACGACTGGATTTCAGATGCTGCAATGCAGCAAGAATTCCGATGGAAATGTTCAAATTGATGAAAAATAGTGAATTTAGATATAATAATTTTGCATAACTTATGTAATATTTACCTCATATTAACCTATTTTTAGACGATAAATGAGGGTCTTTGGATTATCCTTGTGTCGACAGTGCGTCACAGTCGTTAAAATAATGAAACATTTAAAGGCTAAAAGTTACTTTCAGGCGAGGTTTCGAGTTTAATTTATATCACATGCAAAAATTGCATAACTAATAATCGAAATTGAGTCTGGTAGAACTAGATTTTTGCACCTATTTGGTTTTTGAAATTGTGCAGTGCACAAAGCATTTAATCTCAAGGTTTAGGGCTCAGCCGCGTCCGTTTTGAGAGAAGGAGAATTAAAATGACAATGATTAATACGAACCGCGACACAGCCTTGCATTCGAACAGCCTTATGGGCCGTGTGAAGTCTTTCCTATCATATTCACGCGCTGAGCGCCAACTGAAGCAACTTGATGATCGCATGTTGTCTGACATTGGCGTCACACGTGGTGAAATTAGCGCCCGCGTTTGGGGCAACTAAGCTTTAAGCATCCTCCCAGCCGGGTCCTGTTGATCCGGCAGCGAAGCGCTCTAGACTTAACTGTCTGGAGCGTTTTTGTTTGGGCTTGGTCATGACCAAAGCGATCCAGTTTTCATTGCGGATGGTTTTGGTGGGTATAAGGCCCCGCGTTGTGTAACAGGCGCGGATCCAGCGCAGTTGATCAGCTGTGAGACCGGAGAGAATGATGTGCCCACCCGGTGCTAAAATTGAGCAGAGGCCGTGGGCCAAATTGGCAAGCGGCCTTGCCAAGATATTGGCGAAGATCAAATCAAAGGGTGCGCTTTGCCGAATGATCGGGTGATGCAGGCCAGCAGCTGGTGCTGCATTCAGCAACGGTCGAACACCATTCAGCTCGGCGTTACGGATAGTGACACGCACGGCTTCTGCATCAATATCAGTGGCCAGTGCTTTGGTTTTTAAGGCTTGGGCGGCGGCGATTGCGAGCACGCCAGTGCCGCAGCCGAGATCCAAAATATGACGTGGGCGGTGGCGTTTCAAAATGTCATCCAGCGCTGAAAGGCAACCCGCGGTGGTGCCGTGATGGCCGGTGCCAAAGGCAGTGCCGGCATCAATCTCAAAGGAATGGCCACCGCTGCGACGAACGCCACGATCATGCGAGCCGTGCAGAAAAAAGCGACCTGCGGTGACCGGAGCCAAGCCTTCGAGGGAGCGCCGCACCCAATCAATATCGGGCACAGGGGCTATGCTGGCGTGGGGTTGCACAAGGTGTTGGCGGGCGTCCTCAGCCAAGGCTTCCGATTCAAACCACGCCACAGTTTCCCAGAGGGCTTTGGCCTCATCGGTTTCATTGATGGTGACGGCCAGCGGATCAAGCTGGAAATCATTTTCGATGCGGTCAGCAAAATCATGCGCCGTTTGGTGCGTGAGATTAGGGAGGGTGAGGGTGAAACGTGCGTCTGGCATGGCGCACGTATTGGATGACTATGGGATTTAAGTCAAAGGCAGAATGGTGATTTCCACGCGGCGGTTTTGGGCTTTGCCTGAGACGGTGGCGTTAGAGGCAATCGGGTCTTGCTCGCCATGACCTTCCACGGAGAAGCGGTTGGGGTCTAATTGCTGTGACGACATATATTGTGCCACGGCAGCGGCACGGCGACGTGATAAATCATAATTTGCATCGGGGTTGCCGGTTGAATCCGTGTGGCCCACCACATTGATCAAAGTTTGCTTATATTCTTTGAACACCTCGGTGACCGAGTTCATCGTGCTAAAAAACTGCGGTTTTAAATCAGCGCGGTTGGAATCGAAGGTGATGTTGGAGGGCATGTTGAGCACAATGCTATCACCCACACGGGTGACGGAGACGCCCGTATTTTGCAGGCGCTGGCGCAATTTGGCTTCTTGGTTATCCATATAGACTCCCACACCGCCGCCCGCCAGCGCGCCAAGGCCTGCGCCGATGAGAGCTGCTTTACGACCATCCACACTGGTGGTTGCCCCGAGGATTGCGCCCGCCGCCGCACCAAGAACAGCGCCGGTTCCAGCGCCAATGGCGGTTTTAGAGACTTGTTGGTCACCTGTGAATGGGTTGCTGGTGCAGCCTGCGAGCAGGAAAGCCAAAGCAGTGGCAGAGATGATGGCGAGTTTCATTGTAAGTCCCCTTAAGAGCAGCGGATTTGCTTTCCACATGTGGCGGAATTTTGGTTAATAAAGGGTTAGTTTGGGGCAGGGAGCTATACGGACTTCACTCCGCAGCTGCTTTCTTGATATCCTCCGGCACCAGAAACCCGCCGCTCTGCCTCTTCCACAAGCTGGCATAGAGGCCGCCTTTTTTTGCGAGCAGTTGTTTGTGGCTGCCTTCTTCGACGACGCGGCCTTTATCCATCACGACCAATCTGTCCATGGCGGCGATGGTGCTTAATCGGTGCGCCACTGCGATGACGGTTTTGCCTTGCATCAGGGTGTAGAGATTTTCTTGGATGGCGGCTTCGACTTCGCTGTCTAATGCGGAAGTAGCTTCATCCAAAATCAAGATCGGGGCGTTCTTCAACAACACCCTCGCGATGGCCACACGCTGGCGCTGGCCGCCGCTGAGTTTCACGCCGCGCTCACCCACATGGGCTTCAAAAGCTTTGCGGCCATTGGGGTCTACCAAATTTGCGATAAATTCATCGGCATGGGCTTTGCTGGCGGCCGCTTTGATTTCGCCTAGTGTGGCATCGGGCCTGCCATAACGGATGTTGTCAGTCACCGAGCGGTGGAGCAGGGAGGTGTCTTGTGTCACCACGCCGATGGAACCGCGCAAAGTTTCTTGGCTCACATCGGCAATGTTTTGGCCATCGATGATGATGGATCCTGAGCCCACATCGTAAAAACGCAATAGCAAATTGGCGATGGTGGATTTGCCAGCACCGGACCTTCCGACAAGGCCCACTTTTTCACCCGGCTTTATAGTGAGCGCGAAGCCATCGATGATTTGATTTGCGTCGTCACTCACGACTTTGCCGTAGTTGAAATTTACTGTGTTAAATGAAATGGCGCCTTTGGTTACTATCAGCGGCTTCGCATTGGGAACATCGACCACGGCATGTTGTTTTGCAATGGTATCCACACCATCTCGCACCACTCCGAAATCTTCGAACAGGCCAGCGATTTCCCACAGCATCCAGTGCGCCATGCCTTGCATCCGGTAAACCAAACCTACTGAAAATGCGATGGCGCCCACGGTAATGGCATGGGCTGACCAGAGGTAAATCGCCATGGCTGCGGTGGCCGTAAGCACCGCTCCATTCAAGGTGTTCAACGCCGCGTTCATACTGGTGGAGACGCGCATGGAAGCATAGACGCTGTGCAGCATCCAGGTGAGGCCTTCCTTGGCATAATGATCTTCACGCGCGGTGTGGGCGAACAGTTTCACGGTGGGCATGTTGGTATAAGTGTCAACAATGCGGCCCGTGACCAGCGAGCGCATATCGGCTTGGGTCTGTGACATCCTTCCCATGCGCGGTACGAAATGGCGCATGGTGAAAAAATATCCAATCAGCCAACCGAGCAAGGGCAGGGTGAGCCGCCAATCATTCGACGCGAAGGAGGCAAAGGCGCTAGCGAAAAACACCGCCACCCATGAAATCACCTGCGTGAGTTTCATCACCACATCGCGCACGCCGAGCGCTGCCTGCATCACTTTGGTGGAAACGCGCCCAGCAAATTCATTATGAAAGAATTCCATGGATTGGCGCAGCATATAGCGGTGTGCCAGCCAGCGGATGCGCATGGCAAAATTGCCGCGCAGGCCCTGATTTTCATTGGCGTCGGCAATGAAATTGAGGAAAGGCATGACGATGAGCGAGAGCGTGCCGAAGAACAGAAGTTGCCATTTATGATCGGGCCAAAAGGTTTCCGGTGTGGCGCTGCTTAGCGTGTCCACGATGGTGCCGAGAAACGCAAACACCCGCACTTCAATGATGGCGATGACCACTGATAACAAGAAGCCAACAATTAGCAGCGGATAAAACGGCTTGGCATAAAACCGAATGAAACCCCAAGTGGTCGTGGCAGGCATACGGGGCGTTTCATCAGGGAATGAATCGACCAAGCCTTCAAGCCGCTTATAAAACCAAGTTAACATCGAAAGCTCCGGTGCGGGCGCTTAAACCGGCGCTGAGGCGGCACCATCCCACACGAAGCAGGATAGCTCTCCTGTATAGTTCTTTGGAGACAGGGCGTCAAAGGCCTGATTTTATTTAAAGTGGTTTTCATATTTAGTTTCGATTGCAGCTGTAGTGCGCAAAAGCTGTTTCGCAAGTTAGTCTTTTTTGAAATTTGACTTTATGAACATGGGCTCACCTCTTTTTGTGCAAAATAGTCGGCCTCGGTTGGGACGGCAGCGCCAAGTTACAATTTGGTTCTCAAATTTTTGTGAACGCTTTTATCATTCGCTAAAGGAACTTTCCGCCCACCATATACTTGTGTTGGCTGGTGCTACATTCCGTTTCCCCGTTGTCTGGAGAATAGTATGCAAACGTACAATGAGAATTCTACATTGTTACAACCGCGTTCACGTCGTACCGTTTTGAAATGGTCAGGAAGTGCTGTCGCTACGATTGCCATTTCAGGTGGGCTTTTGCCAAATTTTGGAATCAGCTCGGCTTTGGCGGCAGACCTTGGCAAGGGTGATATTGGCGTTTTGAATTATGCCTATGCTTTAGAACAACTTGAAGCGGCTTTTTACATGAAGGTGATCGATAGTCCTTATAATGATATGCCTGATGCTGAAAAGCTCGCTCTAACTGATATCCGGGATCATGAAGTTGCACATCGTGATTTCCTCAAGAATGCGCTGGCAGAAAAGGCAATTCCCGATCTTGAAGTCGATTTTTCAAAGGTTGATTTCACCAAGCGAGAAAGTGTTCTTGGCACAGCCAAAGTGTTCGAAGATTTGGGTGTGTCAGCTTATAACGGTGCTGGCAAGCTGATCAAAAACCCGGATTATCTTTTGGCCGCAGGCAAGATCGTATCGGTTGAAGCCCGCCATGCCGCAACCATTCGTGACATGTTGCAGCCCGGAAGCGTTGCATTTGCTGACCCCGAAGTGGTTGATAAAAATGGCCTCGATGGCGCAAAACCATCTGCTGAAGTTTTGAAGGCGGCTGGACCGTTTATTAAAACTCAAGTTACCGCAAACAGCATTGTAGGAATGAAATAATCATGAACACTCAACCATTTCTCGGCCGCTTGGACCCTGAACTCGTTTCTCGTCTCGTGGGCAATCGCCGTGGTCTTTTCACGTCAGCTGCAAAATCACTCGGATTATTTGCTTCTGCACCTTTGGTTCTGGCAGCTGCTTCGAGTGAAGTCTTTGGCGCGGCTTTACCAAAGCAGATTGTCGATACTCTGAATTTTGCTTTGACACTCGAACATATTGAAGATGCGTTTTATCGCACAGCGTTGGAAAAGAACTTTATTCCAAAGGAGCACCAAGAAGTATTCACGAATATTGGACTTCATGAAGCACAACATGTGAAGTTTCTTTCCGGAGCTCTTGGTTCTGCAGCCGTGAAGCGGCCACAGGCTGATTTTACGGCGGGTGGTAAATATTCGGATGTGTTCACGAACTTTGACACGTTCCTCACATTGGCGCAAACTTTTGAAGACCTTGGTGTGGCTGCTTACAAAGGCCAAGCTGGGAATCTTATGGAGAACGGCGACATCCTAACGGCAGCATTGCAAATCCATTCAGTTGAAGCGCGCCATGCGGCAATCGTTCGACGGATCGGTGGCAAAAAGGCTTGGGATTCGGCGTTTGATGAACCCAAAACCAAGGAAGACGTGCTCGCAGCTGCCAAGCCGTTTTTGAAAGCTTAACAACAATAGACAAGGCTCTGCCGTATAAATTGTGCGGCGGAGCCTGAACCTACAACGCACCCCTAAGGATGACCAAAATGACCAAAATCAAAACCCGCGATGGTACGGAACTTTATGCAAAAGTGTGGGGCGCAGGACGCCCCGTCATTCTGATGCACGGTTGGCCTTTGTCATCTGACAGTTGGGACGATCAAGCTATGGCCATTGCTGATGCAGGCCTATGTGCAATCGCCTATGATCGCCGTGGTTTTGGCCGATCAGACCAACCTTGGTCTGGTTATGACTACGATACGCTGAGCGATGATTTGGCTGATGTGATGAAAGCCTGTGACGCCAAGGATGCAACACTTGTTGGCTTTTCCATGGGGGGTGGAGAAGTTGCCCGCTACATGTCGCGCCACAAAGGTAGGAGTGTAAAGCAAGCCGCGCTTATCTCATCCATTGTTCCTTTTATGTTAAAGACACACGACAATCCAGATGGTACACCACAGTCAGCTTTTGACGAGATGACCAAAGGCATGAAGGCCGACCGTGCTAATTTCTTTGCCTCGTTCTTCAAAGATTTTTACGGTGTTGGAATTTTTGAAAAGGGTGCAAGTGATGAAGTGTTGGAGTGGTCATGCGACTTGTCAATGATGGCAGGACTAAAGCCCACATTGGCCTGTGCTGGCGCATTTTCGCAAACTGATTTCCGTCCTGATCTAAAATCGTTCGACGTGCCAACGCTGATCATTCATGGAACGGCAGACAAAACAGTGCCAATTGATGCATCTGGTCGTGCAGCGGCAGCCGGAATTAAAAACTCTAAGCTGATTGAATATGAAGGCGCACCTCATGGCCTTTTTGCCACCCATAAAGACCGCTTTACCAAAGATCTTTTGGCTTTTTTGCAGGAATAGTTTTTAGGTTACGGTTCCTGTGATCGTGGTTTAAAGCTGCGATGACAGTGGACCAAATTATTACGTTCATAACTCTAAGTATACAAAAATTGTGTTTTTAGGGGCTTATGCAAGGTTCTTTCACTCACTGCAATATCCATAATTCAGATCGACTTTTGATTGTCAGAGGCTCGCACTATGTTTCATTGGCAAAGTTTCAAAGCCCCGCTATGCCTTGTTAATGTCCCCAAATCGAATCCTACCCCTCGTAATTGCCGCTGCGCTGTTTATGGAAAACATGGATGCGACGGTGATTGCCACGTCGCTTCCGGCGATTGCAGCGGATTTGGGCACCAACCCGGTTTCGCTCAAATTGGCTTTCACGACTTATCTGCTCAGCCTC
>JANMWK010000172.1:0-5287 GCA_031393975.1 Hyphomicrobiales bacterium
ACGATCCACGTGGCTCATAGCGCTCAACCCTAAACCCTAAACTAATAATACCGAACCAAGGGCCTCACCGCCCTTTTTAATCAACCAGACTGGTACACTTTTACGCCGCCTTCTGGCACAATTTGTCTCCGCCATTGACACTGCTTCCGCTCTGCTATCTTAACCGGAAATAAGGCCAAAAGACTTACACATAAACTTACACATTTTCATATTTATTTATAAATAATATAATAAAATCAACTAATTAACACGACAAGTAACGGACTTAAAATCCGTTGGGAGTAATCCCGTGCCGGTTCGAGTCCGGCCGCCCGCACCAGGCTTCGCCCAAGTAGGCTATGTCCTGCGCAAGCAGCGATTTTTGGCGTTTGTTTTAGTTTAAGCCAAGCTGCGTGGTATTTCGAGAGTTTTAATATTCAAGCACAATCGGCATAGTTTGTTGATCTAGGTCAACGACGCTTGGCCTCCGCTCTTTCATGATGAGTGAAATAACGGAGATTTAAATGATGATGAAAATTGCCAGAGTCCAAGATGGTCTGCGTCTTTCAGTTATATCGGGCCTTGGCTTCTTAATTATGGTGGGTGTTGCCTTAGCCGATGGCGATGCCGTCAAAGGTGAGCAGGTTTTTAAAAAATGCGCGGCTTGTCACGGTGTAAATGACAAAACCAATAAGGTTGGGCCTTATCTTTTTGGCATTGTTGGACGCAAAGTGGCCACCGCCGATGCCTATAATTACTCTGACGGCATGAAGGAATATGGTGCAACTGGTGCGATTTGGGACGAGGCAACTCTAGGCGCTTATCTCGAATCTCCCAAAACGATCGTGCCAAAAACTAAGATGGGTTTTGGCGGCATCAAAGACGAAGCACAGCGCGCAGATATTATCGCTTATCTCAAAAGTAAAATGTGAGTTTTCGAACTTAATCGCGTTTCCGTAACTGATGGAGATGCAAATAACAGGAGTTCATAATGACGCTAGTTGGCAATCTCGGTAAAGTATTAATTTTTTCTGCTGTGATGGCAACTGCAGCTCAAGCAGAAGCTGTTGTGAAAGTGACTTTGATTGACAAGGTTGGCACTGGTGATTTGAACACTTCGCTTGCTTTGGGAATGGGCATGAAGGCCGACATGAAGATGGCCAAGATGGGCATCAACATAAATCCTAAGACTGTTGCTCATGGAAACGTAAAATTCAATGTCACCAATTTGGCAAGCAACTTGGTTCACGAAGTTATTTTGGCACGCATCGCAGATGAAAATCAGATTCTGCCTTTTGACCAAAATCGCAGCAAAGTTGATGTTGAATCCGTCCAAACTCTGGGTTCTGTTGCCGAGATAAATCCGAACAAATCGGCGTCCCTCACGTTGGATTTAGCGCCGGGTAAATACATTTTATATTGCAACATTGCTGGCCACTACATGGCAGGCATGTGGACTGTGATTGAAGTGAAGTGACACTTTCGTCTCACACATAAATTAGATTTGTTTTTGAAAGGATCAACTCATGTCGACGCTTCAATCAATGATTCCATCAGTACTTTCGCGCCGTAGACTATTGACCGCAACAGCAATAACGGTGGCTGCTACTACTTTGGCGGCGCCTGATGTTTCCGTCGCCGAGGAAGTGACAGATGTTTCAAAACTACCACGCGTGAAGCAAACTCTGGTGGCCCCACCATTTTTACCGGAACATGACCAAGTTGCGAAGGGTGGGCCCAAAATTGTTGAGGTCACATTGACGATTGAGGAAAAAAAGATCGTTATTGACGGTGATGGCACGGAAATTTGGGCTTTTGCTTATAATGGCTCGGTACCAGGTCCGATGATTGTTGTGCATGAAGGCGATTATGTTGAACTGACATTGATCAACCTTGCTGCCAATGCGATGGAACATAACATTGATTTCCATGCGTCGACGGGAGCCCTTGGCGGCGGGGCTTTGACCAAAATTCTTCCCGGCGAAAAAACTGTTCTGCGCTGGAAGGCCATCAAACAAGGCGTGTTTGTCTATCATTGCGCGCCAGGTGATGTGATGATCCCTTATCATGTAGTTCACGGTATGAATGGAGCCGTTATGGTTTTACCACGCGACGGATTGAAAGACGGCAAGGGCAATGTTCTCAAGTATGATCTTGCTTATTATATTGGTGAGCAAGATTTCTATATCCCGCGTGACGAGACTGGAGCCTATAAAAAATATGAAACTGCTGGCGAAGATTTGGCCGATTGTTTGGATGTGATGCGTAGTTTGACGCCCACCCATGTGGTGTTTAACGGCAAGGCCGGAGCGCTTACGGGTGAGCATGCTTTGAAGGCCAAAGTGGGTGAAACTGTAATGTTTATTCACGCGCAGGCCAACCGCGATTCTAGGCCTCATCTTATTGGTGGCCATGGCGATTTTGTTTGGGATACTGGTTCATTTGCCGATGCGCCTGCAACAGGATTGGAAACATGGTTTATCCGTGGTGGCTCAGCCGGAGCGATGCTTTATAAATTCCGGCAACCTGGCATTTATGCCTATGTCAATCATAACCTAATTGAAGCCGTTATGCTGGGTGCGACTGCCCATGTTAAAGTTGATGGCGAATGGAACGATGATTTGATGATGCAAGTTTCGAAGCCTGCACCCATTACGGGCTAGAAAAATGCTGAGAACCGGCATTGCGGGGATTTTAGCAGCGCTGGTTTTTCTTTGGCCGTTTCATCAGCATGACGCTAGTTTTCGAGACCAAATGCAATCGGTGAAGATTGCGGGAAAGAACTTGCGGGTATCACGTTTTGAAGTGAATGCTGCATCTTGGGCTCAATGTTATGTTGAAGGGGGCTGTGAGCTTAATACAGCAGCGAGCAAGCCTTCAGGGGCCTTTCCAATGACGGGTGTGAACTGGTTTGACGTAAACCAATATCTCGCATGGGCAAACAGAAGAGCCGGTGGGGGGTTGCGGTTGCCAACACTTGCTGAATGGCGCGTTATTGATCGTACGCTCGCTCACCCAAAGCTTGCGCCCCTATTTACCGACCCGCGCCTGGCCTGGGCGGCAACATATGGACAGGAAAAAGCTGTTAGTGGACCAGTTCAAAAGAGCGGTTCATTCTCTACCACACCAGAAGGCATAGCTGATCTTGATGGCAATGTGTGGGAGTGGACGTCGAGTTGCTTCAGAGCCGACCTTGAAGATTCGTGCCCTGCCTATGTCGCAGCAGGAGAACACGAAGCGATTGTTTCAATTTTCATTCGGGAACCTGCTTCAGGTGGATGTGCAACAGGGGTTCCGCCTGCGCATTTGGGATTCAGACTGGTTTCGGATTGATGATCTCACTTTACTCCAATTTGTGGCAGGCCCAGCCAGTTGGCCAAGCGCTTAATCTCGCCGCCCCTCCAAAGCACAAGGCCCTCACTGGTGCGGGCTCTATCTTCCTAATACCTGTTCGAGGGACGCCAAGCTGCAATCGCGTTTCCGGCCATCGCTATAGGTGTAGTGACCTGTGCCCCAACTATATGCCGGTTAGAGTCAGACGGCCCGCACCAGTCTTCGCTTAAGATGTCCATGGGTGTTGCATCAAGTGTTGGTGCTACGGTCGGCGCATGTATAACGCATTTACAATGCGCCATCCCTCGGGTGTTTTCATCAGCTGCAGATACTCGATGTAGACTGCGCTGTGCACCGTTACTGTCGCGATGTGCTCATAAACATCATCTACCCTGACCCTGATCGCGAGGTCGGTCGGTCTTTCAGCCTTGCCCTCACCTTCGCCAGTCCAACCGATCATTTGCGGAGCAGTCGAAGGGTTCGAAAGCTTTACTCCAGCGACCTCAACGCGCACGCTGCGCTTATTCAGGTCGGGATGCAACGCACGCTTCATGCGTTCGATGTCGCCTTCGAACCAGCCTTCGAAGTAGTCCATTACGATTGCGATGACAGCATCTTTTTCCATTGCTATCCCAACCTTTCGCCTGTTCGACGCGAGTAATTGTAGAACGGCATCCTAATATGAAAAGACACTATGCGCAATTTCTTCACAAGTTCGCAAATTATCCAAATTCGGAAGTTATGGTGAAGGCGGATTGAGTGTCGGCAATGCGCACAACACAAACTGCTAAGCGATTTTAATTTCTGACAGGCGATACAAGGAATGTTCGATGCCGAGATCGGTCATTGGCAAACAATAGATAGCTCTTGTTCGGTCACCAACCATAGCGGGCTTTTCTGCAGCAAGCTAATCGGCGAAACAGTGTCGAACCTTCTCGATAGCCTTGGCGCTACCTTCAAGGTCATACTTTACATTGAAACCGTCGGACATGAGATCGATCGAGTGCCCATTCTCGATGAGTCCTAAAAGAGATATCTGGTCAAGGTTTGCAATCTCCAGGCTTATCGGACTCTTGGCTTGGCCGGCGATATGAAGTCGGGGATAGAAATCGACCAGCGCGACCATATCGTACAGGTGGGAAAGTGGCAGTCGCCAGCCGGGATTTGACAATCTCAGGTGCCAGATGCGGTCGCTTCGTTTTGCCAGCGTAATCGTGGTGCTATCGCTAAAAGTCGTGCGGACCCAACACTCTTCAAGCCTTCTGCTGCTGGGACCAATCTCGCTGCCGCCAGTCCAGCGACCATCCACAAAAAGGATAGTAGACTCTCCACTTGCGTTGGCCAAGGTGTGAAGTATGCCGATGAACAGTACTGCTGCGAACAATCGTTGGTACATTGCCGAAGTTCTCCGGGAAAGGGGTTCGACTGAAGTTTTACAAAACCCTAGGCCATGAAACCGTAGTATTGCAAGAGTAGCGCCCCGATTAATCTTCTTCTATGGATTAAAGCTACGCGCTCCACCCGTGATAGGGCACCGTATCTGAGATATGGTAGGTCGAAGGTTTTGACTACGCTTTGAACTTGACTAATGATCTGCCACCTCAAAGATTTGTGAATGGGTTGCCCTTTTTGGCGCTCGACAGGTCTACGCATGAGGGCCGCGAAGCTATCCGGATTTCAGGCAAATTTCAGGGGATTTTCAACCTACTGTCAGGACATTGGGACTGTCCTGATCGATGATGCGGGGACTGATGGTTATTAAAGTCAGGTTTCCGAAGGGGCCGCCAATGCGGATTCTGAATCTGTCGATGTTTTTCATCCTCGGTCTGTTTGGCGCAAGTGCAGCCGAGCCACTTCAGCAGTCGTTTGACGATCCGATGTTCAGGCGCTGCCTGACATGGATGCTAGACGGTCAAAGGGGCGCTAGGCTCGACAGTATTTGCCTCGACGAGTATGAACTTCCCGCGCCTTCGGT
>JANMWK010000218.1:0-5516 GCA_031393975.1 Hyphomicrobiales bacterium
GCCCTTGGAACTCTAAAACCAATGGAGTTGCGCGGCGCATCGGGCCTGTTCAACCTCACTCGAAATCTAGGTGGTGCGGTGGGCCTCGCCCTCATCAATACCGTAATGAACCAACGCATGGATTTGCATTTGGAACGCTTGCATGAATCCGTCAGTTGGGGCTCCGTTCAAGCTGAGCAAACTTTGAATAATTTGACCGGTGCATTCGCAACACTGGGTTCCGACGCAGGAACTGCGGCACTCGCAAAATTAGCAGGTCTGGTGCGCCAGCAAGCCATGACCTTGGCCATCGCTGATATTTTTTATCTGCTCACATTCCTATTCTTGGCAATTGTGATGATGCTTCCTATCATGCAAAAACCAGCTCCACAAAAAGCAGCCGCCGGCGGCGGCCATTAAAAAAAGGCCGCTCTTTCGAGCGGCCTTTCAAACTTCAAGTAAAACCCATTATTCAATATCAGGCTTCTTGGCCTTAGTTTTAGGCCGTGTCTTTGAAACTGGCTCGGCATCCTCTTCAGCAGCAACCTCAGCTTGGGCTTCTTCAAACAAAGCTTCAGCGGCAGCGCGCATTTCAGCACGCTCTGTTGCGCCACTGGCAGAAAGATCATCGCCCCGGGCCTGGGCTGCAGCTTCATCTGCTGAACGAGCCACGTTAACAGTGACCGGCACATAAACTTCAGGATGCAGACCAACTTGCACAGTGTAAATGCCGATCGACTTGATCGGCGCTTCAATGTGAATGTGGTTGCGGTTGACAGTGGAACCAGCAGCCGCTGCGGCTTCAGCGATATCACGCGAAGACACAGAACCATAAAGCTGACCTGACTCACCAGCCTGACGGATGATGACGAAGCTTTTGCCTTCAATCGCTTTGGCTTCGGTTTCAGCAAGGGCCTTGGTGGCGGCGTTCTTAGCTTCCAGCATGGTGCGGTCGCGTTCAAACTTGGCTTTGTTATTGGCTGTGGCACGAAGCGCCTTGGCGTTTGGCAGCAGGAAGTTACGGGCGTAACCATCCTTCACCTTGACCACTTCACCCATATGCCCAAGCTTGGCGATACGTTCGAGGAGAATGATATCCATGTGTTCGTCTCCCTTATTCGATTACGTAGGGCAACAGGCCCATGAAACGTGCGCGCTTAATGGCCTTGGCCAATTCGCGTTGACGCTTGGCACAAACCGCAGTGATGCGGCTTGGAATGATCTTGCCACGCTCAGAAATATAACGCTGCAACGTGCGAATATCCTTGTAGTCAATCAACGGCGCATTTGGACCCGTGAACGGGCAACTTTTGCGACGGCGGAAAAATGGGCGGCGTGCGCCTTGTTCCATAGCCATTAGAGCACCTCATCCATGTTGTTCATGCTAAAACCTTCATCGTCGCGCTTGCGATCGTCACGCCTACGCATCATGGCCGATGGGCCTTCTTCCAGCGCTTCAACCTTGATGGTCAAATAGCGAATAACATCTTCGCTGATTGACATCTGGCGTTCCATTTCTGCAATTGCAGCATGGGGGCCAGAAATATTGAGGAACGTGAAGTAAGCCTTGCGGTTCTTCTTCATGCGGAATGTGAGCGACTTGATGCCCCAATTCTCAACTTTCTCAACCTTGGCACCGCCAGCGCTGAGAACAGCCGTATATTGCTCCAACAACGCATCAACCTGCGTTTGTGTCGCATCTTGGCGAACCAAGAATGTGTGTTCATAGAGACCCATATCGGGAAACATCCTTTCTAAGTTTCAACAACCAAAACCACCAGCGCAGAGCCTCTAACGATCCAGGAGAAAGGATGGTTAAGCCGATCAGTAAAGAGCGGAGACACGGGAAGCCGGAACTTGAGTTCCTAGATGTTATGGAAAACACCCCTTCCGTTCAGCCCCCAGCGGGTGCCTTCAGATGAGCGGCTTATGAAGGAAGTGCTAGGGAGATGCAAGGGGGAAGAAAAGTGATAGCATTGATAGCATTGACATCACTGATGAAACCAAGCGCCTTATCCGAGGTCGCGCAGCTGAAAACGGGCGCTCGATGGAGGAAGAGATGCGTGAACGCTTGATCCGAGACTATAAGCCAATGGAAAAGCCTCAAAAGTTGGGATCTTGGGTACAAGACATCGTTTCTTCGTTTCAAGAAATCGGCGGGATCAATCTGGAACCTCGCCCGCGCTTGGATTAAAAACAGGGCGCTCTATTTTTCCAATTTCCACATTTCACTCAATAAACCGTTGATTACGGCGCCGTCACTTTGCAACTCCGTCTGACTTACTCCCCCGCAAAAACACCTCTCTCAAAACCTCATTCTTCGCCTTCCCCTTCGCCGAATAAAAGTGCCCCTGCCCCGGTTCAAACGTATAAAGATCAGTTGGCAACGGCTTCACGGTTTCATCCATCGCCATTGCCAAGCACCGCTGATCCAATTTCTCAATGAAGGGTGCGTGTTGCAAATGCTGCACCATATGCACAGCGGCGCGGTCCATGAAATTCTGCGCTGCCTCAGTTGCTCGCATAAACACTACGCCGGCATTCACGCGCAATCCTGCATCGGAAAATTCAGGCCGCACAATGAGTCCCACGTCCCCCGAAAACTCATCACTAAAATTAGCAAATGATTTTTGAAACAACCCGTCAATATCAAAGGCCACATAGTCACGACCTGTTTGTTTCACAAACTGCGCCAGCCGCACAAAGCGCATCGACTGACAATAGCGGCCCTTCAGTGGCCCCGGCAGTTTTGAAAAATCAGCGCCTTCAAACGTCACGCTATAATGTTTTGGCAGCCCGTCAATGGCTGGCAGAACCACGCTCTGATCAGCCCCAATCACATGAATATGCACGGCACTTTGCGGGCTGTTGATGGCTGCCGACCTCACAAACATGGGAGCAAAACGATTGAAATAACCGGGATCAGCCACTGCAAATAACACGGGCCCCACACCATCCTCAGGTGGCACACCCGTCACTTTCGGCATTGTAGCAAGGGGTAAACTTCGAACCCGCGCATCTTCCCGCGCAAACCGCGCCCGCGAAAAATAATGGCGCAGCGCAATTGGATTGGCGCGCACATCAGCCGTGAGGATATCCCAAATATTCATGGCCACTCTCTAGCGGCCCGCGCACAAAAAACAAAGCCCACTGATGCGATCAGTGGGCTCTGCCGTGAGAAGCTTCCTGAAGCTTCGAACATTGCATTCTGTTAGGCGGTTACCCCAACGGAATTAATCCGCAATGTCTGGGCCTCATTAGCGTTGAACTCACTCGACATGGGATCACCTCCTTTCAATTGTTAACGACGAAGCCAACTTGCTCTCTTGCATAAAGAATTTCAAGGGGACATTCTGGGACAAATAAATCCGAGGGAAAAATGCAACACGCCGATCTCATCATCACCAACGCCCGCGTCATTACCATGGATCCGGAGCAGCCCTTCGCGCAATCACTTGCAATTGCGGGGAACAAAATTATCGCTGTGGGCAGCGCTGATGATGTGAAATCTCTACGCACCAATCACACCCGCGTGGTCGATGCGCAGATGAAAACCGTCATGCCCGGCATTATCGAAGGTCATGTGCATTTGTTTGGCGGTGCGGTTGAGCTTGATAGTTTAATGATTAATTATGTCAGTGGTTTAAATGAACTATCGGTTTCAGTTTCTGAATATCGAAAATCACGGCCAAACCTCGCTGTCGTCATCGCCAATGGCATTGCGCATGAAAGCTTAGGCAAGGAAGGCCCGCTCACGCGCCAATTGCTGGACCAGATTGTCTCAGACGTGCCCTTTATTGTTGGCTGCTTTGACCACCACACCATGTGGGCCAACACTAAAGCGTTGGAGGCCGCAGGCATTATGCGCGGGCGCGATCTTCCGGTGGGCAATGAAATTGTTCTCGATTCGCAAGGCAATGCCACCGGTGAATTGCGCGAGCCCGCCGCTTATATTCCGGTTCAACGTCTCACCCCTACGCAAGGCCGCGAAATGCTGGGCATGACCACGGGTGAAAACCCAGTGCCGCCTGCCACCGCAGAGCAGCGCAAATCTGATGAAGAGTTTATAATGCGTGGCATCGCCCATGCCAATGCGCTTGGCATCACATCGCTGCACAATATGGATGGAAATTGGTATCAGCTTGAGCTTCTCAAAAATATTTTGGATCGTGGCGAACTCAACGCCCGTGTGGAAATCCCCTTCCACCAGAAAAGCACCTTTGCGATTTCCCGCGTCGATGAAGCCGCAAAAATGCATGCCCAATATAAAGGCGACATGCTGCATTCTGGCCGCGTGAAAGTTTTCATGGATGGCGTGATGGAAACGTTGACCGCGCTGATGCTGGATGATTATCCCGGCCACCCCGGCAACACCGGCGCACCCTTGTTTACCGCCGCACAATTCAACGACATCGCCGCAAGAGTCGATAAACACAAACTGCAAATCAGTGTCCACGCCATTGGCGATGGAGCGGTGCGCCGCACTTTAGATGGCTTCGAATTTGCGCAAAAACAAAACGGCAAGCGTGACAGCCGCCACCGCATCGAACATATTGAAGTGATCCACCCCAATGATATCCCGCGACTCAATCAACTGGGCGTCATCGCCAGCCTGCAGCCCATCGCAGGCGTAGGTGTGCCTGGTGTTCCAAAAGAACCGATTTTGAGCCGTTTGGGCGACAAACTTCCTTGGTCTTACCCATGGCAAACCCTGCGCAAAACTGGAGCCACCATAGCCTTCAGCAGCGATTGGCCCGTAGCGCCCTTAAACCCCTTCCTAGGAATAGAAGCTGCCATGACCTGCGTGCCTCCCAGCGCGGACTGCCCTGATCAAAAGCAAAGCCTGATGGACACGCTGCACGGATTTACTAAGGCAGGTGCGATCATGGAATTTATGGAAGATCGAAAGGGCATGTTGAAGACAGGCTATCTGGCCGATGTGCTGGTATTGGATTCTGATCTGGAAAACACAGCACCAGATAATATTAGAAACGTGAAGCCGGTGATGACAGTATGTGATGGACGGGTGGTGTTTGAATTCTCAAACTAACAAACATCTAATTAGCCTGTGGCATAAATTGTGAATTAGAGGTTTTCTATAACCAGAGTAGCGCCACATGACCGATACAACCCAAGCAATGCTGCCTCATCATGCCAATGGCAAAACCTGCACGATCTCTGGCCGACAAATGTCGATAAATTAGGGAATTACATACTTGACTCCCTAGTGTGCTAGAGCGACCCGTCCTCTTGCCACCAATCCGTGAATCGTTCGGGAATTGAGTTGATCTCATCATCCAAAAATCTGTTGCCATCCTCGTCAACAAGTTGACGCCCATCTGGGTGCCTCAAGAAAATATTGTTTCCCCTCTTATCGATTCCGGCTGTTCTAGAGCATCGCACTTTCAATTGAATCCATAGCCAGCAGCTTCGAAGTAGTTGGAGCACTCTTCGGCTGAGAACAGTGCGCAGATGTTGCCGATGGCTCTCCAGAGATCATCAATAGTTCTGGCAGCAATTGCGCGAAGGTGGGCTTT
>JANMWK010000009.1:0-79780 GCA_031393975.1 Hyphomicrobiales bacterium
CGACGGCGAGCGTCTCAAAGTTGAGCCGCTTGCTGGTTTCACGGCGCTCGATTTGCAAGCCTATATGGTGAACCATCAACTGCCGTCACACCCACTTAAACTGGCGGGTTACCATTCAATTGGTTGTATGCCGCTCACTTGCACATCGCCGGGCGGTAGCGCGGATAATCCTCGTGCAGGCCGCTGGATGGGGCAAGACAAAATTGAATGCGGCATTCATTTTACGGCGAACGGTAAAATAATCCGCACTGAACAACGGGGCGTTGCTGCGCAAAATTAAATATGGAGAAGGTTATGGCTGATATTATCGCAAAGAATGCGAATTCGAATCCTCGTCGTTCAATCGCCAAAGCCATTAGCTGGCGCGTTGTCGGTTCACTTGATACTGCAATGTGGGGATTTATATTCACAGGTTCGTTTAAAATTGCGGGCTCAATAGCCTTTTTTGAAATTATAACAAAAATAGCGCTGTACTACGTGCATGAACGTCTATGGGCACATACGCGATTTGGTTTGCGCAAGATTGAAGATGTGGCGCCAGCTGAAGGTTAACCCGTGATCGCCTGCTTCACATCATCCAAAATATCTTTAATATCCTCTAAGCCTACGGAAAGTCGTAACATTCCTTCGGATATTCCCATCATTGCACGGGCTTCTGGGCCGATGTTACGGTGAGTTGTGGAGGCGGGATGCGTCATCAAGGACTTGGCATCGCCTAGATTGTTTGAAATATCGACGAGCTTCAAACGGCGCAACACGTCAAAGGCCTTGGCCTTGCCGCCTTCCACCTCAAAGGTCACCATAGTGCCGCCCATGCTCATCTGCTTCTTGGCAAGCTCCATCTGCGGATGGTTTTCTAAAAACGGATAGATTACGCGCGAAATAATCTTCGTGGCGCCCAAATGCTGCGCAACCGTTTCAGCGGAAATGCTTTGAGCTTCCACGCGCAGCTTCATAGTTTCCAAACCTTTCAACAAGACCCAAGCGTTAAACGGTGAAATAGATGGGCCGGTGTGACGAAGGAATGGTTTGAGTTGTTCTTCTTTGAACTTTTTGGTTGAAACAATGGCGCCGCCCAAAACGCGGCCCTGCCCATCCATATGTTTAGTGCCGGAATAGACGATCACATCCGCACCAAATTTCAGCGGTTTTTGCAAAACGGGTGTGGCAAAAATATTATCGACGACCACACATACACCTGCCTTATTACCAATCTCACACACTGCGGCCAAATCGATAATATCAAGTGTGGGGTTTGATGGTGTTTCCAAGAACAGACATTTCGTTTGTGGTGTAATCGCTGCTGACCAAGCCTCAAGGTCACTACCATCAACCAATGTGTACGCGATGCCAAAGCGTGGTAGAATTTGGGTGATCACTTGATAACACGAACCAAACAAAGCCTTTGACGATACGATATGATCGCCCGCTTTCAATTGGCAGGCGAGTGCGCCGAACACTGCAGCCATACCAGAGGCCACGCCATAACAGGCTTCAGCGCCATCCAGCAGCGCCACGCGTTCTTCGAACATTGTAACAGTGGGGTTGCCATAACGGCCATAGACATAGCCGCCTTCTTCGTTAGCAGTTCCGGCAAAGCGGTTTTCCGCCGTTTCAGGCGCATCATAAACATAACCAGAAGTAAGAAAAAGCGCTTCCGAGGTTTCACCATGTGGGGAGCGTTCAAGGCCGCCCCGCACAAGCTTGGTGTTATCACCCCAGTTTGGAGCGTTTTTCGTCCGCGACTTTTTTGTCATTAACTTTGCACCCAGGGAAGGCCTGCGGCTTTCCAACCATTCATTTTGGCGCGGTGACCAATTGCATCCTTGTCGCCTTCAAAACCTTGGGCCACATTCCAGCAATTTGTGAATCCCGCCGCCGTGAGCGCATTGGCGGCTGATGCTGATCTGGCACCGGAACGGCATATGCACATAATCTCCGCATCATTTGGCAAGCCCATAGCTTGGACCTCCTCAACGAAACGAGCATTTACATCCATGGATGGATAGACCTGCCACGAAAGCCGTACCAAACGATCAACCTGCGGCACACCCACAAACGTCCATTCAGGCTGGGTGCGCACATCAATCAACACAGCGGCTGAATTGCCTTTGAGGCGCTGATGGGCTTCGGTTGGTGGAATGTCACCTTGATACATTGTTTTGGTCCTAGTGAATTTGTTACACCTTAGCGAAAGGTCTTTGCACTCGCAAAGGAAAATCGGTTCTGGCACTATGAAGCACTAAGGCTGGCGCTGTGCTGGCAAAAGTAGTTCGTTAGAATAAAATTTTGATTTGCTAGGTGCGCCATGATGAAACAACTTCCAAAACAAGCTGATGTGGTGATTATTGGTGGCGGCATTGTGGGCTGCTCGATTGCGTATCATCTCACCAAAATTGGCATTACCAATGTTGTGTTATTAGAGCGCAAACAACTAACATCTGGCACCACTTGGCACGCAGCTGGTTTGGTGGGGCAGCTTCGCGCTTCACGCAATTTAACCGAGCTGGCGAAATATACTGCTGGATTGTTCGAAGGTTTGGAAAAAGAAACCGGACAAGCCACAGGCTTCAAACAAAATGGATCAATCTCGCTGGCGTTAACAGATGGTCGCTATGAAGAGCTGTTGCGTGGTGCTTCGATGGCCAAGAATTTTGGTTTAGATGTGCAGGTGATTTCACTGGCTGAAATCAAGGAGCGTATTCCGGCTTATAATCTTGATGGCGTCAAAGGTGGCGTGTTTTTACCAAAGGACGGTCAGGTCAATCCAACTGATGTGACGCAAGCCTTGGCGGCGGGCGCGCGCAGCCGCGGGGCTCAAGTTTTTGAAAATGTGAAGGTGGCTCGTATTCTCAGTTTAGAAGGCAAAGCCAAAGGTGTTGAAACCACGGACGGCACCATCATGGCTGACAAAGTTGTGGTGGCTTCCGGCATGTGGTCCCGCGAATTGGGCCGGAGTACTGGCGTGAATATTCCTCTTCATGCCTGCGAACATTTCTATATCGTATCGGAACCCATCGCGGATTTACCGCGCAATATGCCGATTGTGCGTGTTCCAGATGAATGCACGTATTACAAAGAAGATGCTGGCAAACTGATGGTGGGCGCTTTTGAACCCATCGCCAAACCATGGGGCGGCGGTGGCATTGATGATGAACATGCCTTTGTCACTTTGCCTGAAGACATGGATCACTTCGAACCGATTTTAGAAAAAGCCATCAATCGTGTGCCGCTGCTGCAAACGGCTGGCATTCAACTCTTCTTCAATGGACCAGAAAGTTTCACGCCGGATAATCGCTATTATCTGGGTGAAGCGCCGGAAATGAAAAACCTCTTTGTGGCGACAGGTTTTAATTCCATCGGCATTCAATCATCTGGTGGTGCCGGATTAATGTTGGCCGATTGGATCAAGAATGGTCATCCTCCGATCGATTTGAATGGCATTGATATTCGCCGCATTCATCCATTCCAGTCGGTAAAAAAATATGTTCATGACCGCGTCACGGAATCACTCGGCCTGCTCTACGCAATGCATTGGCCTTATCGCCAAGCTGAGACGGCGCGTGGAGTCCGGCGATCTCCATTTTATCATTATACAAAAAATCTAGGTGCAGTGTTTGGTGAAATCAATGGTTGGGAACGGCCAAATTGGTACGCGCGGGAGAACGTGAAAGCAGAGTATGAATATTCATATGGCCGTCAAAACTGGTGGCCTTGTGCTGACCATGAAGCCAAAGCTTTGATGAATGATTGCGTGTTCTTTGATCAATCGTCTTTTGCCAAATACCAAGTAGAAGGCCGCGATGCTTGTGTGGTTCTAAATCGCATCAGCGCTAACAATGTGGATGTGGAGCTTGGCCGTATTGTTTACACCCAGTGGCTGAATGAGCGTGGCTGCATTGAGGCGGACCTTACGGTCACACGACTTGAAGCGAATAAATTTATGGTGGTCACCGGCGCTGTTCCGCAAACTCGCGATATGGCTTGGTTGAAACGCCACACGCCAGAAGGAGCTCATTGTATTGCGACTGATGTGACATCGGGCTTACCGATGCTCACAATCATGGGGCCGAAGTCCCGCGCCCTATTGGAAAAGATTTCTGGTGCGGATTTATCGAACGCGACGTTTCCATTTGGCACCTCTCAAGAAATCGAAATCGGTTATGCCCGGGTTCGCGCCAGCCGTATTACATATGTTGGCGAATTGGGTTGGGAACTTTATATGCCGACAGAATTTGCAGCCCACGTGTTCGAGACGATCCAACACGCAGGGGGTGAATTCAGTCTTACTCCTGCCGGAATGCACACCATGAACAATAGTCGCATGGAAAAAGCCTATCGCCATTGGGGTCATGATATTTCAGACGAAGAATCGCCGCTTGAAGCAGGCCTTGGTTTTGCTGTGGCGTGGAATAAGCCCGGTGGATTTATTGGCCGCGAAGCGTTACTAAAGCAAAAGGCCCTGGCGGTTTTGCCAAAACGCATGGTGTGCATTGCGCTTCACGATGACGGTTCAACCGCCCCAATGATCTACCATGAGGAGCCAATGTACCGGAATGGTGTGATCGTCGGCTCCACCACATCCGGAGCTTGGGGGCACCGCGTAAGTAAGTCGTTGGGACTTGGATATGTCAAAAACTCAAATGGTGTGACTAAGGACTGGATTGAGGAAGGCACTTGGGAAGTGGAATTGGCTTGGAAGCGTTATCCTGCAACTGTGCAACTGAGCAGTTTCTACGATCCAAAGGGAGACCGCATTAAATCATAACCGTTCGCCAATTTGACAAAATTGTTCTTTATTCCGAACGGTTGAAATACTATATTCAATCTACAATAACTCAATGGAGGCCGACATGACTTTACAACTAGGTGATATTGCTCCCGATTTTGAAGCGGATACGACCGAAGGACGCATTCATTTCCACGAATACATTGAAGGCTCTTGGGCGATGATTGTGTCACATCCCAAAGATTTCACCCCGGTTTGCACGACCGAACTTGGGTCCATGGCGCTGAAGAAGCCCGAGTTTGACAAGCGCGGCGTGAAGATGATTGGCATCTCAGTTGACAGCGTTGATGAT
This sequence comes from Hyphomicrobiales bacterium, assembly GCA_031393975.1. GTDB lineage: Bacteria > Pseudomonadota > Alphaproteobacteria > Rhizobiales > Aestuariivirgaceae > Aestuariivirga. The sequence continues at coordinate 5,082 of JANMWK010000009.1, forward strand.
CATTTACGCTGGAAGCAAGACATCAAAGACGTGACTGGTGCTGATGTGAGCTACCCTATGATTGGCGATAGCGATCTCACAGTGGCCAAACTTTATGGCATGATTCACCCTAATGCATCTGGCAATGCCAAAAGCCGCACCGCCGCTGATAACGCAACGGTACGCAATGTGATGATTATCGGTCCCGACAAACGCATTAAATTGATCCTCACCTACCCAATGAGCACAGGCCGCAACTTCGATGAGATTTTACGTGTTGTGGATTCGCTGCAATTGACTGCGACAAAATCGGTGGCCACACCTGCAAATTGGAAACAGGGCGAAGATGTGATCATTCTGGGTTCGGTCTCCGACGAAGCCGCCAAAGAAAAATTTCCGCAAGGCTGGAAAACATTGAAGCCCTATTTGCGCATTGTAAAACTTTAAATCCCGCAATCTTCTCTTGCCAAAACCCCAGATGAAAATCTGGGGTTTTGTTTTGGGACTGACACGAAGCTGCAATATAACTTTGACAATCCAACCGCAAACGCAACAAGCCTTATGGCTTAATCACAAATTTAATTTTGCGGAGAAACGGACGTGACCTCTAAGATTTTGGCAACACTCGCTTTGGTTTCCTTCATTGCATCACCTTTTGCTGCGATAGCAAAAACCCCAATGTTAGATAGTTTTGTAATGGCAAAAATGTTTATACAATAATCTGCATCACAAAGAACCAAACTTTGAAATATTGCGGCCATTACAAAATTACAAAATAGTTTTTATGACTTCGCTTGCAAAAAAGCGCATCATCATATGAGTAAGTCGAGCATGACAGGTGCAGTTTGTTTTTTCTTGCAAGCTGTCCCCTTTTTCTTGCGCCTTTGCTATAAGAGGGTTTGTAAGAAGGACCCTATCATGCCACTGCTTAACAATGCTCTCGAAATCCAAACTGAAGCTACAGAGTGGCGTCGCCATCTTCACCAAATTCCTGAGCTGCAATATGATGTCTATGAAACGGCAAAATTCATTACCGAAAAACTAAAGTCATTTGGATGTGATGAAGTGGTGGCAGGCATTGGACGCACGGGTGTCGTGGCCATAATTCATGGTCGTAACGGAGCTGGTGACACGATTGGACTTCGTGCTGATATGGATGCCCTGCCCATTGTCGAAGCGACGGGACTTGACTACGCTTCCAAAACTTCCGGTAAAATGCACGCCTGCGGCCATGACGGGCATTCGGCAATGTTGCTGGGCGCTGCAAAACATTTGGCTGAGACACGTAATTTTTCTGGTTCCGTTGCGCTTATTTTTCAACCCGCTGAAGAAGGTGGTGCAGGTGGCAAAGCCATGGTGGATGATGGCATGATGGACCGCTTTCATATTTCCCGCGTGTTTGGGATGCACAATCTTCCTGGTTTGGCATTGGGTTCATTCGCCTCTTGTGATGGGGCGATTATGGCAGCGGCTGATAAGTTTGATATGATTATCACAGGTCAAGGTGGACATGCAGCACTTCCCCATCAAACGATTGATCCGATTGTTGCGGCTTCACAATTGGTTGGGGCGCTGCAATCGATTGTTTCGCGCAATACAGATCCGTTAGCGTCCTTGGTGGTGTCGGTGACAAAATTTCATGCGGGCGATGCCTATAATGTGATCCCACAAAAAGCTGAAATTGCAGGTACAGTTCGCACCTTGCAAAAAACGATGCGTGATACGGCGGAACGCCGGATTAGGGAAACTGCTGCAGGCATCGCTATGGCTTGTGGCGTTGTGATTGATGTTCATTATAGCCGTTATTATCCCGTGACTTTTAATCACAGCAAAGAAACAGAATTGGCACTTTTAGTTGCACGCGATGTTGCTGGCAATACCAAGGTTGACGGCAAAGCCCCACCCACCATGGGGGCCGAAGATTTTTCGTTTATGTTGGAATCGCGACCAGGCAGCTTTATATTTTTGGGCAACGGTGACAGTGCTGGATTGCACCATCCGGAATATAATTTTAACGACGAAGCGATTTCACATGGTGTGAGTTATTGGGTGCGGCTGGTGGAGACTGCGTTAGCCTAAGCCCACCAGTTCTTTGCTGTGAATGTCCCGGCTGCTTGTTCGATGACCGCTGCCATTTGAAACAGAGTTTCCTCATCAAACGGCTTACCAATCAATTGCAATCCAAGTGGCAAGCCTTCGGCTGACAGACCTGCCGGAACCGCAATGCCAGGCAAGCCCGCCATGTTCACGGTTACAGTGAAAATGTCGTTCAAATACATCTGAACCGGATCCGTAATTTCGCCGGGCGCAAAGGCTGCAGATGGCGTTGCCGGAGTCAGCACCACATCAACCTTACTCCATGCCTCATCAAAATCGCGTTTAATCAGTGTACGGACCTTTTGAGCTTTCACATAATAGGCATCATAATAACCAGCCGATAGAACATACGTACCCACCATCACGCGGCGCTGCACCTCGCGGCCAAAACCAGCAGCGCGAGTTTTCTCGTAGGTATCGATCAAATCATCACCCGGCACGCGCAAGCCATAACGCACCCCATCATAACGCGCGAGGTTGGAGGAAGCTTCAGCGGGGGCCACAATGTAATAAGCAGGCAGTGCATATTTGGTATGCGGCAATGAAATTTCCACGATCTCAGCGCCCTGCTCTTTCAACCATTGGGCACCCCGTTCCCACAACGCGTTGATTTCTGGAGCCAAACCATCGGCGCGATATTCCTTCGGGATACCGACACGCAGGCCCTTAATCGACTTACCAAGGGCCTTCTCATAATCAGGAATCGGCAGATCAATCGAGGTTGTGTCTTTCAAATCCACCGATGCCATGGCTTTCAGCATAATAGCAGCATCGCGCACGTCGCGTGTGATCGGGCCGGCCTGATCCAGCGAGGATGCAAACGCCACCGTGCCCCAGCGCGACACCCGGCCATAAGTAGGCTTTATGCCAACAGTGCCCGTGAATGCCGCGGGCTGGCGGATGGAACCGCCCGTATCCGTAGCAGTCGCCGCAGCACAAATATGCGCAGCAACCGCCGTTGCTGAACCACCGGATGAACCACCCGGCACCAAGGATTTATTGGAATTATGCCGCCGCCACGGATTGGTGACGCCACCATAATAACTGGTCTCGTTGGAAGACCCCATGGCGAATTCATCCATGTTCAGCTTGCCCAACATGACTGCGCCCGCCTCCCACAAATTCTGCGTGACGGTGGATTCGTAACCGGGTTTGAAACCGTCGAGAATATGACTACAGGCTTGGGTGTGAACGCCTTTGGTTGCGAACAAATCTTTAATGCCCAGCGGAATGCCTTCCAGTGCTCGGCCTTCGCCCTTGGCTAATTTCGCGTCGGAAACCTTGGCCATTGCGCGGGCTTGGTCTGGCGTTTCGGCCACATAAGCATTGAGCAACTTAGCTTTTTCGATGGCGCCAATATAAGCCTCGGTGAGTTCCAAAGCGGAAATTTCACGGGCCTGCAACATGGCGCGCGCTTGGGCAATGGTAAGGGCTGTTAAACTCATTCGACTACTTTCGGAACCATAAAGAAATCATCTTCGGAAGCGGCGGCACTTTGCGTGACAGCCTTGGCATAGCCACCATCAGTCACCACATCAGCGCGTTGGCGCATGTCAACTTCAACCACTGAAGTCAGCGGCATCACATTGTCGATATTCACTTCATTGAGTTGTTCAACGAAGTTCAAAATCACATTCAATTCACCAGCCAGGCGCGGCAATTCCGCATCGTCCACTTTAATGCGGGCCAATCTGGCCACGCGCCGGACAGTTTTTTCATCAACAGACATTGAAGATTCCTATTTGAATTTGGCGCTGAATAGCATCACCTTAGCGCAGCTGCAACTTGGCAATCTCGCGGCCATCTGCATTGAAATTGTCCTCGGCAAGCCACGCCTCAAAACCTTTACGAACAGCTGGCCATTCCGTATCCAGCATGGAAAACCAAGCCGTGTCGCGGTTGCGGCCCTTGATGATGAAATGCTGACGGAAAATGCCTTCAAATGTGAAACCATAACGCTCGGCCGAGCGGCGCGACGGCGCATTTAAAGCATCACATTTCCATTCAAGGCGACGCACACCAAGTTCATCAAAACTATGACGCATCATCAGATAAATCGCTTCCGTGCCTTCGCGGGTGCGCTGCAAGGCTTTCGACAACCAAATGCTGCCGATCTCTATGCTTCCGTTGGCCGGATCAGCGCGCATGAATGATCCCATGCCCAAGGCATCGCCCGTCTCACGTCGAACATAAGCATAGAACCAAGCGTCCTTCTGTGCTTGTCGTTCTTTCAACCATATTGTGAAAACCTCTTGCGATGCAAAAGGTCCAAAAGACATATAGGTCCAAAGTGCCCCACTGTCGTCTTTGCCGTTAATGGAATCCCACAGCGTTTGGCCGTGACGTTCCACATTCAAAGGATCGAGCCGCATCCAGCGCCCTGGCAACGGACGAAGATCAGGCAATGTGCCCGGTGGCAATGGATTAACAAGGGGCCCGACAATATTTTTGCTCATAGCGCTTCATAGTTCGAGTTGTTTGCCAGACCAAGAAAAAACGCTAAGACCAGCCTATGTCCGTCCTCCTCGATGCTGCACTTCCCGCCATATCCGCCCTGCCCATGAACCTGCGCCTCATGGCTTTGGACCTTGGAGCCAAAACCATCGGCGTTGCCACTGCCGATTACACAAGACAATTCGCCACCCCGCGCCACACCATTGAGCGTACTAAGTTTACGCCTGATGCGCAGTCGCTTATTAAGTTCGCGGCGGCAGAAAACATCGGCCTCATCGTGTTGGGCCTGCCCTTCAACATGGACGGCACCGAAGGCCCGCGCTGCCAATCCACCAGAACCTTCGCCAGAAATTTCGGCAAGCTCTCACCCCTGCCGATTATTTTTTGGGACGAACGCCTTTCGAGTTTCGAGGCTGAACAGCAGATGATTGAAGCTGGAATCCGCCGCGAAAAACGTGAGGCCAATATTGATAAAATGGCAGCCGCCATCATCCTGCAAACCCTGCTGGATGAGCTTCGTGCCATCAAAACGCGTGATTCAAATCTCGCACCGCCAGCACCCTAGGCGGCCCGCGCGAAAATTGAAGAAATGAAGATGGAGGGAAAGTTCCCGCCACGGCTTCAAGCCCGCATATGCTGAGTGGGAGGTGGTATAAGGCCATAAGGCTCGAAACCATTAAACGGAAAGCAGCGATTTTAAATCCGACGGTGATATTGGTTAGCCATTGAAGGCGCTTGAGTCGTAATGCCCAAGGTCCACCGCCGAAGCTCCCGAACGTGAGGGGCGCGTTAAGCCCCAGCACCTGCAGGCGCTGCGGATGAAACCGGCAATTTCGAGACGCTGTCGACACTGTCCCCTCCTTTCCGGTTTCATTGAAGAGGAATATAGAGATAGAATAGGAGCTGTCAAGAGAGATAGGAATTTATTTTTGGAGGTCCCTTCCCCCACGCTCCGCCATCACCAACAAAATCCCATCACAAACCCCACCCAAATTCTCAAAAACATCCAAATTTCCAACGCGGTGAACATGGAATCCTTTTGCCCGCAAAAAAGCCGTCCGCTTTTCATCCCGCGCCACTTCATCGGCATCCCCATGCGTGGCACCATCCACCTCAATCACCACGCCAAATTCATGGTTGATAAAATCCACAATATAAGGCCCCAGAGGCACCTGACGATAAAACTTAAACCCACCCAAACTGCGATTGCGGAGCGCTCCCCAAAGTTTTCCCTCAGCCGCAGTGGGTTCGCGGCGCATCCGCTTGGCGCGGGCATAGGCGAGAGGCGCAGGGTCCATTCAATGACGATATTGGATATTCGACTGACGGGCAAACCTAAACTTCACGCTTCTCCTCTGGAGAAGCTGTCACGAAGTGACTGATGAGGTCCCTAGCCACAGGCTCAGCGCAGAGAAATTCAAAAGATCACTGCACCAATTCTAGACTCCGAACCCTTAGCTAGGGACCTCATCCGCCCTTCGGGCACCTTCTCCAAAGGAGAAGGGTATGGTCTGGCACCGCCCCCAATTATTTCACCCTTCTCCTCTGGAGAAGGTGGCGTGAAGCGACGGATGAGGTCCCTAGCAATTAACACTGGTCAAAAATTACACTCCAAATCCCAATTCAATATATGTTTTCCACAGCTAGAATAACGATTTGCAAAGATCGACCAATGTTCCTAATGTGTTCCATGATTCACATAGGCGAGGAAAAAGTATGCACAAATCGATCTTAGCACTGTGTGAGGTACTCGATACCGTAGCAAGTACGGTACTTGCAGTGCAAACCGACAATAGAAGAATTCCTGATTTGTCTGGTTTATGGCATACTGCCACGCTCAATCGAGAACAACTTGCTGACATACCAGCCGATTTGGCAGCAAGGCTAAGGCAAGATTCTGTAGAAGATGTTACGAGCCTACTTGCAAAGAAAATTGATGCTTTGGCTGAAAGCATTAAAGCGCTTTCTGCAACTATCGTTCCAAATCTTTTTAACGGCAATGCTGGTAACTCAGTCAGTCCATATCTAACTACTTTTCAGTATGTGTCATTTGTACTAGATTCAAATTTCGGTTGGCGTACTTTACCTGCAAAGTCGAGTATGCCTTCAACTCTAATACGTCGAATTGAAACACTCCAAAACCAACTAAAATCGGCGGAAGTAAATACTGATCAAGTACAAAACCAACTGAAATTGATCAACAGCGCATACGAAGCAGCAGAAAACTTACCGGCAACTACTCTGGAACTTTCTGAGTTAATAGATAAAGTAAATGCTAACGCCTCAAGTTCTGAAAGCATATTAGAAGCTACCAAAGTTAAATTAGACCAAGTTAATAGCGAAGCGTACTATATATTTGGTTTGAGGGAGAAGGCAGACAAAATAATTTCTAAATGCGAAGCAGCTTATCGAATTGCTACTACCACGGGCTTGGCTGGTGCCTTTGATCTACGTGCACGGTCACTTTCAATTTCGATGTGGGTTTGGGTTTTCGGGTTGTTTCTTGCTCTTGGTCTTGGAGGATTCATTGGTTATCTCCGAGTTGAGAAGATTTCCGAACTGCTAAAGAATGTTGCGACGGCCAACGGAACTGAGCTTGTTGGTCAATTTGTCTTGTCGTTGATTAGTATTGGAGCTCCCGTATGGTTTGCGTGGCTAGCGACAAAGCAAATAGGCCAAAGGTTTAGGCTTTCGGAGGACTATGCTTTCAAAGCAACATTGGCCAAAGCTTATGAGGGCTATCGCAGCGAAGCAGAACGCATTGACAAAGATTTGGAGCGACGCTTGTTTAGTTCAGCGCTGGATAGACTAGAAGAAGCACCACTTAGGCTTGTCGAGGTTGAATCTCATGGCAGTCCATTTCATGAACTTCGGATGGGCGCCCAGAAACTGAAGTCAACGATAAGCAAATCCCCAAAGAAAAGTCCCACTACTCCGGAGCAGGAAACTGCTGATTAATCTGGAAAGTTCCTATTTCGGCAAGTCTTATTCATTTCCGTTCTCTTGCTACCACCCCGCTAACCATTCTTCACCCCCACCCCTTGCACCCTGCACCGCTTCGCCCTAAGCCACACTTTTAATGACATCGCGCTCCCCCCGCCCTCGCCTATTTAACTCCCCTCACCTTTTGGGGATCAGCGATCTTTCTCCTCTTGAAATTCCGGCTTTGCTTGATTTGGCCGATACTTATGTGGACGTGAACCGCGGGGCGGAAAAGCGCCATGCGATTTTGACGGGCCTCACCCAGGTGAACCTGTTTTTTGAAGCCTCCACCCGCACGCAGAGCTCGTTTGAAATAGCTGGCAAGCGGCTGGGCGCTGATGTGATGAACATGGCGGTTTCCACCTCGTCAATTTCCAAGGGTGAGACGGTGCTGGATACGGCCATGACGATCAACGCCATGCATCCCGATTTTCTGGTGGTGCGGCATCAATCCTCCGGCACGGTTGAATTGCTGGCGCAAAAACTTTCGTGTGCCGTGATCAACGCCGGTGATGGCCAGCATGAGCATCCAACCCAGGCGCTGCTTGATGCGCTCACCATTCGTCGCAAATTCGGCAAGCTTGAAGGGTTGACGGTGGCCATTTGTGGCGATGTGCTGCATTCGCGCGTGGCGCGGTCTAACATTCAACTGCTTACCAAAATGGGAGTGCGCGTGCGTGTCGTTGCGCCTTCCACATTGTTGCCTTCGGGCATTGAGAATTTTGGTGTGGAAGTTCATCGCAATATGAAAGCCGGATTAAACGGCGCTGATGTGGTGATGATGCTGCGCTTGCAGCTGGAGCGTATGGCGGGCGCATTTGTGCCGTCAAGCCGCGAATATTATCATTTCTATGGCCTCACTGAAGAGAAACTCGCCTATGCCAAACCCGGCGCCATGGTGATGCATCCCGGCCCGATGAATCGCGGCGTGGAGATTGATTCAATCGTGGCTGATGGCGCTCAATCCGTGATCCGCGAACAGGTGGAAATGGGAGTGGCGGTGCGCATGGCGGTGCTGGATGCGCTGTCGCGCAATCATGGAGGGGCGCAATGAAATCTAATCGCCGCGCCTATTTGAACGCCCATGTGATTGCCCCCCAGCAAAGGCTGAACGGCATTGGCGGCCTGCTGATCGAGGATGGCTGGATTCTCGCGGCTGGCCCCCAGGTGACGCGCGAAATGGTAGGTGCTGCCACGCAGATTACGGATTGTCAGGGCAAACTTCTGATCCCCGGATTGATCGACATGCGGGTGTTTACGGGTGAGCCTGGTTCCGAATACCGCGAGACTTTGGCTTCCGCTTCAGAAGCGGCAGCGGCGGGTGGGGTCACCACCATGATTGTGATGCCGAACACCCAGCCGGTAATCGATGATGCGGCGATCGTTGATTATATTTTGCGCCTTGCACGCGACACAGCATTAGTGCGAGTGGCCCCTATGGCCGCGATCACCAAAGGCTTGAGCGGCGAGTTGATGTGCGAAATTGGCCTTGTTCAAGCCGCAGGGGCTGTGGCGGTGACGGATGCCACCAAGGCTGTGAGCAACGCCAATATGTTCCGTCGTGCACTGATGTATGCGCGCGATTTTGATATGCTGGTGGTGCAGCACGTGGAAGAACCGACGTTGGCAACAGGAGTGATGAATTCTGGCGAAGCGGCCTCCAAGCTTGGCCTTGCTGGCATATCGCCGATGGCCGAAGTGATCATGCTGGAGCGCGATTTACGCCTCGTCGAAATGACTGGTGCACGGTATCACGTTAGCCAGATTTCTTGTGGTGCCTCGGTTGAAGTGATGCGGGCCGCCAAGGCGCGTGGGCTTCCGGTTTCCTGTGGGGTATCGATCAATCATCTGGTCCTTAACGAAAACGACATTGGTGCTTACCGCACATTCTTCAAACTCTCGCCGCCGCTCCGTGATGAAAACCACCGCCGTGCGTTGGTGGCAGGTGTGGCTGATGGGACGATTGACGTGATCGTCTCCTCACATGATCCGCAGAGTGACGACACCAAGCGGCTACCCTTTGCCGAGGCCGCATTTGGGGCGATTGGCTTGGAGACGATGTTAAGTGCGGCCCTATCGCTTTATCATAATGATAACATGCCACTAGAGCGACTGGTTGCGGCCATGTCTCAAGTTCCAGCGAAGCTATTGGGATTAGAGACCGGACGCTTGGAGGCCGGTGCACCGGCAGATTTCACTTTGGTTGATCTTAATCTTAGTTGGAAGGTGGATGCTGCAACACTTTGTTCGCGTTCTAAAAACTCCCCATTTGAGCGTCGCACCTTGGAAGGGCGGGCTGTTGAAACAGTCGTTGCAGGCCGCACAGTTTACAACTACGCTCCACAAACGGAGAGCTGATGCAGAACACTATTGTTGTCATTATAGGATATTTTTGCGGATCAATTCCGTTTGGTTTGCTGTTGACCAGAGCTGCTGGTTTGGGCGATGTGCGCAAAATTGGTTCTGGCAATATTGGTGCCACCAATGTGCTGCGCACCGGCAACAAAAAAATCGCAGCTCTCACCTTGCTGTGTGATGTTTTGAAGGGGCTTATTCCGGTTTTGATTGGGATTAAACTTGCTGGCAAAATGGGAGCAGAAATGGCCGGATTTGCCGCCTTGGCTGGACACGTGTTTCCCATTTGGTTGAATTTCAAAGGGGGCAAAGGGGTCGCCACAGCACTTGGCATTATGTTGGGTTGGACTTGGCCCGTAGCCTTGGTGGGACTAATTACATGGGTTTTGGTTTTCTACCTGCGGCGGGTTTCCTCGCTCTCGGCTTTGTGTGCAGCAACGCTGGCCATTCCGGCGAGCCTTTACTTTGCACCGGATTTCTTTGTCGCGGTCTGCGCACTGACTGTCATTATTTGGATCACGCATCGCGCTAACATTCAAAGATTGCTCAAAGGTGTGGAGCCTCGGTCCTCCTTCTCAAAAGCGCCATGAGCACCAAGCGCCAGCTTTCCGATGATGAACGAGTGGCATGGCTGCGGCTCAGCCAATCTGAAAACATCGGGCCGATTACATTTCAACAGTTGGTCCAACGCTACGGCACAGCGACAAAAGCACTCGAGGCCCTGCCCGAAATTTCGCAGCGCGGGGGCTTGAAGCGGCACTTGAAAATTTGCGCGAAGGACGTTGCTGAGTTGCAGTTGGCCAAGGCCAGTAATTTAGGTGCGCAATTTGTGGCCATGGGCGAACACGGTTACCCGCTTTATCTGCAACACATTCCGGCGGCCCCGCCGCTTTTGTGTGTGATGGGCAATTTGGATTTAGCTGAACTTGATGCTGTGGGCATTGTGGGGGCACGCAATGCTTCAGCCATTGGAATGAAATTTACGCGTCAGATCGCGCGGGCTTTAACCGATGCTGGTTTGCTGGTTGTTTCAGGCCTAGCGCGCGGCATTGACACAGCGGCGCATGAGGCCTCGGTTCAGGTTCACACGGCTGCTGTAATTGCCAGTGGCATTGATTATTTCTATCCGCCTGAGAATGAAAAGTTGCAGCGACTGATTGGCGAACGTGGTTTTCTGATCACCGAGATGTTGCCTGGCACTGCGCCGAAGGCCGAACATTTCCCAAGGCGGAACCGCATTATCTCTGGCATATCGCGGGCCGTGATTGTGGTGGAAGCGGCCTTGCGGTCGGGCTCCCTCATTACCGCCCGCTTTGCATCCGAACAAGGCCGCGAGGTTTTTGCAGTGCCGGGTTCACCGCTTGATCCGCGCTCCGAGGGCACCAATAAGCTGATCAAAGACGGCGCTAATATGCTCACCTCGGTTGAAGATGTGTTTGATGCCTTGCGATCCATGCGACCGCCGCACCATGGAATGTTGTTTGAAGGTAATATTGAAACAAGCCCACTGTCGCCGGAATTTGATGTGTCTGAGCGCAATCACGTCCTGAACTTACTTTCTCCCACTGCAATTGAGACAGATGATCTCATCCGTGAAAGTGGCATGAGTGCTGAAAAAGTTTTAGCAGTATTGCTGGAACTTGAAATTGCTGGTCGCGCACTTCGTCATGTGGGTGGGCGCGTGTCGCTAACTTAATCAACTTCGTCTTCGGCAACAGTCCATTTCTCTTTTAAGGCCGCAGCCTTCCATTCATGAAATGCGGGCGTGGCCAAAACGGCATTCATATAGTGCTGCGTGTCTGCCGCAACTTTGATGTCAAAAGTATCAAACCGGGTCACGACTGGGGCAAACATTGCGTCGGCAATTCCAAATTTTCCAAATAAAAATGGCCCTCCCTTGCCATAGGCTTTGCGGCATTGGCGCCAGAGTGCTTCAATGCGCTCCACCTCTTTCAAAACACCTTCGTTCATAGGCACAGGTTTAATATCCCTACGCAAATTCATCGGGCAGGCATCGCGCAAGTTTCTATACCCTGAATGCATCTCGGCACAGGCAGAACGCGCCAAAGCTCGCGCCGCCTTGTTTTTGGGCCACAAGTTTTTATCGGGCCACGTTTCAGCGAGATATTCCATAATCGCCATCGTATCCCAAATTGAGATACCTTTGTGCACCAACACCGGCACGAGGCCAGCAGAAGAATAGCGTTTAATGGCTTTTGTAAATTTGGCATTTCCGATCGGTTGCCCGAAGGGGATGACTTTGTCTTCAAATGGAATCTCCGCCATGGCCATGGCCATGAATGGGCGCAGCGACCATGAGGAGTAATTTTTGTTGCCGACAATTAAAAGCGCATTGGCCATGTTTGATTCTCACATTGATTTTGGAATATAGCGCCATGTTAAGAGCGCAAGGGTGCTGAGGCAAATGCCCAAGATGATAAAAACAACTGAGACATCAAAATAGGACAGTGCAACGGCGAAGATGAAACCGGGTATGAGTTCCGAGAATTCGATGAAAGTGCGATAAACTGCGGTCATACGTTGGCGTTCATGCGGATGCACGGCGCGCAGATAGGGAATGCTGCCCACGCTATCAATGCCAGAAGCAAACAAAGCGGCGAGCAACAGTAACGAGGCAGCGATGATCGGCGAATGAATTCCAAATAATCCCGCGGCAATTGTTGAAATAGAAATCACGCTGAAGCATAAAGCAATAACCCCGCGCACGCCGATGCGTTTGGCCGATGCACCGAAAATAAATGCGCTGAGCAAAAACAATTGGCTCGCAGATATAATGATGCCACCGGTTTTTTTATCAAGGCCCCCTTCGATCATCAACAATGGGCCGTAGGTAAAAAAGCTGGCCCAGAAACAGGAGCGCCCAAAGGCAATGGCCCAAGCCAACCGCAATCGCGGCTGCTCCACAAACCGCGCCACATTGGCAACGGGATTGAAAGGCTGCAAAGTGCCGGATGGCAAGTTGACTTTATCATGCAGGCGCAAATACCAGAATACCGCCAGCACCAGCAGCGCTGCGGCCATTGCAGCCAGTTGCGGTGCCAGTGAACCATAATTTGTATAGAGCCACACACCCGATATGGGACCAATAACCCAAGAGAATGTTGAGATGGCCAGTCGCAGCGGTTCACTGCTTGTGAGATCAGCTTTTCGAATGTGATCAAGAATATAAAGTTGCAGAGTGACATTCATTATTGATGCACCGCTGTTGCGCAAGACCACCCCCATCACCTGTCCCTGAATTGTGAATGTACCAAGCGCTATGCTGCCCGCGATCATCAAGATTCCGCCCAATGTATAGGCCCAGCGCCTGCGCATTTTGCCAAATAGCCACGGCATCATCAGGGTGATGATCAAAACTGTAAGTGATGTGAAGGTGCCCAGCACGCTCACTCTTTGGCTTGATCCCAAGAGATCATAAGCTTGGATGCTGAGCACGCCGGAATTAAACGAGCGCACAAGAGATTCCAGCAAGAACAACAATCCAAACGTAATTGCTCCAGCCTTGCGGCCTTGCGCTGTCGGGACCAATTCAACGTTATTTTCTGGCATAACTTTCCTTATTCCAGTACTCAGTGATTTGCACAGGGCCTGCCTTGTTTTAACCGTCATGCCAGCTAAAAGAGCGGCTATGTCGCATGATCATTCACACCATCATTCAGAAAAAAAACGCGTCGCCCTCATTTCTATGGTGGCCAGTGGCGGGCTTTCTCTGGCCAAGTTTGTAGCAGCCTTGCTCACCGGCTCGCTGGGCATGTTATCTGAAGCTATTCACAGCCTTGTGGATATGACCGCCACGATTGTGACGTGGTTTGCTATCAGCTGGGGCGATAAACCTGCTGATCATGATCATCACTATGGGCACGCAAAAATCGAAAATGTGGCGGCACTATTTGAGTCTTTCTTGCTGGTGGGAACGGCAGTCTTTATTGCTTATGAGGCGATCAAACGCTTGCTCAATGGCCATGCTGATGTGGAAGTGACGTGGTGGGCGACGGCCATTCTGATCATATCGATGTTCATTGATTTTAATCGCTCACGGGCTTTGCGCAAAACTGCGAAAGCCACGTCTAGCGCTGCCTTGGCGGCTGATGCCCAGCATTTTGAAGCGGATATGTGGAGCTCACTTGCGGCTCTTATTGGCTTAGTCGGCGTTTGGTATGGTTGGCAGTGGACGGATGCCGTCGCAGGATTATTGGTTTCTATTTTTATTGCGACGATTGGCTGGAAGCTCGGTCGCCAGACGATTGCAACACTGCTCGATAAAGCCCCCGAAGGTGCGACCGTTGATATACGCAAATTGGCTGAGCATATGTCTGGTGTATTGCGAGTCGAGCAATTGCGGGTGCGGCCGGTGGGAAGCGCTTTATTTGTGTCTCTGACCGCCGATGTGCCGCGCATGATGGCGATTACTGATATCGTGGCGCTCAAGGACAATCTGGCACGCGAGACGAAACTGCTGCACCCCAATGCCGATGTTACAGTGACGATCAATCCTGTTGAGCTTGATAGTGAAACGGCTTTTGACAAAGTGATGTTGATTGCTGCTCAGCGCGGGCTTTCCATCCACCACCTCACTGTGCAAAGGCTTAAGAAGAAACTGGCGGTGAGTTTTGATCTAGAAGTTGAAGGTTCAACTACACTGAAAGTTGCCCATGTAATTGCTACGGCACTTGAAGGAGCAATTCGCAGCAGTCTTGGTGGTGATATTGAAGTTGAAAGTCACATTGAACCACAGCCCTTACAGTTAATCGAAGGGCAAAGTGCAGATGCGGTTATGACAAAAAAGATTCAAGTCGCATTGCTAAAATTGGCGAAGCTGGAAAACACACTGAGCGATATTCATAGCTTGCGGGTGCGCACCACCAAGGGTGGACTGTTTGTGCATTATCATTGCCGCTTTGCGCCGCGCGAGACGATTTATGAAGTGCACAGTGTGGTTGATCGCATTGAGAATGGCCTGCAGACCAAATACCCCACCATCAAACGTGTGGTGGCTCATGCCGAACCCATCGGGCAGGTTCGGCACAAGCTTTGACCGTCAAGCAACCGACGCTCTACTCAACACACGCAACTTTTCAATTTCTTCAGCCGGAATTTCGATTTTGTTGGCCGCCGAAAAGGCTTCATAAAAACTCACCTCCAGCAGACCTTGCAGTGTCTTGAGATCCGCAGCTTTGGCCATATTTCGCAATTCCAGCACCATATCAGCAATATATTGGGCTGTTTCACGCGGGTCAGCTTTCTTCTTAAACTGGTTTTTATTGCCGGCACTCTCCTTTAGGTTGTGTTTTGATTCATGGTTATCCACCATAATTTTAGCCTCTGCCAAGTTGCACTATGATTCCGTTCGTAACGCAACATATGCGAGTTACAATTAAGGTGAACAAACCCAGAGTTGTGTACGGGTTGCATTAGGTGGTTTTTCTTCACATATGAGGGGTTTCTTGCCAGCGTCGTGCTTTAGCCCTATGAGCGGGCACTACTTTAACGGGACTCCTGTATGACTGTCGTCGTCGTCGAATCGCCTTCCAAGGCCAAAACCATCAATAAATATCTAGGTCGTGACTTCACGGTGCTGGCCTCGTTTGGGCATGTGCGCGATTTGCCAGCCAAAGATGGCTCGGTAAAACCTGATGAAGATTTCGCCATGGATTGGGAAGTGGACAGCAAATCCGCCAAGCGACTTTCTGATATTTCTGCTGCGCTCAAAGACTCTGATCGTCTCATTCTCGCAACTGACCCGGACCGTGAAGGGGAGGCCATTTCCTGGCACGTGCTCGAAGTGCTGAAAAAGAAGGGCGCGCTCAAAGGCAAATCCGTGCAGCGCGTTGCATTTAACGCCATCACCAAATCATCCGTACTTGAAGCCATGGCTAATCCGCGTGAGCTCGATGTGGCTTTGGTGGATGCCTATCTCGCGCGCCGCGCATTGGATTATCTTGTTGGCTTTACTATCTCGCCTGTCCTCTGGCGCAAATTGCCGGGGGCGCGTTCTGCTGGCCGCGTGCAATCTGTAGCGCTGCGTTTGATTTGCGACCGCGAACTGGAAATTGAAGCCTTTCGCAGCCAGGAATATTGGTCCATTGATGGCACCTTCTCCACCACCAAGGGCGTCGAATTCGGCGCGGCTCTGGCCAGCATTGATGGCAAGCGGCTGGAAAAGCTGCAGCTAAAAGATGAGGCTTCTGCCAAAGCCATTGAAGCCGCTGTCAAAGGTGAGCGCTTCACAGTCGATTCCCTCGAAAGCAAACCTGCAAAACGGCACCCCTTCCCGCCTTTCCGTACCTCAACTTTGCAACAGGAAGCGTCACGTAAACTCGGCTTCTCATCGTCAAAGACCATGATGATAGCCCAGCGTCTCTATGAAGGTTTGGACATTGATGGCGAAACCGTGGGTCTGATCACCTATATGCGTACCGATGGTGTGGACATGGCACCGGAAGCCATTACCTCCACCCGCAATGCAATTTTGAAAACTTTCGGTGAACCTTATCTACCCTCGGTTCCACGCAAATATACCACCAAGGCTAAAAACGCGCAGGAAGCGCATGAAGCCATTCGTCCGACGGATCCGGTGCGACTGCCTGAGCATGTGAAAGCTATTTTGGATGGCGAGCAGCTGGCACTGTATGATCTTATTTGGAAACGCACCATCGCGAGTCAAATGGAAAGTGCCGAATTTGAACGCACAACGGCTGATCTTGGCACCACGGGTAAAGACGGCAAGCATTACTCGTTTCGCGCCAACGGATCGGTTGTAAAATTCGATGGTTTCCTTCGCGCCTATAATGAAGACCTCGATGATGAAGAAGATGAAGATGCCAGGCGCTTGCCGCCCATGGCGCGCGGGGATGTGACGGGTGTTAAGAACATCGCTGCCGTCCAGCATTTCACCGAGCCACCACCACGATTTTCAGAAGCGACACTTATCAAAAAGCTGGAGGAACTGGGCATTGGCAGGCCTTCCACCTATGTGAGCATTCTCAAAACGCTTGGTGATCGCGGTTATATGCGAATCGAAAAGAAACGCCTGATCCCGGATGACAAGGGCCGCGTTGTAACGGCGTTCATGGAGTCTTTCTTCAAGCGTTATGTAGAGTTCGACTTCACAGCGAATCTTGAAGAGCAACTGGACAAAATCTCGGCAGGTGAAATTCCTTATAAGCAAGTGCTGCGTGATTTCTGGCGCGACTTCACGGCCAATCTTGCTGATGTGAAAGACTTGCGCATCACGCAAGTGATCGATTCCCTGAATGACATTCTGGGGCCACATATATTTCCACAGCCGACTGGTGGCGGTGACCCGCGTAAATGTCCTAATTGTGCGGATGGGCAACTATCATTGAAGCTGGGGCGCTTTGGTTCATTTGTAGGCTGCACCAATTATCCAACCTGCAATTTCACGCGCCCACTTTCGACTAATGCAGAAAGTGCGGCCAATCATGTGCCCGCAGATGGCATTCTGCTGGGTGAAGATCCGGAAACGGGCCTGCCAGTCACGCGCCGCGCTGGTCGCTTTGGCCCTTATGTGCAACTGGGCCAGGCTGTTGAAGGTGAAAAGCCACAGCGGGCTTCCATTCCGGCCCGCACGGATGTGAATACACTTGATTTGGAAACCGCCTTGAAGCTGCTGTCTTTGCCGCGCGAAGTGGGAATACATCCGGAAACCCAAACGCCAATCACCGCCAATTTTGGCCGTTTTGGTGCCTACATCAAACATGATGGTGTTTATGCCAATTTGGAATCCCCTGAAGATGTATTCACCATTGGCCTCAACCACGCCGTATCTAAAATGGCCGAGAAACGCGCCAAGGGTCCATCGGCGCGCTCCAAGCCTACGGCGTTGAAGAACTTGGGTGCACATCCAGATGGCGAAGGTGACATTGAAGTGTTCACAGGCAAGTATGGTGCCTATGTAAAACACGGTTCCACCAATGCCACATTGCAGGGAGAACAAACGCCTGAAAATATTACTTTGGATCAGGCCGTAGCACTCATTGCCGAACGCGAAGCCAAGGGCGGCGGCAAAAAGAAAAAACCCGCCAAGAAAGCTCCCACCAAGAAAGCTCCCGCTAAAAAAGCTGCAACCAAAAAGACGGCAAAGAAATCACCCGTTAAAAAGGCTGCCAAGAAAACTGCGAAAAAAGCCATTGTCAAAGCCGCCTAGAGATAAACAAAAATTGCCGCAGCCCAAAGGCCTGCCCGCTCGTGATGACATTCTGAAATTCATCGCGGGTTCAGAGGGACCGATTGGCAAGCGCGAAATCAGTCGTGCCTTTGGCATTAAAGGCAATGACAAGATCAAGCTGAAATCACTGCTCAAAGACATGAAGAGTGACGGCACAGTCGCAGGTAAAAAGCGCCGCATGAATGTGGCGGGCGAATTGCCCCCTGTCACGGTTGTTGAAACCGCAGGTATTGACGATAATGGTGATGCTTATGGCTACCCCGTTGAATGGCATAATGATAAGCCACCCAAGCTTTTGATTGAAGCCCTTACCGGAAAAGCACCCGCCGTGGGTGATCGTGTTTTGGCCAAAATCGATCATCTCTCTGGCAAGGGTCCCTACTCCCACAAAGCGAAAGTGATGCGGGTTTTATCGGATCGTGCAGGCCGGGTGCTGGCCGTTTTCCGCATTGTAAAAGGCGAAGGCGCTCGCCTTGTGCCCGTCGATAAAAAATCGCGTTATGATTTGCAGGTGATGAAAGGCGACGAAGGCGGCGCAGTGGACGGCGAGTTGGTCGCCGCTGAAATCATCAAAGACCAAGGCCGCGGCATGCCCATTGCCCGTGTGCGTGAGCGTCTTGGCGATATGGATGATCCCAGAAATATTTCCCTGATCGCCATTCATCAACATGGCATTCCGAATGCGTTTCCGCAAACTGTTTTGGATGAATCAGAAGCCCTAAAAGTGTTCAAACAAGCAGGCCGCATGGATTTGCGCGATGTGCCTTTGATCACCATTGATCCACCTGATGCGCGTGACCATGACGATGCCGTGTGGGCTGAAGCGCAAGAAGATGGCGGATTTAAAATCATTGTGGCCATTGCTGATGTCGCTACCTATGTAAAGCCCGGTTCGGCATTGGACAAAGAAGCGCGGATTAGGGGCAACTCGGTTTATTTTCCCGACCGCGTTGTGCCCATGTTGCCAGAACGAATTTCGAATGATTTGTGTTCTTTGATCGAGAAGCAAGATCGACCAGCTTTGGCCTGCTTTATGACCATCGACAAGTCTGGTCGCAAATCGTCGCATAAATTTGCGCGGGTTATCATGCGCTCTGCGGCCAAGCTCTCTTATGAGGAAGTGCAGGCTGCCATCGATGGGCGCGATACACACAAGGCTGATGGCCTGCTCGAACCCGTTTTAAAACCGCTCTACGCCGCTTACTTCCTGATGAAGAAAGCACAGGAAAAACGCAGTCCGCTGAATTTAGATTTGCCAGAGCGGAAGATTATTTTGGATAAGCTTGGAAATGTGGCCAAGGTCATTGTGCCCGCACGGCTTGATGCGCATAAGCTGATTGAAGAATTCATGATTCAGGCCAACGTGGCTGCGGCGGAGGAATTGGAGAATCGCAAGACCCCCCTGCTCTACCGCATTCATGAACAACCCAGCCAAGAGAAGGTCAAAGCCCTTTCACAATTTTTGAAAACGGTGGAGCGCGAATTGCCTTTGGGGCAAGTGATTAAGACCAGTCATTTCAACACGCTTCTCAAATCTGTGGAGGGCGAAGATTTTGAGCAACTTGTTAATCAGATGGTTCTGCGCACCCAGAGCCAAGCGGTTTATCGCGCCGAGAATGCCGGGCACTTTGGTTTGAGCTTGCGCCGCTATGCGCATTTCACGTCGCCCATTCGGCGCTATGCAGATTTGATTGTGCATCGGGCTTTGATTTCTGCGCTTGGTTTTGGCGAAGATGGTCTGTCCATGGACGATATTGCGCATCTCGAAGAGACAGGCGAGATGATCTCAATCGCCGAGCGCCGCGCCATGGTGGCTGAACGTGAAACCACTGATCGTTTGATTGCTTCTTTCTTGGCCCCTCAAATCGGAGCGGTGTTCAATGCTCGCATTGGTGGTGTTGTGGGTGCGGGCCTGTTTGTGAACCTGGAAGAAACAGGAGCCGATGGCTTTGTTTCTGCCTCCAGCCTTGGCCGTGATTATTATGTTTATGACGAAGTGCGTCATGCCCTCGTTGGCCAGCGCACCGGCGAAACCTTTCAGATGGGTGACACCGTGCAAGTCAAACTCGTCGAAGCTGCCCCAGTGAAGGGTGGCTTGCGCTTTGATATGGTGTCAGAAGGCCGAGCGGGAAAACCTTCCAAGCTGCGCGGCGATGCAGGCAAACGTAAACCGAAGCGCCGCCGTTAATTGCGTCAGCTTGCCGCTGCGGCGGATGGTAGATTTGTATATTTGAACGCCCACGCCCAAATTAACAGCATGTACGAAATTCAACGCTCATGGAAATCTGCAATGGCGCGTGGCTTCATGTGCCGTTGCCCGGCTTGTGGGCGGGGGCACATTTTCAGAGCCTTTATCAAAGTAGCAGACACCTGCGACGCGTGCGGTGAAGATCTGCACCATCAACGCGCTGATGATGCGCCGCCCTATTTTACGATGATGGTGGTTGGCCACATAGTGATTCCCTCATTGATTGTCGTCGAACGCGTCTGGCACCCCCAAATGTGGTTACAACTCGCCTTCTGGGTGCCGATGACTTTTGCGCTCACGCTGGGCCTGCTGCAGCCCATTAAAGGGGCGATTGTGGGTCTGCAATGGGCGCTGCGAATGCATGGATTTGCGACCACACAACAGTGACCTTGACTTTCCACGCCCAATGGGGTGTATCGCCCCATAAAGAGATTTTCGGAGACTATTATGGCTAAAGGTAACGTTATCAAGATTAAGCTGGCATCGACTGCCGATACTGGTTTTTTCTATGTGACCAAGAAAAATTCACGCACCAAGACCGAGAAATTCTCGTTCATGAAATATGATCCCGTGGCCCGCAAGCACGTGGAATTCAAGGAAACCAAGATCAAGTAATTGGTTATCTAAAACGCATTCAAGGCGCCTGATGGGGCGCCTTTTTTGTTGTGATAATTTTAAAAAATATGCCGATCCGAGGTGTTCTGAACGAGGAGGCCACTCGATTCGGCTCGGACCGGCAAGCCTTGAAACCAGGTGATGCGGCGGGCCTGATCCCTCGGCTTTCTGAAAGGTGCTGGAGGAACGGCCTGCGTGGTGCTGGCCTTCAGACCGTTCCTCAGGAGTCTTGCCGTGCATCTTGGAGAGAAGCGAGCCAGGCGAAACTGAATTCGTGTAAAAATGTATAGGATGGATTCGGCATGGTTGCGAGCCTAACCTATGGTAAACGCTCGGCATTCGAAATTAACGATGAACAGTTAAGGTAAACGCTTAAGGATTTGGCGTTTCTGTTTCAGCTGCGGGCGCTTCGTTCTCATCCGGCAAATGCATTTCGAGTGGCAATTGCTCTGTTCCATCCAAAGGATCTTCATCGGGAGTGAGCTCATCAGTGACCCGTGGCACGGGCACATCAAAGCCCGGTGGAATATTGCCATCCAGAAGACCGGCTGCTTTCAGCTCTTGCAGGCCTGGCAAATCCGTCAATTCATTGAGGCCGAAGTGATTGAGAAACGCTTCAGTGGTTCCATAAGTTACTGGGCGGCCTGGAGTCTTCCGGCGACCACGCATTCTCACCCAACCGATTTCTAAAAGATTGTCGAGTGTTCCCTTAGAGATCGCCACGCCACGAATATCTTCAATTTCAGCTCGGGTCGTGGGTTGGTGATAGGCGACAATGGATAGAGTTTCGAGGGCGGCTTTACTCAGCTTTTTTTGCTCAACCGTTTCTTTGCGCAAAATCGCGCTCATATCCTCAGCAGTGCGCAACGCCCAATTACCGGACACTTGAACAAGGTTCACACCGCGATTGCTGTAGTTTTCCTGCAAGTCAGCTAGCAGGCCAGTGATATCGGTTTCTTCAGGTAAAAATTCTTGGAAGTTTGCGATCGAAACAGGTTCCGCTGATGCAAACAACATCGCTTCGATGATGCGCAAATGTTGGCTGCGCTCAGCCCGTGGATGCATGGTCACGACGGCCTCAGCTTCCACGTCCATTTCGTCATCATTATCAATCGGTATAGCTTGTGAATGCACTTTATCTCTTCCTGTTCATGCAGCTTCGCCGCGTCTACGCATGTAGATGGGTTTAAAGGCTTCTTCTTGGCGCATTTCGATACGGCCGTCGCGCGCCAGTTCCAGGCTGGCCGTAAAGCTTGACGCCCGCACTGAGCGCCGGGTTTCTTTGGTGGCGAGATATTTTTCCAGCCACATATCAAAAGTGCCCCATTCATCCATAACACCCATCAAACGCTCGAGCATTTCGCGGGCTTCTTTGATCGACCAAGTCAGTTGACGCTTCACGGTATAAGTCTGGCGCACCACTTTGCGTTGGCGGCGATCTGCATAGGCTTTAAGCAGATCAATCAGATTGTCTGAATATTCACGTTGCACGTCGACAATCAGCGGCTGCGGCGCACCGCGCACAAACACATTCACGCCCAGTTGGGCCCGGTCCATGATCTTAGCGGCAGCATCACGCATTCCTTGCAAACGTTGCAAGCGAAACGCCAAGCGCGCCGCCATATCTTGCGGAGCGGCTTCATCAGTTGACGGTGGCGCCGGAATAAGCAGGCGCGATTTGAGGTAGGCCAACCATGCAGCCATCACCAAATAGTCGGCGGCCACATCGAGCCGCATTTTTTGGGCTTTTTCAATGAAGATCAAATATTGATTGGCGAGGGTGAGAATTGAAACTTGAGCCAGATCAATTTTGTGAGCACGGGCTAATTCCAGCAGCAAATCCAGGGGGCCTTCAAAGCCGCCTACATCGACGATCAATTCAGTTTCATCTGGCGTTGGAAACACAACACGCAACGGCTCTGACCCATCGGGCCAGGCCTGCTCTCCAGTTATGTCAACGCCTTGCTTCACGCCTATTCTCCACTGGATGTCATTATCGCTTCAAGGTCTTTCACAGCAGCCTTCTTATCATATGGCAAGGGCTTCCGGCGGGCTTTCAACGCTTGTTTTGCGCGGCGCATGGCCTTGCCCGAAAGTGGACCGGCGGCGGCGGCCACCTCTTCCATTTCCCCTAAAACACCGTTGCAATGCAATAGCATATCACAGCCTGCATCAAGGGCGCGTTTGGATTTTTCGGCAAAAGTTCCACCCAAAGCTTTCATCGACAAATCATCAGTCATAAGCAAGCCTTGAAAATTGATCAGCTTACGAATGATGTCACGGATCACTCTCCGTGAAAGTGTGGCCGGATTTTTGGCATCTAGGGCTTCGTAGATTACATGCGCCGTCATGGCCATGGGGCAATCGGCAAAGGCCACGAAAGGCGGGAAATCGACCATTTCTAAATCAATGCGCTTGGCACTTACGATAGGCAAATCCTTGTGGCTATCCACCGTGGAGCGGCCATGGCCGGGAATGTGTTTCATCACTGGCAAAACGCCACCTTCCATCAGGCCTACAGTGTGCATTCTGGCGAGGTTCATGACCGTTTCAATGCGCGTGGAATAGGCCCGGTTGCCAATCACGTCATGGGCACCAGTTTGAGGCACATCAAGCACAGGCAAGCAACTGGCAGTGATACCAATCTCTTCCAAGTCCTCGGCCATCAGGCGGCCGACATTGCGAGCGGTCCGCAAAGCGAGGCTGGCGCAGCGATCATAAAGTTTGCCGTATTGCTGTGCCGCCGGATATTGACGCCAATAGTTTGACGGCGGGCCGAGGCGCTGCACTCGACCACCTTCTTGATCAATAAATACGGGTGCATCTTTACGGCCTACTGCGGCACGGAACTGCGCTGTCAAAGCTCTAATTTGTTCAGGTGATTCAACATTACGCTTAAACAGGATGAGACCCCAAGGGTTTGCCTTAGTGAAAAATGCGGTTTCTGAACTTGACAAGTTTGTAGCCGCGCAACCACTGATAAAGGCGCTAATCGTCATAAAAGTGATACTTTCTCAGGTTTTTTTTTACTACTGACGGTGTACTAGACAATCGCGTTCACCAGCCGCAAAAAGCGACTGGCAAAGACTAGATGCGACATTGGCCGATGCCATCGGGCCTATACTCAAACGATAACGTGTGGTGCCTGCAACTTGGGCTTCCGAAACAATTGGCGCGTAGCGACCGACGATTTCGCCGTGCTTGCTACGCATCCGGTTATACTCTTGCGTGGCTTCTGCCTTCGATTTGAACGATGCAAGTTGGGCCACAAAGGCACCCGTTGGGCTTACCACCGTCTCTGCTGCGGGTGGTGTTGCAGCAGCAATTTTTTGGGCTGGTTTGACGGCAGGCGTCAAATCCGGTTGCACGGGTTGCATAAGGGTATTGTCACCAGCGACGGCGGATGTGTCGGCGGACGTGTCACTCTTTTTGAACAGATCAAGCAAAGTGCGGTGCTTTTTTACCGGCGCTGCTATCACAACATTAGTGTCCTGACTGGCAATTGCAGTTTGTCCCGCAGTCGCGTTTCCATAGAGACCGCCAGCCGTGTTCGGCGTGGAATCTGAGATCACAACCTCATCTTGCGATGCCGCCAATTTATTTGAGGGGGGCACCAACACAACAGGCTTAGAGCCCAATGACTTTTGCGCAATTGCATCCGCTTCTGGCTTTTTGTGTTCGACGAGCTTAGCTTTTTTGGGCGCTTCCGCAACGACCGGCTTTTGCTCAACTGCAGGAGTGTCCTGAATAGTTTCACTCGCCTGTTCAGTGGCCGGCGCGACAGACGTAGGCGTAACAGCTTGCACCGCAGCGGTGGCCGATACCTGCGGCGCATCCACTATCGTTTTGGCTTTATCTGCGACGTCTACAACTTGTGCTGGAACTGCAGGCACCTCCAAAGGCAAATTTGCCGCCGGGCTTGCGCCGGCGGCTGGAGTTATATTTGCAATTTTCTGATCAGATTTACCCGCGGGGTCCAGCGACCCCTGCGTGCCATCCCCGGTCGCCCCTGGTGGCGGCGGCAATGGTAAAGGTATACCATCAGTTCCTGTTCCAGCGGCTGGAGCGGGTGCTGCATCAGCTGGTGCGGGAACCGCTTGGCTGTTAGTGGCCGGTTGCACCGGAGTTTGTTCCGTTGGCACAATTTGGCCGCCTAACACTTCACGGTCCCCTACAATGCGATCATAAATCTGCTTTTTTGTTGGCTGTGCCGCTTGGCTTGGTGCAACTGCTGGCGCGGCTGTGGTTGCATCAGGTGTAACTTTGGTTGCTTGGGCCGGTGCCGCAATCAAAGGCACTGTTTGGCCCGATTTTGCGGACAATTGCGGTTTCACATAATTGGTGTAGGCCCAAATCGAACCGAATCCGGCAAGCACAAGTAACAACAATCCAGCAAGAATCCAGGGCACATTGGAGCGTGAAGGTTCGTCTTCATAGCCTGATTCAACTTCACGGTAGGCCTGCTGATAATCATTCGCTGTCGCACGACGCGCAGCCGGTTTTTCAAAAATGTCGTCTTCAGCTTCGTTGTAAGATTGTTGCTGACTGGTACGAACGGGGGCCAATCTTGGGTTTGGACGCGGCTGCGGATCATAATTCGTAGGCGCGAAATCCTCACCTTGGCCCCGGGGCGGAACTTGCAAACGCGGCTGGGGTTGACCCACGGGCACTCCAAAATTTTGCCGAGGGGGTGGGTTATAGCCGGGCGGCGGATTGTAAGCGGGTGGCGGCGCATAACCTGTCGCAGGATCAACCGGGCGGTAAGCTGGTGGGGGGGCATAACCCTGCTGCGGCTGTTGGGGCACGTAGGGTTGCTGCGAATAGGGCTGGCCTTGCGGATAGGCTTGTTGGGGCTGCGGCACCCGCGGTTGAGGCACAGGGGCTGCTCCGCCCAAAGGGGGCCGCGGCGGCGCAATTTGCGGTACAAAATTCGACGGCGCTTGTGGGAGAGCCGGTGGCAAAGCTGAACCGGGACGCGCCGTAGACGGCGGAATTGCTGGCCTGAGGGGAGCCCCAGGTTTAATCGATTTTGATTCATCGTCAGCAAAGGTGAATTTAGGTTTAGGCACTGCCGATGGCGAAGGTTTAGGCACTGCCGATGGCGAAACCATCGCAGCTTCCGCCCGTTGACGTGCGGCCAATACCCTTTGTTCAGCTAGCTTTTCAGCAGCATCCCGCTGGGATTTGAGCTTATTGGCCAAGGCATCCGGCGCAATGGCTGCTGGGCGCAATATTGGCGCAGGTGCCGCAGGCTTTGCCACAATGCGCGGTGCCATAGGTGCCGGTTTAACGCCATTAGCCACAGTAGGCCCAGAGCTCCGTGGAGCAGCCGGTGCTGGCTTAAATTCTTCAGCAATGCGCGGCATCTCCTTTGGTGCAACTTCTTTTGCGCCAATGCCCAATCTTTCGCGCCAATTGCGTTTATCGGTGCCGCCAGTTGTGTTTTGGTCCATTATCAATCGTTCCGTTGTTACATTTCCTCGACGGGCCTGACGCCGAGAATCCGAAGACCATTTGCTAAACTATAGCGAATCACTCTCAGGAAAGCGAGCCGCGTTAATGATAAGTTATCTTGATCTTGCAAAATAAACCTTAATTGCGGCGACTCTTTGCCCTTATTCCATAGACTATGAAATTCGCTTGCCAATTCATAGAGATAAAATGAAATCCTGTGCGGTTCATGAGCCAGAGCTGCAGCCTCGACCATTCTTGGGAATTCAGCTATTTTACGAATGACCTGCATTTCAGCTTCATCTGTTAATAAACTGAAATCAATTCCTGTGGTGGATTTGGTGCTAAGTTCCGCCTCTTCGGCTTTGCGCAGCACCGAGCAAATGCGCGCGTGAGCATATTGCACATAAAATACGGGGTTATCTTTCGACTGTTCGGTGACCTTGGCGAAGTCAAAATCGAGCGGCGCTTCATTCTTGCGGTAGAGCATCATAAAGCGCACTACGTCTGGGCCCACTTCATCCACCACATCACGAAGGGTGACAAACTCCCCTGCCCGTTTCGACATGCGCACCGGTTCGCCATTGCGGAAGAGTTTCACCAATTGGCAAAGTTTGGCGTCAACTTGAACTTTATCACCAGCAAAGGCCCTGCCCAGAGCCTGCAGTCGTTTAACATATCCACCATGGTCGGCACCAAGCACATAAATCAATTGATTATAACCACGCCCAATTTTATCTGCGCTATAGGCCACGTCTGATGCAAAATAGGTAAACGAACCATCCGACTTCATCAGGGGTCGGTCAATGTCATCACCGAACTGTGTTGAACGGAACAAGGTCTGCTCACGATCTTCCCAGTCTTCGTTTATCTCCCCTTTGGGTGGCGGCAGACTGCCTTGATAGACCAAGCCTGCTTCACGCAATATTGCAATCGCCTTCGCAACTGCTCCACTGGAATGCAGTGACTTTTCAGAAAAGAAAACCTCTTGTTTAATATTAAGACTGGCAAGATCGTCGCGCACCATATCCATCATTAAATCAATCGTCCGCGCACGGACGATCTCGAGATAATCATCCCGCCCAATCAGTGAAGTGCCGAATTCGTCTTTTAGTTTTTGGCCGACAGGTTTCAAATAATCCCCTGGATAAAGCCCGGGCGGAATTTCACCGATGTCTTCACCGAGTGCCTCACGATAACGCAGCATGGCCGATTGAGCGAGCACATCAACCTGCCCGCCTGCGTCATTGATATAATATTCTTTGGTCACGTCATAACCTGCAACTTGCAAGAGCGAAGCCAGTGCATCACCAAAAATGGCACCACGGCAATGCCCTACATGCAGTGGACCAGTGGGATTGGCGGAGACATATTCCACATTGACCTTTTGACCCTCGCCTAATTTTGAGGAGCCATAAACATCTCCCGAAATGAGTGCCGCACTCATGAGTTTGGGCCAGAACGCTTGGTGCAATTTGATGTTGACAAAGCCAGGACCAGCCGCGGAAGCGGAGACTACATCTGCATTTGCCGCCAGCAATGGAACCAGCATTTCAGCAATTGCGCGTGGCACCAAACCTGCAGGTTTAGCCAACACCATTGCTGCATTGGTGGATACATCACCATGCGTTGCATCACGGGGGGGCTCCGTTGTAACACGCGAAAGATCAAGGCCCTGCGGCAGCTTTCCGCTAGCCACCAAAGCTTCAATTGCACTGTGCACGACATCCTGAAAATGCGCAAAGAGGTTCATGATTCTTAATAAAAGCCCTTGATCAAAAAAGTGGCGCTGTGCCTAACGGAAAAGCGGATCGAGGTCAAACATTCGCTTGTGTTGCTCGAGTGCATAGCGATCCGTCATGCCGGCAATAAAATCACAGACTTGGCGGGCATAGCGACTTTGATCCGTGATCGGATGATTTTCACGCCAATCATCGGGCAGAAGTTTTTCATCATTCATGTAGGCACCAAAAAGTTCACGGATGACGCGCTGGGCTCGCTCCATGATTTCCAACACCCGCGGATGGCGATACATGCTTTGTGACAGGAAGCTTTGTAACACGCGATTGTTCTCATGCATCTGCGGGCTGAAGGTGATGAGCGGTTTCTGCAACGCGCGAACCTCATCACTAGATTTCACGCCAGTCTTAGCGATGGTTTTTGCACCGTGGTGCAGCACATCACCCACCATGCCAGCAATAACGCGGCGCACTGTTTCATGGATGAGGCGCGTGGTTTCAAGATCGGGATAGGTGCCCAGCACTTCAGCCAAGGCTTCGCCCACGAGTGGAATATCACCGAGATCAATCACGTTGAAAAGCTTTGCGCGCAAGCCATCGTCAATATCATGGGCATTATAGGCGATGTCATCGGAAATGGCGGCCACTTGCGCCTCGGCTGAAGCAAAACTTGAGAGTTGCAAATCATGCGCCTCAGAATATTCGACGATGGCGGCGGGAAGCCCGCTCTCTTTGTAATGTCCCAAAGCGTGGCCTTCAGCATCAATCAAAGGGCCATTATGTTTGACGAGACCTTCCAAAGTTTCCCACGTCAGATTGAGGCCATCAAAGGCCGCGTAATGGCGTTCAAGCCGCGTGACGATGCGCAGAGCCTGCGCATTGTGATCAAAGCCGCCATAGGGCTTCATTAAATTGTCAAGTTCACGCTCACCAGCATGTCCAAAGGGCGTGTGGCCCAGATCATGTGAGAGTGCCAAAGCCTCCGTTAAATCCTCATCCAACTTCAAAGCCCGCGCGATTGAGCGCGCAATTTGCGCCACCTCGATGGTGTGCGTGAGCCTTGTGCGGAAATGATCGCCCTCGTGGAATACGAAGACTTGGGTTTTATGTTTCAAGCGGCGAAAAGCGGCAGAATGCACAATCCGGTCGCGATCACGGGCAAAAGCGCTACGCGGTGGGCTTTCAGCTTCTGGCATTAAACGGCCCTGACTTAAGGCGGCTTTGGCTGCAAAAGGGGCAAGAGAACTCGTCATTGCACCGGACCATTGACTTTTCTGTCGTAAAACACAACATCTAGCCCATGCAAGAGTCTTCTTTCACGGTTACCCCGCGCGCCGCACAGCGCATTAACGAAATTGCAGCCAAGCAAGGCGCACATGCGGCTCTGCGTGTGGCGGTGAATGGCGGTGGTTGTTCGGGTTTTCAATATGAGTTCACTTTCGATGATAAGCGCGAAGATGATGACAAGAGCTTTGAGATTGAAGGTGCAACAGTTTTAGTTGATTCTACGTCACTTACTTATATGGCGGGTTCCACGCTGGATTTCATTGATGATCTCATGGGGCAATCCTTCCGCATTCAAAACCCGCAAGCCAAATCATCCTGCGGCTGCGGTACCAGCTTCTCTTTATAAAATGCGCATCGCCACTTGGAATGTAAACTCGATCAAAGCGCATCTTGATTCCGTGACGCAATGGATTGAAGAAGAAAAGCCGGATGTGTTGTGCCTGCAAGAGCTAAAATGTGAGGATCACGCGTTCCCTTCTGACCATTTTTCCAGCATGGGCTACACAGCGCATGTGCATGGCCAGAAAACTTATAATGGCGTGGCGCTGCTCTCGCGGCTTCCGGTTGAAAATATTCGGCGTGGATTGCTAGGCGAGGACGGTGATGCGCAATCGCGCTTTATTTTGGGCACGGCCATTGAGGGCCTGTTGGCTGTTAACATTGCCTCGATCTATTTGCCCAATGGCAATCCAGCCCCCGGCCCCAAATATGATTACAAATTAGGCTGGATGAAACGCCTGACGGACTTCACCAAACACTTGCTGAATGAAGAAGAACTGCTTGTTCTAGCAGGTGATTATAATGTTATTCCAACCGCGCAAGATGCCCGCAATCCACAAAATTGGGTGGGTGATGCGTTGTATCGGCCTGAAACTCACAGTGCGTTTCGTGAGCTTTTAAATCTCGGACTCACAGAATCATTCCGCGCCTTGCACCCCGCATCGACTGAATATAGTTTCTGGGATTATCAAGCAGGCGCTTGGGCGAAAAATAATGGTATCCGCATTGATCATCTTTTGCTTTCTCCGCAGGCTGCGGACAGGCTTCAATCCGCCCAGATATTCAAAGACACGCGCGGCCACGATAAACCATCCGACCATGTTCCGGTGATGATTGAGCTAAAATAGAAAAAAACCCGCTGGCAAAACCAGCGGGTTTCATGAACTCAAAAACTGAGACTAAATTTACTTAGTAACTGGAGCTTTAACACCGAACGCAGCAAAGCTGGCTTCGAATGGCTTGAATGCGCTTTTGGCCGCAGCGGCATAAAGTTCACCGAGCTTGGTGAATTCAGCAACAGTTGCGTCAAATGTTTCTTTTGCAAAAGTCTGTTGAATTTCAACAGCCTTGTCGAAGGACTTGGCAGCAACTGCCTTTTCAAAAACTGCTGTGTTCTTTTCGAAGGACTTCTTCGAGAAATCAGCAACTTCGGTGGCAACAGCTTGATAGCCCTTGGTCAAAGCAGCGGTTGAAGCTGTTACGGCTTCCATGCCGTCTTTGCCGTAGGCTTGTATATCTTCAAAGGATTTCATCATTTTGGTCTCTCCAAGAGTTTGTGTTCAAATTCGATGAACTGGATATATGTGCACTGCAACATATTGTCAAGAAGAAATATTGCGTTGCAACATAAATCTTTGTGGGCTATTTGCTGGCAACCATATAAAGTTAGATTCAAGTTTACACATTGGTAAGTGCGTTCCCTTTAATGTCGGTGTTTAGTAGGCAGTTGGGGCACTGTATAATTTTGCGAAGCGCCGCTTGGCGCTCCAATAAGGTGAAGAATTAATGTCTGCGATTAAATTAGTGAACCGCGTTTTTGTATTCGTCGCATTGTTTTCATTTCTAACGATCAGCAATGCCGATGCAAAACCACAGTTTTCAGCGCTAACGATAGATGCCCGCACGGGTGCAATTCTCTACCAGAATGACGCTGATGGATTGCGCCACCCCGCGTCGCTCACAAAAATGATGACCCTCTATGTGTTGTTTCAAGATTTAAGGTCTGGCCGTATTAAGCGCTCTACTATGCTGCACATCTCAGCGCGGGCTGCTAATATGGCCCCTTCCAAATTGGGCTTGAAGCCCGGTGCTACTATTTCTGTTGATGATGCGATTAAAGCATTAGTCACAAAATCAGCCAATGATGTGGCATCGGCCATAGGTGAAAACTTAGGTGGCACAGAATCGAATTTTGCAGCGCGGATGACGCGCGTGGCCCAAGGGCTTGGCATGAGCCATTCTACATTTATGAATTCATCGGGCCTACCGAACCCTAGTCAATATACAACAGCGCGCGACATGGCCACTTTGGGCCTGCGCTTGATGCGCGATTTTCCGCAATATTACCCCTATTTCCGCATTCAGGCCTTTAATTTCCACGGCCAGACCATTCGCACTCACAATCGACTAGTGGGTCATTTTGAAGGCACAGATGGCATCAAGACTGGTTACATCGCTGCTTCTGGCTTCAACCTTGTCACTTCAACGCGCCGTGGTGACAAACGTCTAGTGGGAGTTGTATTGGGCGCGCGGTCGGCCAATGTGCGCAACAACTATATGATGGTGATGCTGCAAAAGATGTTTGCTCATGCCAAAGACGGACAAACTGTTGCAGCCTTGGCCGGCTCCAGCAAAGGCCTGATTGATCCAGTTGCAGTAGCAGAAACTGCAAAGCCAACAGCCAAGGGCGATAGCACTCAAGGCGTCGATGTTGATACCGCGCAATTGACGGCTGCGGCGGCGAGCGTTTCTGATGGTCCTGTAGATACGAGCGGCGAAGATGCAACAGACACCGCATCAACAACAACGGCCGAGGGTCCGACCGTGATCCAAGCCGATATGGCTCCGATCAACGATGTGCAAACGGGCAAACATCAATTGCCAAAGAAACTGCCCTTTGCCGTGAAGTCTGTCTCTGATGCGCCAACAACATTGACCGCTGAAATTGCCCAAACTTGGAATATTCAATTGGGTGCCTATCCCAGCAAGGCTGATGCGCAAGCGAAATTGACCTCCATTCGCGGAGCCACCGTGGCTTCGCTCGAAGGCAAACCTGCCTTCACAATCGCCGTCCAAAAGGGTGCTAAAGTGATTTACCGGGCGCGTTTTGGGGGTTTTGATGAGGCATCTGCCAAGCAAGCCTGCGCCAGCATTGTCAAGCTTGGCAGCCAATGCCAGCTAGTTTCACCTGCGTCCTAAGACAGCAAAACATCTTTGGCTTCATTGATTTTGGCGGCCAGATAATCTGTGCCGCCTTTATCGGGGTGAAAGTCTTTCATCAAACGTTTATGAGCAAGTTTGATATCTTCGGCAGTTGCCCCAGCTTTCAATCCCAAGATCGCCAGCGCCTCATCTTTTGGAAGAATCACTTTCCCCCGCGGCGGCGGCGTTGATGTTTGGCTTTGGTCGGCGGGTTTTGGGCCAAATCCGTTGGGCAAAAGATGGGCTTTGCCAAACAAGCCCATGCCCACTGCAAACAAACCAATGGCCACTTCGAACTGGCCCCTTATCATAAGCAATGCCGCGAAAGCCATTAATCCACCCCCCGCCGCTTTCTGCAACATGGGTCGCATTGCAGGAGTTTTTAATTTTGCGCCATTGCGGATCAGCCAATAGCCACCGATAACGATGATGAGCGCCGTTAGAAAAGGGGGCATTATTGACAGTCGTGGGATTTCAACATGTCGAGCTTGGCCAATTTACCTTTCAAGGCATAAGTCCCGTAATCTAATATGAGATCGGTTGAGACTCCGTTTTCATACATATTGAAGCTGGCCAGATAGGACGGGGTTTCGGCACCGGCATCTTCGGCAGGATAATAACTGATTGTCATGGGCCAACTGGCGATGCCACGCAGTGGTGTTGTTTCCGGATTGGCGTTGTCAATCGCGAAGGTGCCCGGAGGCCGCATTTTTCCAATAAAGCTAATGGCTTTGTAAGTCTTCTCACCATCAGAGCCATCAAACACCATAGAAACATCGCGTGTGATGCCTTTCCTAGCCTCGTCCAAAAGGTGGGTTTGGTGGGTGGAGGGGAACAAAACTTCTGAACCAACGGTGAATTCCAAATCCTTTGGCTTGGTCATTACACCCTTTGCCTCAGTGCCCGATTTCGGGCGCTTCACATTGAGGCGTTCCTCGCCATTCAAATTGCTGTCCATAAACATTTTCTGGCTGAGATTCATCTCCAATCCATCGCCTGATTCCCAGGTGGTGAGTCGGGTATCGAGCACTTGTGTGCCTTTTTCGGCTTGAACATAACGGTTGGCGATACGGTAGTTGACGGCCCAGCCTTCACATTTGGAACCTGTCAACTCATAGGCCAAACGGCCTTCAACGGTGGAATAGGCACTGCCGCTGTCGACACGGGAAATCGCTAGATCATAAATGGCGCGGTGTGACGCAAGTGTTACGGCCTCAGCCTGCGCCATAAAGCCTCCAAGACAGACTGAACTGATCAAAGCCACTCTAATTTTAGCAAATCGCATGAAACTCTTCCCTAAATAACCGCCACCAGTTGGCACAACACGAAACCATTGTTAACATGAAGCATGGCGAAAAAACGCCTAAATTGCCTTTAACACGAAATAATCATTGAGGCGCGAGAATGAACCATATTGACGACAAACTTAAAGTCCTCGGCATCACCCTGCCCGCCCCGGTGAAACCTGTAGCAAATTATGTGCCTTGGGTGATTTCGGGCGGCCAAGTTTTTGTATCCGGGCAATTGCCAATGGTAGACGGAAAGCTGATGGCAGGATTGGATTTGGACTCGCGAACGAAAGCGGCGCGGCAATGTGCCATAAATATTATAGCTCATTTGCGTGACTCTTGTGAGGGTGATCTTTCCCGCATCAAGCGCATTGTTAAACTCACTGGGTTTGTAGCATCCGCTGCAGATTTTACCGATCATCCCAAAGTGGTGAATGGAGCTTCAGATTTGATGGTTGAGGTTTTTGGTGAAGGTGGTCGCCATGCCCGTGCCGCGGTTGGAGTTTCATCGCTACCACTCGGCGCATCGGTTGAAATTGAAGCTATTGCGGAGATGGAGTGATTTTGCGTTTTACGCCTCAGTTACGAGACTTGAGCTGGCTGGTGCATCGCCCCATTGCGCATCGGGGATTGCACGCCGACAAGGCTGTTGAAAATACTGAAAGCGCTTTTGCCCAAGCTATCAAACACAATTATTCCATCGAGTGCGATTTACAGATCACAAAAGATGGCGAGGCCGTGGTGTTTCATGATGATGCGGTAGATCGGTTGTTGGATGGCAAAGGCTTGGTGAAGAACTTTACGTTCAAAGAACTCAAAAACATGGCGTTTAAAAATGGCACCGACCGCGTGCAAAGTCTTGGCGAATTGATTGAGCAAGTTGATGGCGCTGCAACATTGGTGATCGAACTTAAATCGCATTGGGATGACGATGAAGGATTAACTTTACGGGCGTTGGAGGTGTTGGCTTCATACGCTGGGCCTTATGCTTTGATGTCATTTGACCCTGATATGATTGCCTGCGTGGCAGTTCATTCACCTGCAACTGTTCGCGGCATAACAGCCGACCGAGTTGTGGACCCCTATTACGATCCTCTGCCAGTGGCCAAACGGCTGGCAATGCGTAGTTTTTCGCATCTTCCAGAAACGCGCCCACATTTTGTATCTTTTGATTTTAAAGGGCTCCCCTTCGCACCCGTGAACAGCATTCGTGAAGCGGGGTATCCGGTAATCACTTGGACCATTGAATCCCCCGCTGATGCCGCTGCGGCATTGCGTTACTGTGATCAGGTCACGTTTCAGGGATATCATCCGGCATGACCTTTGCGTGGCGCACGCTGAAAAGCCTGAAAGACATTCCCGCTGCGGATTGGAATGCCTGCGCAGCGGCCACCGGCCAGCCCTATAATCCATTTATCTCGTATGAGTTTTTGCTGGCGTTAGAGTTATCAGGGTCGGCCACCGCCAAGACGGGGTGGGCTGCGCAACATCTAATTTTGGAAGCTGATCACAAGATTATCGGTGTGGTCCCCTGCTATTTGAAATCGCATTCTATGGGTGAATATGTTTTTGACCATGCGTGGGCCGATGCTTACGCCCGCGCGGGCGGAGCGTATTATCCCAAGCTGCAAGTTTCGGTGCCATTCACGCCAGCCTCCGGACCACGATTATTGGCGGCCACGCCGGAGCATCGGCAAGCTTTGTCACAAGGCTTGGTGGAACTTTGCACGCAACGCACCGCTTCATCCGTGCACATCACATTTCCTTTGGATTATGAGGCTGAAGAAAGCCAATGGTTGAAGCGCAATGACATTCAGTTTCATTGGATGAACCATAACTATAAAACATTTGATGATTTTCTGGCTTCGCTGTCGTCAGCCAAACGCAAGAATATGCGGAAAGAGCGGAAATATGTTGCTCAATCGGGTATTATTTTTGAACATTTGACTGGCGAGGAGTTGAACGACGCACATTGGGATTCATTTTACAAATTTTATCTGGACACCGGTTCGCGCAAGTGGGGCCAGCCTTACCTCACGCGGAAATTCTTTAAACTCATTCACGAAACCATGGCCAAGGATGTTCTGCTCATCATGGCTATGCGTGAAGGTCGCGCCATTGCTGGTGCACTCAATTTTATCGGTGATGATGCCCTCTATGGCCGCAATTGGGGTTGTATCGAGAACCATCCCAATTTGCATTTTGAAACCTGTTACTATCAGGCCATAGATTTTGCCATTGCGCACGGGTTGAAGCGCGTTGAAGCGGGTGCACAAGGCGAACATAAATTAGCGCGCGGTTATGTTCCGCTGAAAACCAACAGTCTGCACTATTTGGCCCACACGGGCTTGTCTCGCGCTGTCGCCGATTATCTTGAACATGAACGTCGCGCGATTGATCAGAACCAGCAAGAACTAGCAGAACACACGCCGTTTCGGCATGAAGAAAGAGAATAAGATGACTTACGACCCCAACAACATTTTCGCTAAAATCATTCGCGGTGAAATTCCTTGCCATAAGATCTTTGAAGACGAGCATACTCTGGCTTTCATGGACGTGATGCCGCAAGTGGTTGGGCATTGCTTGGTGGTTCCCAAAATTGGTTCCCGAAATCTATTAGATGCTGAACCCGCAGTGCTTGTGCAGGTGATGGCCACTGTGCAGAAAGTTTCGCGAGCGGCAATGACGGCATTTGACGCGGATGGTGTGCAGGTTCGCCAATATAATGAAGCAGCAGCAGGACAAACGGTGTTCCATTTGCATTTTCATGTGCTGCCGCTGAGGGATGGCGTTCCCATTAAACCGCATGCGGTTGAGACGGCTGAACATTCAGTGCTCGCAAAGCAAGCCGAAATGATAAGGGCGAGAATAAGCACTTAAACTAGACAGGCTTTTTCTTATTTAAAATTACTAATGCAATTCCAGAAAGTATCGCAGCAGATGCCAGCACCAACCGCAAATTGATCGGTTCAGCAAGCAGCAGAACTCCTCCACATGCGGCAATAACCGGGACACTGAGTTGAACCGTGGCGGCCTCAGTTGCCTTTAAAGCGGGCAATGCATGGTACCAAATGGCATAGCCAATTCCAGACGTGACAGTGCCCGATGCGACGGCATAGATGAGCCCCGCTTGATCCAGATTGATGTGGCCCCACATAACCAAACTTAACCCAAATGTGAGAGGAAGGGTGCGCAAGAAGTTCCCTGCCGTGACTGATGTTGGGTCCCCTGCTCCGCGTCCTCGCAACGAATAGACACCCCATGCTACGCCAGCGCCAACCATGAGAATGGCGCTCATCAAGGGCGGAGCGGCAAGGCTTGGCAATACCAAACCCACTAAGCCAGCAAGTGCGAAAGCAAGCCCCAGCAATTGAATGTGGCTAAACCTCTCGCCTTTCCACAAACCAAAACTGATCATTGAAATTTGCACCGAACCAAACAGCAGCAAAGCTCCTGTGGCCGCTGTAAGATTTACGTATGCGAATGAAAAACCTGCCGCATAGGCAAACAAAGCCCACGCGGATGGCCAACTGCCCAAAAGGGAGTCCCTGTTGCCTCTTATTCGCAACAAGACCCACAGTGTTAAGGCTGCCGCAATCAATCTAACTGAAGTGAAGCTCGCCTCATCAATGCTCGTATTTTTAAGCGCCAATCGGCAGAACAACGAATTACCAGCGAAGGCTAACATGGCGCAAGTGGTGAAAGCAGCAACCTTAAACCGCGCCATGTAGAAAACTTTCGCCTTTGGAGCTTAGGAGCCTACTTCACCTTCGCACTCTTTTTAGCCGTTGGCTTCTTTACCGTTGCCACGCGTGAGCGCGGCAAGGATTTGCGCTCTACTGGTTTTGGTAAAGCTTTTTCCTCATCGCGGCTGAGATATTCAAAGGCTAAGCCGTCATCCTTTTTCAGAATGCGCACAGTTCCGCCTTTGGCGAGCTTACCAAACAATAATTCTTCAGCTAGTGGCTTCTTAATGTGCTCTTGAATGACGCGGCTCAGTGGCCTTGCACCCATTTGTTGATCATAACCTTTTTCGGCCAGCCATTCCGCAGCTTCGGCAGAGATTTCGATGTTCACTTGACGCTCTGAAAGTTGCGCTTCCAATTGTAGTATGAATTTTTCAACTACTTTGCGCACCACTGCTGGCGGCAAATGGCCAAAGCTGACAATGGCATCCAAACGATTGCGGAATTCCGGTGTGAACATTTTTGTGATGGCTTCAGTGTCATCACCTTCACGCACACTTCGCGTAAATCCGATAGCGGCTTTGGCCATGTCTTGCGCACCAGCATTGGTGGTCATGATCAAAACCACATTGCGGAAATCGACCGACTTGCCGTTATTATCTGTCAGTTTGCCATGGTCCATCACCTGCAACAAAATGTTGAAAAGATCAGGATGGGCTTTTTCAATTTCATCGAGCAGCAACACGCAATAAGGCGATTGGTCGACGCCATCGGTGAGCAGCCCGCCTTGGTCAAAACCGACATAGCCTGGAGGGGCACCAATGAGGCGCGACACGCTGTGGCGCTCCATATATTCGGACATGTCAAAGCGCAGCAACTTCACACCCAGCACTTCAGCCAAGCGTTTTGCAACTTCGGTTTTACCAACCCCTGTAGGACCAGAGAATAGATAATTGCCGATGGGTTTTTCTGGTTCGCGAAGGCCCGCACGGGCAAGCTTGATGGCCGAGGCCAATTGCTCAATAGCTTTATCTTGGCCGAACACCATGCGTTTAAGTTCGGTCTCAAGATTTTTAAGAATGGTGGTATCGTCCTTCGAAACCGACTTGGCCGGAATGCGCGCCATGGTGGCGATGGTCGCTTCAATATCTTCCAGCGTGATCACTTTCTTGCGCTTGTCTTCCGGCAACAGCATCAGCGAAGCACCAGTTTCGTCGATTACATCGATGGCTTTATCCGGCAATTTGCGATCCGCCATATAGCGAGCAGAGAGCTGCACAGAACCTTCGATGGCTTCATCGGTGTACTGAACTTTATGGAACTCTTCATAATAAGGTTTGAGTCCCTTCATGATGGCGATGGCATCAGGAATAGATGGTTCATTCACATCAATCTTCTGGAAGCGCCTGACTAAAGCGCGATCTTTCTCAAAATGTTGGCGATATTCTTTGTAGGTGGTGGAGCCAATGCAGCGCAGGGCGCCACCTGCCAATGCGGGCTTCAACAAATTTGAAGCATCCATCGCACCGCCAGATGTGGCACCTGCACCGATTACTGTGTGAATTTCGTCGATGAACAAAATGGAACCGGGCTTTGATTCAATTTCCTTCATCACAGCTTTGAGGCGCTCCTCAAAGTCACCGCGATAGCGCGTGCCCGCCAACAATGTTCCCATGTCGAGACTGTAGATTACGCAATCCTTTAATACCTCAGGCACTTCACCTTTGATAATCTTGCGCGCCAAGCCTTCAGCAATGGCTGTTTTGCCAACGCCGGGTTCGCCCACGAACAGTGGATTATTTTTATTGCGCCGGCAGAGAATTTGGATGGTGCGATCCACTTCAGCAGTGCGACCGATCAACGGATCAATCTTGCCTTCAGCAGCTTTCTTATTGAGGTCGATGCAATAGGCTTCAAGAGCACTTTCTTGTTTTTTCTTTGCGCCTTGCCCTGCAGGGCCTGCATCATCACCAGTGCCCTCGCCTTCTTCTGCGCCGCGCACGGCACGACTTTCGGAAAGGCCAGCTTTCTTGGCAATGCCGTGGGAAATGTAATTCACCGCATCATAGCGAGTCATATCCTGCTCCTGCAGGAAGAAAGCGGCATGGCTTTCACGCTCAGCAAATATGGCGACCAGTACATTGGCCCCTGTCACTTCCTCACGGCCTGAGGATTGAACATGGATAACCGCGCGTTGAATGACGCGCTGAAAACTGGCCGTGGGTTTGGCCTCGGTCACATTGTCAGTAACGAGATTTGCGAGTTCATTATCGACATAATCATTGAGGTTTTCTTTCAGCTCTTCAATATCAACCCCGCAGGCCTTCATCACGCCAATGGCGTCTTTATCATCGGTCAGCGAAAGCAGCAGATGCTCAAGCGTAGCCAATTCCTGTTTGCGGCTGGCAGCATGGGCCAAGGCGCGGTGTAAAGCTTTTTCCAGACTGCGGGAGAATGTGGGCACGCTGAATTCCTCAATTTACGTCTCCCACTATATAGGAGATGAATGGGCAGCGGAAAGGGCCACTGCAATAATAATTAATTCATTCTTTTTCGAGAGTGCATTGCAAGGGATGGCCATGCTCTTTGGCAAAATCCATCACCTGTGTCACTTTGGTTTCGGCAATCTCGAAGGTATAAACGCCACATACGCCCACCCCTTGTTGATGGACGTGCAACATAATACGCGTGGCAGCTTCGCCGGATTTGTTGAAGAATTTTTCCAACACATAAACCACAAATTCCATAGGGGTGAAATCGTCGTTCAGCAACAACACTTTATAAAGTGATGGTTTTTGGGTTTTTGGTTTGGTTTTGGTGATGACGCTGGTGTCAGAATCATCGCCGTGTTTGGTTGGGGCTTTTGGCATGGATGCAATATAGGCTGTTTTTTACAAAAGTGGAGATGCGGCAAAAAAGTTAGTTAAATATCGAGTCCATCCGCGCTCACGAATTCGGCACGTTCGGTGATGAAATTAAAGCGTTCTTCTGGTTTATTACCCATCAATTGCTCCACCACACGGGCCGTGGATGCACGGCCTGCCTCTTCCATAGTGACTTTCAACAGGAGGCGCTTGGCCGGATCCATAGTGGTTTCCTTCAACTGGTGCGCCATCATTTCACCGAGACCTTTAAAGCGGCCCACTTCCACTTTGCCGCGCCCGCCAAAATTCTCCAGCAATTCATCCTTGTGTTGGTCATTGCGGGCATAAACAGTCTTGCCGCCTTGGGTGAGGCGGTAAAGCGGAGGCACGGCCAAGAATAAATGACCTTGATCGATCACTTTTGGCAATTGCCGATAGAAGAATGTCATCAACAATGCAGCGATGTGAGCGCCATCAACATCGGCGTCGGTCATGATGATGATTTTATCGTAGCGGAGGTCTTCTTCACGGTAAGATGAGCTCATGCCACAACCGATGGCTTGCACCAAATCGCTGATCTGTTGATTGGCGGCCAGTTTATCCTTTCCGGCACTGGCCACGTTGAGAATTTTGCCGCGCAGTGGCAGCACTGCCTGATTAACACGGTTGCGCGCCTGTTTGGCAGAGCCGCCGGCTGAGTCGCCTTCGACGATAAAGAGTTCAGAGCCTTCGGCCAATGTTGCAGAACAATCGGCGAGTTTTCCCGGCAGGCGCAATTTGCGAACTGCAGTTTTTCGGCCCACTTCCTTTTCTGCCCGGCGGCGAAGACGCTCTTCGGCCCGTTCAATAATCCATTCAAGGAGTTTGTCAGCCTGGGCTGGATGACCCGTGAGCCAATGATCGAAATGGTCACGCACGGCCGTTTCCACAATTCGAGCTGCATCAATCGTAGTCAGACGATCTTTGGTTTGGCTTTGAAATTCCGGCTCGCGGATAAAAACCGAAAGCATGGCGCCAGATTGCACCATTACGTCATCAGCGGTAATCACCGCCGCCCGCTTATTGTTCTTCAATTCCGCATAGGTTTTAAGCGAGCGCATCAGCGCCATGCGAAATCCGGTTTCGTGGGTGCCGCCATCGGGTGTTGGAATTATATTGCAATAAGAGGATATAAAACCATCGTCGCCGCCAAACCAAGCCACCGCCCATTCCACGGAGCCGTGCCCACCTTCTTTTTTCACATTGCCAAAGAAAATATCATCAACAACCCGCGTCATGCCATCTAGACGTTCAACGAGAAAGTCCTTCAAGCCACCGGGGAAATGAAACACAGCTTCAGCGGGCGTAACCTTATCCTTCAAATAGACTTCTGCACATTTCCAGCGGATTTCCACCCCACCAAAGAGATATGATTTTGAACGCGCCATTTTATACAACCGCGCTGCCGAAAATGTGACGTTGCCTTTGCCGAAGATTTGCGCATCGGGCAAAAATTTCACCATCGTGCCACGACGGCCTGAAACTTTGCCCAGTTCTTGCAATTTTCCATCTGGTTTGCCGCGCCGGAATTCCTGGCGATAAAGTTGGCTACCACGCGCCACTTCGACGATACAATGTTCGGACAGTGCGTTGACGACCGAGATACCTACGCCGTGCAAACCGCCGGAGGTTTCGTAAACCTT
Organism: Hyphomicrobiales bacterium; assembly: GCA_031393975.1. Taxonomy (GTDB): domain Bacteria; phylum Pseudomonadota; class Alphaproteobacteria; order Rhizobiales; family Aestuariivirgaceae; genus Aestuariivirga. The sequence goes on from JANMWK010000009.1 coordinate 47,220, forward strand.
CGAATCAAATTTGCCCCCCGCATGAAGGGTGACCATGATGACTTCGAGAGCGGATTTATCTTTAAACTTGGGATGGGGATCAATCGGAATGCCACGGCCATTGTCAGTGACACTCAAATAGCCGTCTGGCAAATATTCAACTTCGATGCGGCTGGCATGGCCGGCCACGGCTTCGTCCATGCAATTGTCGATGACTTCTGCAAAGAGATGATGCAAGGCGCGCTCATCAATGCCGCCAATATACATGCCCGGCCTGCGCCGCACCGGCTCCAAGCCTTCCAGCACCTCAATATCAGCCGCCGTATAGGTGTCCTCACCCTTAGTCTTGAGCGGAGCTTTGGCGGCGGGAATTGGTTTTGGCACTGGTGGCGCATCGCCAAACAGATCGTCAGACTTTTGTGGTTTCGACATTTAACTCATTTTCCGAATCATTGCTCTTAGTATGGCGAGTGCGTTGTCAAAGCTCAAATGCAGCTTAGTCACACTTCGCAGTTGCAGCACAAACGCTTGCTTGACATGCGACGATTCTCGTTGTTTCCTCCCACGCAATAATAGTGCCCCAATGCAAACAACAAAGGGTGGCGTGCGGGGTTCGGGGCAATATTCGCGCTGCTGGGTGGAGGGAATAAAATGTCAGACCTCAATCAGAGGATCGAAGACATGTACCGCAAAGATGTGCGTGGGGCATGGCTTCTTTTAGCTTTACTGTGGATCGTAGTAGTTTTTATTCTGTATATGTCGTGGTCGTTCATTCCTGATAGCACGGTTCGGATTGTTTCACTGTTGTCAGCAATCGTACTTTTGATCTTCAACACAGCATCTGTCATGGCTATGGTCAGTCATTATGCCGAAGACAAAGACTTTATCTACGGCCTCGACATCAAAACCTCTGATGCCAACAAAAAAGCGAGGGGATGATCATGGCCAAATATAATCCACCACAACAGCCGGCCATTTTGCAGTTCTTCGATATTGCTTGTCTGGTGGGCGCAATTTTTTTAGCGCTCTGGTTTCCACTTTATATGGGATGGGCTGGTGTATCCAAGAGCATTTCAAAGATCGATAACCCGACTTGGGAATTGCTGCATCAAACTCCAGTTCAGGTTGAACAATGGACCAAACTGGGAAAAGACGTTGCCGCCGCCCATGACATCATTCAAAACCGTTATAATTACACGATCGATTGGACGCAGCTTCTGATCATGGTCGTCGTGCTCGTTGGCTATTTCGTCTTCCTGTTCCGCGCTTCGGAAACAGAATATCGCGATGTCATCGACGAAAAATTCAACCAGAAATAGGACCCCGAATCATGTGGATTTATTTTTCATACTTCTGTTGGGCGGTCTCAGCTGTATTGGTCGCTTGGATGCTGTTTGATTGGTATAAGACCGACACCAGCTATTCAGAAGAAATACTGACCTCTTCCCGCGAAGGCGAGATTGAGGCCACCTCTGAAAAACATAAAGTGTGAGGCGTAAAAAATGTCACAATCAACAATGACTGCTGCGCCCACAAAAATATCCCTCAGCCGCGTTTTAGGCCCAGCCCATGTGTGGGCATTGGGCGTGGGCATCGTGTTGGTGGGTGAATATACGGGTTGGAATTTCTCGGCCGATAAGGGGGGCTCACTCGCAGCCCTGCTCGTCTGTTGGGTGATCGGGTTGCTCTACACATCTGTTGCCATGATCGATTCTGAAGTCACATCAACAATTGCAGCCGCTGGTGGCCAATATGCGCAAGCTAAACATATTGTCGGCCCGCTTATGGCCTTTAACGTCGCTCTTTACATGGTGTTCGCTTACACCATGTTGGAAGTGTCTGACGCCATTTTAGTGGGTGATACAATTGTCGCAAAAGCCGGAACTGAGGGCCTCAATCACAACGCCTTTATTGCAGTCACGATCATTAGCCTTGCTTGGCTTAACTATCGTGGCGTTTTAGCGACACTGAACTTTAATTTCGTCATCACGGCACTGGCATATTTGGCAATTGTTGTGCTGTTCCTCAGTGTGGCACCTTGGTCGCAAGGCACCGTTCTGCGGCTCGGCGAGATGATCACGCCTGCTAATGCTCTTCCCTATGGTTGGATTGGTGTCATCGCGTCATTCCATTTCGGCATCTGGTATTTCCTTGGCATTGAAGGAACCACCCAAGCTGCAGAAGAGGTGCGCTCCCCTGCCCGCGCCCTGCCCTACGGCACAATGGCTGGCATGATCACCTTGCTCATCGCTGCTGCTATGACATGGTATGTCTGCGCCAGCCTTATGCCATGGGAGTATTTGGGAACAACCTATTATCCGCTTTGGGATGCAGGCAAATTGACCGGCAGTCCAGCTCTCGAAAACATGATGTTCTATGCGACATTGCTGGCGGCCATTGCTTCCGCCAATGGTTGTGTAAACGATGCGGCACGCGCTTGGTTCTCATTGGGGCGGGATCGGTACTTGCCAACATGGTTCTCGGCTGTGCATCCGAAATATCGCACACCCTATCGTTCAATTGTGTTTCTGCTGCCGATCGCCTTGGCCTTCGCCTTCATATCAGACTTAAATCAGGCGATCACTTTCTCGATCCTCTCAGGTGTTTTGCAATATACCTTCATGAGCATCAACATCGTTATGTTCCGCAACAGATGGCCTTTGGGTTCAATCCGTCGCGGTTACACCCATCCGTTCCATCCATTGCCAGCCATTGTGTTGTTCATCCTGTGTGTGATCACATTTTTTGCGATCTTCTTGGGATATGGCGCACAGCTTACGGCCATGGTGGTGTTTTATCTCGTCGTCTCGATCTGGTTCCATTTCTACCGTTATCAATATGTGCGGCGTGGCGATCAATTCACCATGCCGTGGCCAAAACCAAAGGGTTTCTAAAAACCCTCAACTTAACCTTACGGCCCGCCGCTTTGGCGGGCCTTTTTCTTGAAGTGCCATGCAGAACATTTTTGGTCTCATCCTCGCAGGAGTCTTGGTTGTAATTTTTTTGCGAACTTACGTTGCACAAAAGCGCAGGAAAGTGGCAGCCGCAGATTTATTGTTTGCGCAAATTCGGGATGTGTTGGTCACTCCGACCCAGACATCTAGCACCAGCCTTGGCAGTCAAAGGCTGGATGGCTTCTATAAAAATAATGCCGTGCAAGTCCAAACCGTCACCGATACATTGGCTACGCGAAAGCTGCCCAGTCTTTGGTTGATGGTCACGGTTCCAACCAAGCTTCCAGTCACCGCCAAACTTGATATGATGCTACGTTCTGCGGGTCCCACAAGCTTTTCAAATTTTGATTTTTTAAGGAATAGCATTCGGCTTCCGTCTGGTTTTCCCGAACATGCAGCGCTACGCAGTGATCACGAGTCTGGTTACGCTAATCTAAAAATTGTAAAAAATCACATAGAGTTTTTCGCAAATCCCCGCGCCAAAGAATTGCTGATCACACCTGATGGTTTGCGTCTTGTCGTTCAACTGGCCGAAGCTGAGCGGGCCCGTTATGTGGTGATGCGCGAAGCTAATTTTTCAGATGTACAAATCGATGCCGAGCTGGTGCAAAACATGATTGAATCTTTACTTGCGTTGAAAGTTGCGCTGGAGGATCATGCTGCATCATGACACCCCGTAATCCCTATCTCATCTTGCTTGCAGCGTTGGTTTTACCGGGCTCTGGTCATGTGCTGCTGGGCATGGCGCAACGCGGATTAATGTTTTTATTTTTTATCATTATTCTCAGTTGGGCAAGCTCGCATTTGATGCCCCCCACGAGTTCGTTTCTTGGCCAGCACATTGGCGGGTTTTTTGTCTATGGATTGTCGGTGATTGATGCCTATAAAATTGCTCGTATCCGTTTCGCGGAGTGGACTCATGCGCAAAATTCTCATCGCAACACTTAGTCTGTTTTGGGTTAAAGCGGCTTGCGCGGCTGAGACGATTTTGAAGCACGACGAGATTGTCAGCGTTTTGACCGACGCTGTTTTACACGCTATCAATAATGATAATCCAGCCGAGCAGATTTTTCAAAAATCTGGCGTCACATTTTTTAGCTCTGGCGGCAATCAAAGCCAAGGCACATGGAAAGTTGTAGGCGACCAATATTGTTCGACATGGCCACCAAATCCTGCGCTCGCTTGCTACCATATTGCCCGCGATGGAGATAAGGTGACATTCATTGATAAATCAGGCAAACGCTACGAGATGTCGCTGGATCAATAACGCGACACAGTTTGTTCGTCTCTGAAGGAGTCATTCCATGACCACGCGTACCAACTTTGCCATTTGGAATGGCCCCATTGTGATGATCGGCTTCGGCTCAATTGGTCGTGGAACGTTGCCGTTGATATTGCGCCACATCCGCTGCGACCGCGCCAAGATTACAATTATCGATCCGAGCGAAGAATCTAAACACATTGCGGATGCCGAAGGTATTGTGTTCTTGAAACAGGCCCTAACGAAGGCCAATCATAAATCTGTGTTAAAGCCGTTCCTTACATCAGGTGAAGGGCAAGTGCTGATTGTCAACTTATCCGTCGATGTCGACAGCATGGATATCATGCGCGTGGCCCGTGCCACAGGATCACTTTACATTGATACCGTGATCGAGCCATGGCCCGGCTTCTACTACAATAAGAAAGTTGATAACGCATCGCGCACTAATTATGCCTTGCGTGAAAAACTAGTGGCGCTGAAATCTGAGTTGGGAAAAGGGCCAACTGCCGTTTCATGTTGTGGTGCGAACCCCGGCATGGTGAGTTGGTTTGTGAAGCAGGCCCTGCTCAATCTGGCCCGCGACACAAAACTTAAAACAGACGTGCCAAGCTCCCGCGAAAGCTGGGCCAAGCTGATGAAAAAGCTGGGGGTGAAGGGTGTTCACATTGCCGAGCGTGATACACAACGCGCAATCGACGCCAAGCGCCTTGGAACTTTTGTGAATACATGGTCGGTCGATGGTCTTATTTCAGAAGGCAAACAGCCAGCCGAATTGGGCTGGGGCACACACGAAAAAAAGATGCCGCCTGATGGCCATCAACATAAAACCGGCAGCAAGGCAGCAATTTATTTGGAGCGGGCTGGTGCCAACACGCGGGTGCGCACGTGGGTGCCAGATATTGGCCCTCAATATGGTTTGCTGGTCACCCATAATGAAGCGATTTCGATTGCCGATTATTACACCGTGCGCAAAGGCGCCAAAGCGATCTATCGCCCAACTTGCCATTATGCTTATCATCCATGCAATGATGCTATTCTCAGCCTGCATGAAATGTTCGGCAATGGGGGCACCAAGCAACCCAAACAGCATATTTTAGAGCCGCAGGAAATTGCCGATGGGCAAGATAAACTGGGTGTGCTGCTTTATGGCCATAAGAAAAATGCCTATTGGTTTGGCTCGCAACTCTCGATTAATGAAGCGCGCAAGTTGGCACCATATCAGAGTGCAACGGGTATGCAGGTAACATCAGCGGTGCTCACCGGCATAATCTGGGCGATTGAAAACCCAAATTCCGGCATTGTTGAAACTGACGAGATGGATTTCCGCCGCTGCCTCGAATTGCAGTTGCCTTATCTGGGACCTGTTGGTGGAGTTTATACAGATTGGACTCCTCTGAAAAGCATTGATGGGTTGTTTGTGGAGCCCATCGACAAAAAAGATCCATGGCAGTTTACGAACGTTTTGGTTCGATAAAATTTTGCGCTAAGCTGGTGCCATGAAAAAGATTCGCACCCTGTCCCTGACGGTGGCCTTGACCGCAATTTCAGTCACATCGGCCTTTGCCCAACCACAGTCTGGCATCGCCATGTTGGGCGAACCGGCCCTCAAAGCTGATTTCAAAAGCCTACCTTATGCCAACCCCGACGCGCCACAAGGCGGAGTTTTAAAACAGGCAATCACGGGAACGTTTGATAGTCTTAATCCCTTCATTGTGAAGGGCAGTGCTGCGACCAGCATTCGCACATTTGTGTTTGAAAGTATGCTCGGCCGCAATTGGGCTGAGCCTTTTTCACTTTATGGCTTATTGGCGGAAACCATTGATGTGACCGATGATCGCCAAAACTTTACATTCAAGCTGCGCCCTGAAGCTAAATTCTCCGATGGAACACCAATCACTGCGGCAGATATTGTGTTCTCGCTGGAAACCCTGCGCGACAAGGGTCGCCCCAATTTCAAGAATAACTTCTCCAAAATAACAAAAATGGAAACGCCCGACGACCGCACTATTGTATTTACGCAAGATAAGGGCGACCGCGAGCTTCCGATGATCATTGGCCTCATGCCAATTCTTTCTAAAAAGTCGTGGGAAGGGAAAACCTTTGATGATAGTTCACTAAATCCCATCATCGGATCTGGTCCTTATGTGTTTGGAGATGTGAAACCAGGCGAACAGATTACCTATAAGAAGAACCCCAACTATTGGGGTAAAAATTTACCGATCAGCAAGGGGCTTTGGAATTTCGATACATTCCGGTTTGATTATTACAAGGATGCCAATGCCGCCTTTGAAGCCTTCAAAAAAGGTGATGTGGATGTGCGCACCGAGGGCGACCCAGTGCGTTGGACCACAGGTTACAAATTCCCAGCGGTAGACTCCGGCAAGGTACTGTTAGAAAAAATTGAACAACATTCCCCGGCACCCGCGTCTGGTTTTGCCTTCAACACGCGCCATAAAATATTTGAAGATGCAAAAGTGCGCGAAGCTTTGGTGATAGCCTTTGATTTTGAATGGGCCAATGCCAATTTGTTCGGCAATGCTTATGCCCGCACTTATGGCTACTATAGTGGATCTGAACTTTCATCCAAAGGCAAAGCGGCAGATGCGGCAGAGCTTGCCGTTCTGGGTACAAACACGCTGCGCGCCGATATGTTGGATGGTAGCTATAACCTTCCTGTGAGCGATGGTTCTGGCCGTGATCGCAAGTTGCTGAAGAAAGCAGTCAATCTCCTGGCCAGTGCAGGCTGGACGATTAAAGATCAAGGTTTGGTAAATGCGGCGGGGGAACCTTTTGCTTTTACGATTTGTATTCAAACCCCAGATCAAGAAAAAATTGCATTGCACTATCAACGCACCTTGCAACAGATCGGCATCAAAGTTGAAATTCGCACCGTTGATCCCGCACAGTTCACAGCTCTGCAAAAGACTTATGATTATGATATGATTCCGGTCACGTGGTTTAACTCCTTGTCTCCGGGCAATGAGCAAACATTGTATTTCGGCTCTTACGGAAAAACCACCGAAGGCACGCGCAACTATCCGGGCATTGCCGACCCTGCCGTGGATCATGCGATTGACGCCATGTTAAAATCCAAAACCCGTGAAGAGTTCGTGGCTGCGGTTCATGCCGAGGATCGTTTGTTAGTTGCAGGTAATTACATCATCCCATTTTATGACGCTGGCGGGCAATGGGTGGCGCGATGGTCTTACATTGGAAAGCCTGATCAACAACCTTTAGCAGGATTTGAAACGACCACATTATGGCACAACCCGTAATTACAATTGATATGGTTTCGGACCTTATTTGTCCGTGGTGTTTTTTGGGAAAACGTAGATTGGATAAGGCTTTAAGTCTTATTCCGGATGTTAAAGTTGAGGTGGTTTATCGGCCATTTTTTCTTGATCCAACGATTCCAGCGGGCGGCACAGATCGCCAGAAATATATGACTGACAAGTTTGGAACCGAACGCCTCAAAACCATTCACGATCCGATTATTGCTGCGGGCAAAGAGGATGGGGTTCCTTATGAATTCGACAAAATTACCCGCACACCAAATACTTTGGATGCGCACCGGCTCATCCGCTGGGCGTTGCCACAAGGCAAACAGGCAGAAATGAAAGAAGCCTTGTTTGTTGCCTATTGGCGCGATGGCAAGGACATTGGTGACCACGCCGTGTTGGCCGACATCGCCAGCTTTGTTGGTATGGACCGAGAAACTATTCTCGCTGATTTGGCCACGGATAAAGACAAGAAAACTGTGATGGCCGAAACCGTGCAAGCCCAGCAAATGGGCATCACCGGTGTGCCCACCTTTATTATCAATCACAAATATGGAATTTCGGGTGCGCAATCGGCTCAAGTGATTGCTGAGGCAATTCAGAAAGTGGCTAGCCAGCAAGTTTAACCAAGTTCTGCATCAACTGACGCGTGCCTTTCAAGCGTGCTGCTGCTGTAGCCCATTCGCGCGTCAACACCAGTTTCATATCGGGCCGCAATTTGGCTAAAGTGCCCTGCCCGGCAATCCACTGCACTAAAGCAGGCGGATTGGCGAAGGTGCCGCCACGGAAAGCAATCGTCACACCCTTTGGCCCAGCATCGACATTCGATACATTGGCCTTTCGGCAGAGCAATTTGATTGAAACGATTTCCAATAGATGATCAACCTCCTCTGGCCTTCGGCCAAAACGATCATGCAATTCAGCGGCAAAGCCGTCGAGTTCGTTCTGCTCCTGAAAATCGGCCAAACGACGATAGAGCCCCAGCCGCACTTGCAAGTCAGACACGTAACTCTCGGTAATCAAAACCGATGTACCAATGTTAATTTGCGGCGACCATGCGCCTTCATCAAACGCTTCCAAATCGCCAGATTTCATGTTGGCCACAGCTTCTTCCAGCATGGATTGATAAAGTTCAAAGCCCACTTCACGAATATTGCCGTGTTGCTCCTCACCCAACAAATTGCCGGCACCCCGAATATCCAGATCGTGGCTGGCGAGATTGAAACCTGCACCCAGCGAATCCAGCGATTGTAGAACTTTCAAGCGGCGCTCAGCTGTGGCCGTCAAAGTTTTCTTCGGTGAGGTCGTAAGCAGCGCATAAGCCCGTTGTTTGGAGCGGCCTACCCGACCACGCAATTGATAGAGTTGTGCGAGGCCGAACATATCGGCCCGGTGAATGATCATGGTGTTGGCTGTTGAAATATCGAGGCCGGATTCAACGATTGTTGTAGAAAGCAGCACATCAAAGGCCCGGTCATAAAAACCGGTCATGATATCTTCAAGTTCAGTGGGGGCCATGCGGCCATGGGCCATGCGGAATTTTAGTTCGGGAATATTTTCACGCAAGAATTCCGCAATTTCGTCAAGGTCGGTGATGCGCGGCACCACATAAAAACTTTGACCACCGCGGAAATGTTCGCGCAGCAAATGCTCACGAACAGTTACGGGATCAAAGGGTGAGATATAAGTGCGCACCGCCAATCGATCCAATGGCGGCGTGGTGATCAACGACATTTCACGAAGGCCGGATAAGGCCAATTGCAATGTGCGCGGAATGGGCGTGGCGGTGAGAGTGAGCACATGCACATTGGCGCGCATGGATTTCAGGCGCTCTTTGTGCTTCACACCAAAATGTTGTTCCTCGTCGACAATCATCAAACCAAGGTCGCGGAACTTAACACTCTCGGCCAGAAGTGCATGGGTGCCGATGACGATGTCGACGCTGCCATCTTCCAGGCCCTTCTTCACCTCATCAATGCCTTTACGCCCCACAAGGCGCGAAGCTTGGGCGATGCGCAGTGGCAGGCCCTTAAATCGTTCTAAGAAGTTTTTGTAATGCTGTCGCGCCAGCAACGTGGTGGGAACCATGATAGCCACTTGTTTGCCCGCATAGGCGGCCACGAAAGCTGCGCGAAGAGCAACTTCGGTTTTGCCAAACCCAACGTCTCCACAAATCAGGCGGTCCATCGGTCGACCTTTGCCTAGATCTTCGACAACCGCTTCAATGGCAGAGAGTTGATCCTCCGTTTCTTCATAAGGGAAGCGCGCACAAAACTCATCAAAGGCCCCTTCGGGGGGCATGAGAATGTCCCCAGCTTTTAATTCGCGGGCGGCGGCGGTCTTAATGAGTTCGGCGGCAATTTCACGGATGCGCTCTTTGAGCTTGGCCTTCTTGGCCTGCCAAGCACCACCACCCAAACGGTCCAGCTGCACGCCGTCAGATTCAGAACCATAGCGGGTGAGCAATTCCAGGTTTTCAACTGGCAAGAACAGGCGCGAATTTTCGGCATAAATCAGCAGCAAACAATCATGCGGATTGCCTTGGACGTCGATGGTTTTAAGCCCCTCAAAGCGGCCAATGCCGTGGTCCACATGCACCATCAAATCACCGGGGGAGATTGACGATAGCTCGGTCAGGAAGTCTGAGGCTTTTTTAGATTTGCGGGTTTTGCGAACCAGCCGATCGCCGAGAATATCCTGCTCGCCGATCACCACCATATCGGGCGTCTCAAAGCCCTGTTCTTGCGGCAACACGATCATCGATACGATGCCGACTTCGTGCTTCTGCGCCTCCGCCCAATCTTTGGCCACAACGAGCGGCGCTAGGTCATGGTCGCGCAAGATAGTGGCCAAACGATCAGCAGAGCCCTCGCTCCAGCAAGCAATCAGCGTTCGTTTTCCGGCTTTGCGTAAAGTTTCAGTGTAAAGTCGCACAGCGTCATAAACATTGCCCCCCACTTCAACACGTTCAGCCGCAAAACTGCGGCCTTGTTTGCCGGAGAATGAAATGGCGGAACTTGAAGGATTTTCGAAAGGCGAAATTTCCAACACGGTGCAATCAGCACAGAGTTCATTCCAGTTGGCGGGTGTCAAATAGAGCCGGTTTGGTTTGAGTGGTTTGTAAGGAGCCGCTCCAAAACTATTCTTATGTTGCGCTTCTTTTCGAGCGTCATAAAATTCTTCAATCTGCTCATGCCGTGCCGCCATCGCTTCAGTGGTCGCGTGAGCCAAGCTCAACACAGCATTGGGCACATAATCAAAAATGGTGCCAAGCTCGCCATAGAACAGTGGCAGCCAATGTTCCATGCCTTGATAGCGGCGGGCATTGGTGACACTTTCATAAAGTGGATCATTCATATCCAATCCATCAAACGCTTCAGCATAACTTGTGCGGAACGCTGCGATGGATGGCTTATTCAGCAACACTTCATTGGCGGGATGCAGCACCAAAGTTTTGAGTTGCGCGATGGAACGCTGAGTTTGCGCATCAAAACTGCGGATGCTTTCTAGAGTGTCGCCAAAAAAATCCAACCGCACCGGAACCTTGGCTCCCGGGGGATAAATATCAATCAAGCCCCCGCGCACCGCAAAATCACCGGGGTCCACCACCGTGCCGACCCGCGAGAAACCGTTGTCGATTAAAAAGGTTTGTAACACATCGCCTTTGACGCGCTGGCCGGGGTTGATGATCAATGAACCACCCGCAATCATGGTCTGCGGCACGGTGCGCTGCAGAACTGCGTTGATAGTGGTGAGCAGAATGAACGGCTTGCCCGAGGGTTTAGCCAAACGCGCCAACACTGCCAAACGCCGCGCTAGAATATCTGCTGATGGGGAAACCCGGTCATAGGGCAAGCAATCCCAAGCGGGAAACCGGATCACCTCCAAGGCTGGCGCAAAATATCTGATTTGATCCTCAAGTGATGCCATGTGTTGATCGTCGCGGCATACATGCACTAGACCGTCTGCCCCTGATGCCTTGGCAATATCGGGCAGCACCAAAGCATCCAGCCCTTCCGGCAAAGCTGAAAGCGTGATGCGGCCTGGCATTGCCAAGCGTGGTTTTAAAATATCAATGGCGCTCATTTGGATAGGTCCGGACGAAAATTTATGAGTTCTAGCAGCAGTGTGGTGCGCAGGTTTTCCGGCACGTCATTTTGCTTTGTGGCCCACGACAGAAGATCGTGATCAGCCAATTCCAACAACACTTCCAAGTCCGCCAAATCATCTTGGTTCATGGTTGGAAGGCGGGCTGCTGCAAAGCCGCCCGCGATTAAATCCATTTCTTTGATGCCCCGATGCTTAGCCCGCCACAGCAGGCGTTTGCGCATCGTTTCAGTTTTTTGTGCATTGTCGATCATAGAATGTGCGTCTTAACCCTTCATGGGCTTGCACCGCAACCCGTTCGCAGCGAAACTGTGCCCATGCGACCATCAATCCTCAATCCGCTATTTGCCGATATCACGACGATCAAAGGCATCGGCGAAAAAATGGCTAAGCTTTTTGCCAAGCTGCTGCATCTGGATACAGCGCGGCTGCTGGATGTGTTGTTTCACGTGCCGGTTGGACTCATCGATCGGCGCTTCCAATGCACTATTTCGCAATTGCCTTTGCAAGGCGTTGCAACATTGGAAGTGACCATTGGCCAACACCATGCGGCACCGCGCGGTGTGAAAGTGCCATACCGCATCGATGTGTTTGACGACACCGGGCAGATGACACTGATTTATTTCTCTGCTTATGCCGATCATTTACTCCGGCAATTTCCGATGGGTGAGAAGCGGTTTATATCAGGTGAGATTAGCTGGTTCCGCTCTGACGCCAAAATGACCCATCCTGATTATGTGCTGAATACGCAAGATTTCAGCAAAATGCCAATGTTGGAACCCGTCTATCCTCTCACGGCTGGGATATCGTCCAAGCTCATACAAAAGGCAGCTCAAGGGGCTTTGGCGAAGCTGCCTGCTCTTTCAGAGTGGCAAGATATTGAATGGCTAAAGCGCCAGCAATGGCCAGATTTTACGACGGCGTTGAAGGCACTGCACAATCCATTGTCGTTAAATGCCGAAGGGCCGAACCGCTTGCGCTTGGCCTATGATGAATTGCTGGCCAATCAGTTGGCTTTATCGCTCGTTCGCAATCAGATGAAACGAGCCAGCGGACGCGCCATGGGCGGTGATGCAAACAAACGCAACCAGATAATTAATAATCTTCCTTATAGTCTTACAAATGCTCAACAAAATGCACTAGTTGAGATATTAAATGATATGTCCTCGACACATCGGATGATCCGGCTTTTGCAGGGCGATGTAGGGTCGGGCAAAACCGTGGTGGCCTTATTGGCACTGGCAGCAGCTGTAGAAAGCGGATTGCAGGGGGCACTAATGGTGCCCACTGAAATTTTAGCGCGGCAACATATGGCCAATCTCGTAACACTGGTGGACGGCATAGGCCTGCGTATCGCGCTTCTCACTGGCCGCGAAAAAGGAAAACTACGAAGCGAGACATTGACTGCGCTGCAAGCAGGTGAAATTGATATTCTCATCGGCACCCACGCCTTATTTCAAGAGGGCGTGGAGTTTCGGGATCTTGGACTCGTGGTGATTGATGAGCAGCATCGCTTTGGTGTGCACCAGCGCTTGGCGCTGCAAGCTAAGTCATCCAACACAGATTTGCTGGTGATGACAGCAACACCCATTCCGCGCACCCTTGCTCTCACAGTCTACGGCGATATGGATGTGTCTAAGCTCACCGAGAAACCCGCTGGGCGCTTGCCGATCGATACACGAGTGCTGCCCACTACACGATTAGATGATGTGGTGGCCGGCCTGCATCGCAGCTTTGCCACGGGAGTACGGGCCTATTGGGTGTGCCCTCTGGTGGAGGAAAGTGAATTCGTCGATTTAGCCAATGCGGAAAAGCGCTTTGAAAGTCTTTCCGCTGAGTTTCCCAAACAAGTAGGCCTCATCCATGGCCGCATGAAAGGTACAGAAAAAGATGAGGTGATGGCGCGATTCAAATCTGGAGCGCTGTCTATTTTAGTGTCCACCACCGTCATTGAAGTCGGTGTGGATGTGCCTGAAGCCAGCATTATGGTGATTGAGAATGCTGAGCGTTTTGGCTTGGCACAATTGCACCAGTTGCGGGGTCGAGTAGGCCGTGGCACTGCAAAATCGAGCTGCTTGCTCCTCTATCAAGACCCTTTGGGCGAAACAGCCAAGGCTCGCCTCGCCATTATGCGCGAGACTGAAGATGGCTTTCGTATTGCTGAGGAGGATTTAAAATTGCGCGGTGCTGGTGAAATGCTGGGCACACAACAATCAGGACTGCCACTGTTCCGCTTGGCTGATTTATCCATTCACGGTGATTTGCTGGCCACCGCCCGAGATGATGCCGGACTTATTCTAGCGCGTGATCCAAAACTGCAAACCCCTCGCGGCGAAGCCTTGCGCACCCTGCTGTATCTATTTGAGCGCGACGAAGCGATTAAGCTTTTGTCTTCCGGCTAGACTTTTTTGCCGTTGCAAATTCTTTGGCCAGCGACAACGGTTGTTCTGGGAATACAAGCCCCATGGAAATCACCAGCTTTAAGCCATCCTCAACACTCATATCAAGAATTTTTACATCTTTTTGATCGACAAAGAACACGTAGCCCGACGTAGGGTTTGGCGTAGTAGAAACATAGATGGCATACATGGCGCGGCCGTTCTCTAAGCCAATCGCGCCACCGTCCACTTCCCGAGACACAAAAGCAATCGACCATGCGCCATTGCGTGGCCACTCCACTAAACATACATCCCGAAATGATGCGCCCTTTTCCGAGAAGATGGTCTCGAAGATTTGCTTTGAACCTTTGTAAATCGAACGCACCACCGGTGTGCGGTTCAGTAATTTATCCCATAGGCCAATCAGTGTGCGGCCGACTAAGTTTGCCGCCAATGCACCGACGATCGTGATAACCACAAGCGCAAAGACCAAACCAAAACCGGGGATTTTAATCGGTAAATAGGTGTCTGGATTATAAACGGCGGGCAGCCATGGTTTCACCAATCCATCGAAGGACCCCACGATCCAAAGTGTCGCCCAGATCGTGATCGCGGCTGGTGCCGTGATCACCAGCCCTGTGAAAAAATAACGGCGCAACCTGCTCCATAGTGTTGCACGTGGTAATTTTGGCGCTGGGGTGTTGCTCATGAGGGCATCAATTGCATGTTTGGGGCTTGCCTGGCAAGTTTTGCTAACAGCCTATTCGGTGGGCAATGGATTTTCTTCGGACCAGACACGAGCCCGTGCTTCGGCCTCAAGGCGTACTTCTTCGGTGGCGCTAAAACGCCGTTCCGCCAATTTAGCAAATATGTCAGGGTTTTCATCCTGATGCGCCGATTCAGCCGCAATGATCTCCCACATTAAAGCCCGCGTATCATCATGTTTGACGATTGATCCTGATTGATAGAGATCGGCGAGATAAGCAGCCGCTTCCGGGCTGCGCTTCCTGATGGCGGCATTCAACCATTTTAAACCTTGCTGTGGATTTTTGGCCATGCCCTCGCCTTCAATGCTCATGGCTCCCAAGGCGAAAAGTGCTCCGGGGTGCGCATAAGTTGTGGCGAGGCGCAAATAGGTGCGCGCCGCCAATTGCGGATTGGGCTTCATGTGAGCTTGAGGAATGCCGGTGCGCTGATAATTCGCCACTTGCAACTGGCCATCGACCATAATGCGCAGGCGGTTATTATCCGGTTCTTCCGGATCAAAATTATCAGCGACGCGCTGATAATAGGAAAATGCCACAGCTGGATCAGCCGCAACGCCGCGTCCCAAGCGATAGAGATGGCCGAGATACCAGTCTGCCACCATATTGCCGTCATCCGATGATTTTTGAAAATAACGCAAGGCTTTAGCAAAATCGCCTTTGCTATAAGCACGTTTGCCAGTTTTTAAATCATCAGTCCAAAACGGGGTGATATCTATGGAAGGCAGCTTTAACTCCGGAGGACGCGGAAGGAATGAGAAGAAGCCGGCTTGAGGCTCGTCATTGCTCTGAGCAAAACTCGATGGGCTAGAGATCATCAAAAATGCAATGCAAATTGCGATAGTTTGCAAAACCTTGATGAATATCGGCGTCTTAAACACCTTGTGCCGATCCTCTTTGCGTCTCACGATAATTGAACTCTAAACACTGAATATTAAAAACCCATTTCCAGTGATCTAACAAGCAATTGCGGCGGATGATGGCTGAGTTTTAGGCAAGAAATGTGACAGATGACAAATCTTTGCACTGTTGCAAAGTTACAACGGATACTTGCAGGTTTCGCGCAGGCCGCTAAGCACGACAAAAGAGTTTGAACTAAGGTGGTCTATGTCTGAAATCTCACATCCTTCATCGTCTGAAACTATCCGGTTTGAATATGTGCCTCGGCCAGGGTTGTTCAAGCTGACTGCAATCAACTTGCTGCTTAACATTATAACCCTCACAATTTATCGGTTTTGGGCCAAGACCAATGTCCGCAAGCATATTTGGAGCTGTGTTCATCTAAATGGCGAACCGCTTGAATATACAGGCAAGGGCATTGAATTGTTCAAGGGCGCCTTGATGGTGTTTGGGCTGTTCATTCTCCCTTATGTTTTGCTCACACAAGGCCTGCAATTTGCGCTTGGTGAGGGAAACGCTGGTGTGGTGGGCTTACAATCGCTTTTTGCAGTGTTGATTTATGTGCTTTGGGGTTTTGCGGTGTATAAAGCCCGTAAATACCAGCTCTCGCGCACTTTGTGGCGGGGTATTCGCGGCACACTTGTGGGATCTGCGATGACGTATAGCCTTACGTTTTTTGGCTCCATTTTAGCAAAGGGTTTTTCCTTAGGCTGGGCCACACCAGTTATGAACACTGTACTCCAAGAGCAAATTATTGGTGACATGCGCTTTGGCGATGCGGCTTTTAAATTCAAAGGACGGGCTGGGCCGCTTTATCCTACTTATGCTTTGTGCTGGCTGCTTTCAGTCGGAGTCGTGATCGGCGGTTTTGTGTTTTTTTCAGTTGAAATCTATAATTGGTTTGGGCCAGAACTCACGGCTACATTGGACCGAGTTTTTCACGTGGAAAATCAACCGCCACCCACTAAAGCTGATTATTGGAATGTCTGGTCGATCGTCGGTGTTTTGGTTGCGGCGCTTATTTCATTTATGCTCCTCATTCCAATGCTGTGGGCAATCTACACGGCCAAGGAAATGCGCACTTTTGCCAATTATACACGTTTTGATGGTGCGCAATTTAAATTGAATGCGACGACAGGCGGCATTATCTGGTTGACGTTGGTAAATTTACTGCTGTTGGTTTTCACCTTGGGCATTGCATGGCCATTTATCGTTCAGCGCAACATCAGATTTCTCATTGATCGCCTTTCGCTTGAAGGTGCTATTGATATTGATCGCATTCAACAATCCATGGCTGCACTTCCAACGCGCGGTGAAGGCCTTGCCGATGCGTTTGATATTGGAGGCTGGTGATGGCTGTAAATGCAATATATTTTGACGGTCAAACGGCGCGAGATCGAACCGTCTCGGTACAAGAAGATGGGGTTAATATCACATTTTCCGGCGATGAAACGCCCGTAATGGTTTGGACAATTTCAGGTTTACATGCGGTCGATCCACCGTCACCCGGTCAACCCTACAGGCTCACCCATGTTGATAAACCCGGCGCTCGGCTTATAATTCGTGACGAAAGCTTTATTTCATTATTAGTGGCACGCTCTTCACATTTGAAGGGTGGCTATTCTAAGCGCGATATTTCTCATGTTTTTGGTTGGATTATCGGTGGCCTCGCTGTGGTTGCAGCCCTTGGCTACATTGCCGTTGCGCTTTTGCCTGAACGTGTTGCGCAAGTGATGCCAGAATCTTGGCGTAACCGCGTGGGCAAGCAGATGGAGATGTCGTTGGTCGAAAATGCACGCGCCTGTCATTCGCCAGCGGGTGATGCCGCACTGGGAGCGATGATTGGGGCATTGGCTGAAGGTTCACCTGATCTGCCGCCGATTTCAGTTCATGTTTATGACATTCCCATTTTGAATGCCTTTGCGGTTTCCGGTGGTAATATTATTCTGACGCGGCAGCTTGTTGAAACCGCCGACGCGCCAGACGAAGTGGCGGGTGTGCTCGCTCACGAAATTGGCCATGTGTTCCACCGCCACCCCGAAGCCCAATTGGTGCGCATGAAAGGCGTGCAGATTTTAGCTAGTGTGTTCACCGGTTCTAATGGAGGCGATACCCTCACTAGCATTGCCAGTGTTGCGGCCCTGCTGCAATATTCGAGGAAGGCAGAAAGCGAAGCCGACGCCTATGCGCGCGAGACTTTGACCAAGGCTTCAATTGATCCGGTGGGCCTCAAACATTTTTTTGAAAAAATTGTGAAGCTTGAAGGCGAAAGCAAAAAATCATCCGGCACATTGACGGTGCTGGGAAATTTATTTGACACTCATCCCGGCACTGCAGAGCGCATGAAAGAAATCATGCCATTGCCCCCTGGTGTCATGCCGCAGCCCTCGCTGACCGATGAACAATGGAAGGCCTTAAAATCCATCTGCGGATAGATTATTCCTCTACTACACTTTCTTCGTCTTCGCTGATACCTTCAACGGAGACGACCTTTTCGCCTTCTGCCGTGTTGATGACGATCACACCTTGGGTGGACCGGCCCGCTTTGCGAATGCCTGCAACCGGACAGCGAATGAGTTGACCACCATCGGTGACCAACATAATTTCATCACTATCTTCAACCGGGAATGAGGCAACCAAAGGCCCATTGCGTTCATTAACCGCCATGGCCGTGATGCCCTTGCCACCACGATTGGTGATGCGATACTCGAATGATGATGTGCGCTTGCCATAACCATTGGATGAGACAGTAAGGATTACCTGTTCGGCAGCCCCCATCGCAGCATAACGTTCTTGGCTGAGGGAGACTTCGGCGGTGGCCTCCTCATCCGATGGCCCAGCTTCAGTTTCTTCACCCGCAACCGCGCGTGACATTTTAATAAACGCACTGCGTTCCTCAGATGTGGCTTCGACGTGGCGGATGATCGACATAGAAATGACTGTGTCATCCTTGTCCAACTTAATGCCGCGCACACCGGTGGAGCCACGGCTCATAAACACGCGCAGATCAGCCACCGCAAAGCGGATGCATTGGCCTTGAGCGGTGGTCAGGAACACGTCATCATTTTCAGTGCAAATATCAACACCAGCAATACCGTCGCCGTCTTCCAACTTCATGGCGATTTTGCCATTGCGATTGATGCTTTCAAATTCAGTCAACTCATTGCGGCGCACGTCACCACTTTGCGTGGCGAACATGATTTGCAATGTAGCCCAGCTGGCCGGATCTTCCGGCATCGGCATAATCGTGGTGATGCGTTCGCCAAGGGCGAGTGGCAGCAAATTGATCATGGCTTTTCCGCGTGATTGCGGATTGCCAATGGGCAGACGCCAGCATTTCAAACGGTAAACCATACCTTTCGATGAGAAGAACAGAATGGGCGTGTGCGTGTTGGCCACGAATAGTTTTGTGACAAAATCCTCATCCTTCACCTGCACCCCTGCCCGACCTTTGCCGCCGCGGCGTTGTGCACGGTAAGATGAGAGTGGCACACGCTTCACATAACCTGTGTGGCTCACCGTCACCACCATATCTTCCCGCTGGATCAAGTCTTCGTCTTCAACTTCGCCATCGTTTTCCACAATCTCAGTTTTGCGCGGTGTGGCGAATTCATCCCGAATGGCGGTGAGTTCTTCTTTGATGATGGTCTGCACACGCAGGCGTGAGCCTAAGATATCGAGATAATCTTTGATTTCGAGAGCCAGCTTCTCCAACTCGTTGGAAATCTCGTCAAGACCCAAAGCGGTGAGGCGTTGTAGGCGAAGTTCAAGAATGGCGCGCGCTTGCTCATCGGACAGCACGTAGGTGCCATCATCTTTCAAGCCATGACGCGGATCTGCGATCAAGGCAATGAGTGGTGCTAAATCTTTGGCCGGCCAAGCGCGACCCATCAGAGCTATGCGGGCCTCGGTTGCATCTTTCGAGGCGCGGATGAGTTTGATCACTTCATCGATATTGGCAACGGCAATGGCAAGACCCACCAACACATGAGCACGATCACGCGCCTTGCGCAGCATGAACTTGGTGCGGCGGGTGATCACTTCTTCACGGAAAGCAATGAAGGCCTGCAATAAATCTTTCAAATTCAATGTTTCAGGCTTGCCGCCATTCAAGCAAACATTGTTGATGCTGAATGTGCCTTGCAGTGGCGAGAAACGGTAAAGTTGATTTAATACAACATCAGCCACACTGTCGCGTTTAAGTTCAACAACAACGCGCATCCCTTCGCGTGAACTTTCGTCGCGGATATCGGCAATGCCTTCAATTTTCTTTTCGCGCACCAAATCCGCAATGCGTTCCACCATCAAAGCCTTGTTTACCTGATAAGGGATTTCGGTGATGATCAATGCTTCACGGTCTTTGCGTATTTCTTCAACCGCCACACGGCCCCGCATAACAACAGACCCGCGTCCGCTGTGGAACGCTGATTTTATGCCCACGCGCCCTAGAATTAATCCACCTGTCGGGAAGTCAGGCCCAGGAATAATATCGATGAGATCATCAATGCCAACTTCAGGATTGGCAATCACGGCCAAGGTGGCGTCAATCACTTCACCCAAATTGTGGGGGGCCATGTTGGTGGCCATGCCCACGGCAATGCCGCCAGAGCCATTGACCAAAAGATTGGGAAAGCGCGCCGGAAGAACCGAAGGTTCTCGTTCAGAATTATCGTAGTTGTCTTGAAACTGCACCGTGTCTTTGTCGATGTCATCCATCAAGGCGTGGGCCACCTTCGCCATCCGCACCTCGGTGTAGCGCATCGCAGCGGGTGGATCACCATCAACCGAGCCGAAATTGCCTTGGCCATCAATCAGCGGCAGGCGCAGCGAGAAATCTTGGGCCATGCGCACGAGAGCGTCATAGATCGATTGGTCGCCATGCGGATGATATTTACCAATCACATCGCCCACAACGCGGGCTGATTTGCGATAAGGTTTGTTAAAATCATAACCGTTCTCATTCATCGAGAACAGAATGCGCCGATGCACCGGCTTCAAACCATCACGCACGTCAGGCAAAGCACGGCTGACGATCACACTCATGGCATAGCTTAGATAGCTGGTGCGCATTTCCTCTTCGATTGAAATCGGCGAAATTTCGTTCGGATTGGCTGGCGGCAGGCCGGCTTTATCTTTGTCTTTATCGGCCACGGAAAGCTTAAAACCTTTGTCTGAATGTCATCCCATCAGCTTTAGGGGAATAGCGAAAATTCCGACTCGCAACTGATAAATGACATTAGACTTTAGGCCCATTGAGAGCAATGTTTTACGGCGGTTTAAGCAGCTTAAATGCGCTTAAATGTGAAGCCGCTGCCCTGATAATATCCGATCTGACTGACCAAAGACGAACAGCGGGTTTTGCCACCCAACCACTTGTTCCACCCGATGCACAGGCGGTTGCCATTAAGGTTCCAATGGCCAGAATCGCTTTCATTCTTGGCTGCGCCTAACACGCTGCCATTGGGACGCAAGGTAACTGTCATATTGGTACCATAAACGCTCACCAAAAAGCGCCCTGGGGCAAGTTGTTTCAACTGTGTCGAGCTGAGAACATCGCCCGCGAAAGAAGGTGAAGCGAGGGACAATAAAAAAGCTGCCGCAGCCAATGCGGATTTAATATGAGTCATTTTGGCCTCCAATGATTTATGTTGCAGCGCAACAACCAGAAAAATTGGGATAAATTAAGGCAGCTTTTGTAGCTTGCCGTCCTTCAAGATCGAGAGGGGGTCCATTTCTCCATTATAGGTTGGATCAACATCATAGTCCGAAAGGATAAACTCGCCGTGATCAAAATCCCACGACCCGTTAGAGGATGCGTCGGCAACGCCACGCCATTTGTTAAACGACGTGATAGTTCTGATCTTCTCATTAAATTCAGCATTGATCAGTGCTGTGGTTGAAGTAAATCCATCAACCTTGATCGTTGCAAGTTTTGCACCTTCGTCATCCCCTTTGGGGTGCGTGGTGACAACATGGGGTTCGGCGAAACTGAGGAGGCGCAGACCCTCAACATCATCGTGAACGTAAAATACCGATGACTCATTATAGGCATAGAGTTCACAACTGAAGACATAGAGCACGACGATGCGGTCTGGTTGATCGGCGGCGGCATCGACTTCCCGATATTTTAAAGTATAGATCGCAGGTTCATTTTCACCAGCCAGCGTTTCTTCAACTTTTGCGCAATGGCCGCGTTGTTCAGACGTGAACAGAGTTTTGGCTTCTTCGACAGAAGGCACGTTTTTATCCGACTCGGGTTCAGGGCCACATTTAGGCAAGGCGTAAGATACAAAATCATCTTTTTTTATCGGCTTAAGTGCACCGCGATCAATCTGGAATGGCTTGGATGGAGATTGTTGAATCCCGCCGTTGATGGCCACAACAGTGTAGCAACCTGCAAAATATTTACTGATGCCCTTAGTGTCGGTAGATTTAATCGCGGTGGGCACCGCATAGTAAGTTTTCCCAGCGGCACCATCTGGCGACACTGCGCCGAGTAACACATCGACGTGATCGGTATCCGCAAAGCCTGCTTCATAAGCCGCATAATCTTTAGCGGGCGGCGCCGCAAAATAATCATAGGCGCGCGCATATTCATGACGATTTATGGCGTTGTAGAGCGAGCGCACCACGTCTTGCGCCGAACTGCGATCATCCTTGTAAGCGGATTCGGCATGGGCAGAGCTCATCCATAAAACCGAAAGCACCAACCACCCCAAAAATCTCATCATCAGAATGGCACTTCGTCGTCTAAATCACGGTTGAAGCTAGCGGGCTTGGCCGCCGCGCGTGGACGGTCCATGGGGCTGGAGGACCCAAACTCATCGCCACCGCCATAGCTGCCACCGGCTGAATCACCACCGCCGGGCTTGCCGCCCAACATTGTCAGTGTGCCGCCATAGTTTTGCAGGACGATCTCAGTGGAGTATTTCTCTGTCCCGTCTTTGTCAGTCCATTTGCGCGTTTGCAGAGCGCCCTCAATATAAACTGAGGAACCCTTCTTCAAATATTGCTCAGCCACCTTGGCAATGCCTTCATTAAAAATGACGACACGGTGCCATTCGGTTTTTTCTTTGCGCTCGCCAGAACTCTTGTCGCGCCAGCTGTCAGTGGTCGCTATCGATAAATTCACGATGGACTTACCATCCTGCGTGTGGCGCACTTCAGGGTCTTTGCCCAAATTGCCGACTAAAATTACTTTATTAACTGACCCTGCCATGACACTCGTCTCCCGTTTCAAACCTTCATAAACCAAATCATGAAGCAACGCATTGCAGCATTTGCATCATCCACAGTTCTTGTTATGTTCTATTATGTATTAAAAAACAAGGCCCCAGATCATTCGGGAGCCTCGCGATTCAATTTCGGTCTAATTATGCGTGACCGAACATACGCACCAGCTTGCTAAAGCGGTTTTCATTCGTTTTCTTCGCAATTGCAACAATAGCCTTAGGCTTCGTATCATGCAACATTGCAGTGCTGTAAACGTCTGAATAAGCTTTTAAAATCCAATTGTTCATGATCTTCTCCTTCGTATTAAAGCTCTTATACTCTAGATACTCTTCGCATCTGCAAACCACAAACTGCTTAAAGTGACATGACACGTAACAAAATGTTACGCAATTTCTTAACCAGTGGTGTACATTGCATGGATGGCAAGACGACTTCCCTCACTTAATGGCCTCAAAGCTTTTGAAGCCGCGGCCCGAAACAAAAGTTTTTCGGATGGTGCGGCGGAGCTGTTTGTCAGCCATGCTGCGATCAGTCGCCATATAAAAGAGCTGGAAGAATATCTCGGCACGCAGCTTTTTACGCGCACCGGACGGGGCGTGGAATTGACCGAGCCGGGAACCAGGTTCGGCGCCCTGCTCACACCTTTGTTTGATCAATTGGCCGATGCAGCGCGTGAAGCGGCCGCCGTTGGCGATGTGCGCAGCCTGACTGTTTCGGTGGAACCTGCCATTGCGTCCCGTTGGCTGGTGGGCCGCTTGGGGCGCTTTAATCAACTCCATCCTGATATTGAACTGAACATCGACCCCACCACACGGCTGGTGGATTTCTATGCTGATAATGTGGAACTCGGCATTCGATACGGTTTAGGCGGTTGGGACGATGTGGACGCAGTGAAGTTATCTGATGTGGTGATTTTTCCAGTTTGCGCACCGCGTCTTATCAAAGATGATGCTGCCATCACCCCTGCCGGCCTTTCCAAATATAATCTGCTGCATGAAGATCGCAAGCAATGGTGGGCGGAGTGGCTTTTGGCGGCACGCGTTTCCGGCGTTGAAGATTGGCGTGGCAGCACATTTCAAAGTCATCTAGCTTTAGAAGCCGCCGAAGCTGGGCAGGGTTTTGCATTGGGTGACCAAATCCTCTGCACCGATAGTCTACTCGAAGGCTGGCTGGCCCGCCCCTTTAATTTCGATATGAAAGGCCATGGCGCTTATTATGTTGTGCGCAAGAAAGGCAGCCGTGAATCGACCCCGGCGCGGGCCTTTCGTGAGTGGTTGATGGGTGAAGTTGTGGAAACCACCAGAAAGTTTCAACAATTCAAAAGCCAAGGCTTGAAGCCGCCTGCGAAGTAAGCCACCAGTAGAGTCGAATTTGGAATCGAATCTCTCATGGCCATAAAACCAAAATATAATTGCTTAAAGTGCCCCGGTTATTGCTGCTCCTATCCGGTGATTGAAGTGCATGACCGCGACGCGGTACGTATTGCCAAGCATTTTGAAATGCCGCTGGAAAAGGCTGAGAAAAAATACTTTAAAAAAGCCCATGGCTATAAGCGCATCATGCGGCGCAAGGCCGATACAGTTTACGGCAAAATTTGCCAGTTTTTTGATACCGAAGAACGCCGCTGCACCATCTATCATGCGAGGCCCTCCACCTGCCGCATCTTCCCCGGGGAAGGCCATTGCGGTTACTATGATTTCTTGAAATTCGAACGCGCCGGGCAGGAAGATGAGAGTTTTGTTTCAACCACTGACCATAGCGAGAATTAATCACTGGCACTTCAACAAAAGGTGATCACCGACTGGTAAAGGTGATTTCTGAAATCATGATCCAAATCGTAACTTCATTTTGTCGACGTACGTTTCTTTTTAGGAGGCGTGCACTCGGTTTAAACCCAATGAGGAAACGACCATGATTAAAACGGTTCTTGCAGCATTTGCACTCACTTTAGCTCTTTCTGGCGGCGCCGAAGCCGCAATGATGAAGAAAATGTATCACATGAAAAAAATGGACCATATGGCCATGAAGTGCGGCAAACACATGATGATGAAGCATGGCAAGTGCACCATGCACCACATGATGATGAAGAAGTAATTCTTCTTTTGACTTTCAGAAAGCCGGTGGACTTTTCACCGGCTTTTTATGGGAAAAATTAAGCCCCGCTGCGACATTGATTGCGCCAGCGGGGCTCTCGAAGAATCGAGTTTTAGCTTGAAGCGATCCGGTTGAGACCGAACCTGTTAAACGTAAGAACGTTTGAATGGAAACATACTTATTGTGTTCTGGCAATTCGGCTGAGAGCCACTGACATTCAATCTGCGGATAAACCGAAAAGTGATCGCGATAAATCGTGATCGTTAATTCTGCTTAGGTGGAGTCATTAGCTGCTCCTTCGTTGTTGAAATTAAGGCCCAAATCAGCGCCAATCACTGCTGCTGATATAACTAATGTTGGACCTGTTGCGGAAAATGTCAATGAAGAATTGAAGTATGATTATTAATTCGTAAATTCTAAATCGAGGACAGGGCGCGCTGTCTTCAAAAATATTTCCTATCGCAAACACATGGCCAAAATGACCGCGCATAAAAATACGAATCATGCTGCGCAGATGAAGGCTGTGGGCAACGCTGGTTAAAATACTGTTTAACTAGACGATTGAGCCACGAAAGCCAGGACTCTTGCTATGAGCTTGTTGGCATTTTTTCGTTGGCTTCCTTGCGCGTCACAGTGGAAATTGGTGCTTAAAATTCTCCGCCTCTCACAAACCCGGTAATCTCTTTCAAAAACACTTCGCCAAATTGTTCTTGCTTTGCCTCGCCCACACCATGCACTTCGCCAAAATCCCAGCGGGTCAGTGGAATTTTGGCAGCCATATCGATCAGGCTTTTATCTGAAAAAATAACATAGGCTGGAACACTGCGTGATTTGGCCAGCTTCATGCGCAAAGCTTTCAAGCGCACCAGCAAGGCTTCTGAGCGGGGATCAAAGTGTGCCGTTGCAGCAGCGACCTTCTCTTTCCTCAGTGTACGGACGGTTTTGCGTATACCCGTTTGATCAAACGACACATAACCCAAACAGGTATCGCAATTATTGCAAGGTTCAGTCGTCTCGCCAAAATACTGCAACAAAACTTGCCGCCTGCACGTTGGCACCTGCGCATAGTTCACCAAGCTGCGTAGCCGTGCATGTTGCATTTTGGTGTGGCGTTCATCGCCATCTTCTTGATCAATAAATTTCCGGCGCATCATCACATCTTGCATTCCGAAAATCATGTGAGCATCAGCGGCCTCACCATCGCGCCCAGCCCGGCCAATCTCCTGATAATAAGCGTCCAGCGTGGCTGGCAAATCCGCATGAAACACAAAGCGCACATCAGGCTTATCAATGCCCATGCCAAAGGCGATGGTGGCGCAAATTATCACACCATCCTCCGCCATAAACGTTTCCTGATTGTCACTCCGCACTGAAACCGAAAGTCCGGCGTGATAGGGCAAAGCCTTATAGCCTTCCTCCTTCAAAACATCGGCCCATTTCTCAACGCTTTTCCGAGACAGTGCATAGACAATTCCGCTCTCGTCTCTGCGATCTTTCAGAAAACTGAGAAGCTGTTTCGTGCTATTGGTCTTAGGTTCGACGGTGAGCTTAATGTTTGGCCTATCAAAGCCAGACACAAATACATCGGCCTGTCCGCCAAAAATCTTCGCTACCATATCACGCCGCGTCGCTTCATCAGCTGTTGCGGTGAACGCGCAGATCGGCACACCGGGAAATGACGTTTTCAAGTTTTGCAAAGCATCATATTCGGGACGAAACGATGCGCCCCATTGCGAAATGCAATGCGCTTCATCAACTGCAATCAAAGACACGTTCAAACGCTGCAAGGCCGTAATCATCCGGTCGGTCATCAGACGCTCAGGCGCTAAATACAAAATACGTGTCACGCCTGTAGCTACGCGGTTCCAAATTTCAACATTCTCTTCGCGGGTGCCTGTGGAGTTAATCGTTTCCGCTGCAACTCCTGCAAGTTTCAACGCCGTAACTTGGTCTTGCATTAAAGCCACTAAAGGCGAGACAACAACCGTAAGCGCGTTTTTCACCAAAGCCGGAATTTGAAAGCACAGCGATTTGCCGCTGCCCGTGGGCATCACAGCCAGCACATTGCGCCCGGCCAGCAAACTATCGACAATGGCCTCCTGCCCCGGTCTGAACGAGTCATAGCCGAACACGTCACGGAGTATTTTATGCTTCGGCAAAACCGGCACCGAGAATTCTGTTTAACAGAATCATTTTGGATATCCTTAAACTGCTGACACCTGATCGCCGTAAGTGCTGGCACGGTGCAAGCTCATTCTTGCCTTTGTTCATGTTTTATTCTAGTGAAAGCCTATGTCATTAAAACGAGTCATCTCTGTTCGAGGCGCGCGCGAGCACAACCTGAAAAATATCTCCGTCGAATTGCCGCGCGATAAGCTTATTGTTTTCACTGGGCTTTCCGGCTCCGGAAAATCTTCCTTGGCCTTCGACACAATCTACGCTGAGGGCCAGCGCCGCTATGTGGAATCCCTCTCTGCTTACGCGCGGCAGTTCCTCGAAATGCAGCAGA
Organism: Hyphomicrobiales bacterium; assembly: GCA_031393975.1. Taxonomy (GTDB): domain Bacteria; phylum Pseudomonadota; class Alphaproteobacteria; order Rhizobiales; family Aestuariivirgaceae; genus Aestuariivirga. The sequence goes on from JANMWK010000009.1 coordinate 74,677, forward strand.
AGCCCGATGTTGATCAGATCGATGGTTTATCGCCTGCAATTTCCATCGAACAAAAAACCACTAGCAAAAATCCACGCTCAACCGTGGGCACCGTAACGGAGATTTATGACTATCTCCGCTTGCTGTTTGCGCGTGTTGGCATTCCTTATTCTCCGGCCACCGGCCTTCCTATTGAGGCCCAAACCGTCACCCAAATGGTGGACCGTACTTTGGCGCTGCCAGAAGGCACACGCCTCTATTTGCTCGCCCCCGTGGTGCGCGGCCGTAAGGGTGAATATAAAAAAGAATTCACCGATTATCAGAAGAAAGGTTTTCAACGCGTCAAAGTCGATGGCGCTTTTTATGAGATTGATGCTGTTCCCATTCTTGATAAAAAATATAAGCACGATATTGATGTGGTGGTGGACCGCCTCGTTATCGGCCCTGATCTTTCGACCCGTCTGGCTGACTCATTCGAAACCGCATTAAAGCTGGCTGATGGTCTCGCCATTGCTGAATTTGCCGATAAGCCACTGCCCGCTTCTCAAACAAAAGAAGACAGCGCCAATAAAAGCGCCAATGAAACCCATGAGCGGGTGATTTTCTCGCAGCGTTTCGCTTGTCCGGTTTCCGGCTTCACCATTGATGAAATTGAACCGCGCATATTCTCCTTCAACAACCCATTTGGCGCTTGCCCGGCTTGCGATGGCCTTGGCACGGAATTGAAATTCGAGCCAGACATGGTGGTTCCAGACAGCAATCTCTCGCTTCGTGAAGGGGCGATTGCGCCCTGGGCCAAGACGGGAGCCACCTCACCTTATTACACCCAAACTTTAGAAGCTCTGGCCAAACATTATAAATTCTCCATGACCACGCCATGGAAAACATTATCAAAGCAAGCCCATGATGTTGTGTTGAACGGCACCGGCGAGGAAGAAGTCACCATTACTTACGATGATGGCTTGCGCAGTTACAAAACCAAGAAAGCCTTCGAAGGTGTGATCGGCAATATTGAACGGCGTTGGCGCGAAACTGATTCCGAATGGATGCGCGAAGAACTGGCGCAATATCAATCTGATCATGAATGCCAAACTTGCCATGGCTTTCGACTGAAGCCACAAACTTTGGCGATTAAGATTGCTGGATTGCATATTGCCCAAGTGTCAGAATTTTCAATTCGCAATGCGGATAAGTGGTTCGGCGAGTTGGCGCCCAAACTTACGCCAAAGCAAAATGAAATTGCGGTGCGCATTCTTAAAGAAATCCGCGACCGGTTGAAATTCCTTGTCGATGTAGGTCTCGAATATCTCTCGCTCAGCCGCGTTTCCGGCACCTTGTCGGGCGGCGAAAGCCAGCGCATCCGTTTGGCCTCACAAATCGGTTCTGGCCTCACAGGCGTTCTCTATGTTTTAGACGAACCCTCCATCGGCCTGCATCAGCGCGATAATGAGCGCTTGCTCAAAACTCTGGTGCATCTGCGGGACATCGGCAACACTGTGATCGTGGTGGAGCATGATGAGGATGCCATTCGCTCAGCTGATTTTATGCTCGATATCGGCCCCGGTGCGGGCGTCAATGGCGGGCATATTGTGGCGCAAGGCACCCCTGCCGAAGTCATGGCCAATCCTGCGAGCCTCACCGGACAATATCTCACCGGATTCCAGCAAGTGCCCATTCCGAAGCAGCGCCGCAAGTGGGAGAAGGATCGCTCGATCCGCATCACAGGAGCGCGTGCCAATAATCTAAAAAACATAAGTGCTGAAATTCCGCTTGGCATTTTTACGTGTATCACTGGCGTGTCAGGTGGCGGCAAATCCACTTTGATTGTCGACACAGTTTACCGTGCACTCGCTCGCAAACTCATGGGATCACGCGAACCACCTTTGGCCCATGACGATATCAAAGGCGTAGAGCATCTCGATAAAATCATTGAGATTGATCAAACAGCAATTGGCCGCACGCCGCGTTCAAACCCTGCCACGTACACAGGGGCCTTCACCTTTATCCGGGATTGGTTCGCAGGCCTGCCCGAAGCCAAGGCGCGCGGTTACGGCCCGGGCCGTTTTTCGTTCAACGTCAAAGGTGGGCGCTGCGAAACTTGCCAGGGCGACGGTGTCATAAAAATCGAAATGCACTTCCTGCCGGATGTCTATGTCACCTGCGATGAATGCCGCGGCAAACGCTATAACCGCGAAACGCTGGAGATTAAATTCAAAGACAAATCCATCGCTGATGTGTTGGATATGACCGTGCAAGAAGGCGCCGATTTCTTCCGCGCCGTGCCAAATGTGCGCGATAAAATGGATACGCTGGCCAGAGTGGGCCTTGGCTACATTAAGGTCGGCCAGCAGGCTACAACGCTCAGCGGCGGTGAAGCCCAGCGTGTGAAGCTGGCCAAAGAATTAGCCAAACGCGCCACCGGCCGCACCTTATACTTATTAGACGAACCCACCACCGGCCTGCATTTCCATGACGTGCGCAAACTTCTCGAGGTGCTGCACGAATTGGTGGATCAAGGCAACACAATGGTGGTGATCGAGCATAATTTGGAAGTCATCAAAACGGCCGATTGGGTCATCGACTTGGGGCCGGAGGGCGGCGATGGCGGCGGCGAGATTGTTGCAGTCGGAACGCCCGAAGACGTGGCCAAGGTGGCGAAGAGTTATACCGGGCAATATTTGAAGGTTGTGTTGAGGCGGCCAAGGAAAGAGGAAGCGGAGTGATAACACCATAGTGGCCTATGGTGACTTTTTACTAAGTTCAAAATGGATAGGGTGCAAGTAGAATGATTGCAGCAATAATAGCAGTCGTCTTGGGTTTGGCTGTTTTGACCGTCATATTGGCGCGGTCTCTATTCCGCTTTCTGATCAGAAGATTACGCAATCTATCGATCGTAGGCCGACTTTTCTTGGTTGCAATATTGTTATTAGTCGCCATATTTAAATGGGATTTAATCAAGTCAAATACCCCACTTGAACTTGGCACCATAGCCCTCTTGGCGATTCTTTTTTGCAATCTGATTTACGAAGTCTACGTCGCCTTGTATTTCAGAAGCAAAAAGTTTTACGAAGCAAAAAACAGCATCGCCCATCACACAAATGATTGCAATGAACTGAACGACCACATTGAAAGCCTGAAATCAACATTCGTTGAAATCACTGCACTCGACTACGGGGAAAGCACCATACAAGATACCAGCAACTTCAAAATGAAAAGGCTGGATTGGCGGCAACAAACAAGAAGCAATCGCGTCTATAATTGTTCTGCCTCAGTCTGCAAGAATGCAAACGACCAACCTTTCAAGTACATATGCAAGTATTTCAACATTAAGGCCAATGAGTCTTCATTATCGGCATTTGAAAAAGTCCTGAACAATTTCTCTGCAGCGGAGCAAGGAAAGGTGTTGCTTAGCAATGAAAAAGACCAAATCATCTCGCGAATTGGTAAGTCCATTCCTGCTTTGATTATGCTGTTCAAACGCGAAAGAGTAATTCATGAGTTGGGATTTCATCGTGTTGATTTGAGCAATCTCTATTTTCCCGCATACACTTTCCAATACGTGTCAGCTGGCGGAAACAGTTCCTTCCGCAGCGGCACCAAACTAGACATACAGATGTTGGACAGATTTATTGACTACTTGGGCAATTTAGTCTCCTTCCGAAAAAGCATCGCGGGTCAACGGGCGCTGATGACCTCGGTGCTTAGAGAGAAAATAAAAACGCGAGACAACTACACTTGTAAAATTTGTTACTTGTCGACTTATGATGAAAAAAATCTGTTACTTGAAATAGACCACATAGTCCCGCTTTCAAGAGGCGGTATAACTATGGAACAAAATCTTCAAACGCTATGTTGGAAATGCAACCGCTCGAAGGGAGCAAAGATACTGGATACAACTCTTGAAGGCTACGCGCTGGTCGATCAAATTGCGTTGTTTGATGGTAAGGACTGAACGAGTGGAATATCGGTAACAGCGGATTCAACTCTGGAACATGCCTAACAGTTATCCCCGCACTTGTTGCGGAGAGCCATCATTCAACCCACTCGCATTCCAATTTAGCGCAGCGTCCTTTGCCACCAAAGGGACCTCATCAGTCGCTTTGCGACAGCTTCTCCAGAGGAGAAGCGTGAATTCGAACCCTGCGCTAAAATATTGTGCCCTTCTCCTTTGGAGAAGGTTCCCGAAGGGCGGATGAGGTCCCTAGCTCCAAGCTCCGCCCGTCACATCCTGCGCGAAACCAAAACTCCAACCACTCCCGCCACAGCCACCAATGCCCCGCGCCAAATCCATGGGCTTTGGTCAATCATGAAACTTGCTGCTGGATAGCGAATAACGCCTGCACCCTGCCCCATCCAAATCAAGCCTACAACAGTTGCCAGCACACTAATGACAACCAATCCGATTTTCACGAAATTCATCCGATACGTCCCGTGTTTTGATATGACAATGTTACGCAGATCCCCGCAAAGAGTATCACCATGTCGGCGACAAAAAATATGCACTTTTAGTTGTTACCGAATAAATTCCATGCTAAACATTTCGGCTAACGTAACTTTTTAAGGAATCATATTCAATGTTAAACGGCGTTTTTCCAACATCATGGTCGGGCCCCCTACATGCGGCGTTGCGTGTCATCACTGGCCTTTTATTCATGAGCCATGGTCTCACCAAACTGATTCATTGGCCTGCCACTGATTTTTTTCCTGCCGGCCAGTCACTGCCACCTTTGATGCTGGTGGCAGGCATTCTTGAACTCGTTGGCGGGATATTGATAACGCTTGGCTTGTTCACTCGCCTCACGGCGTTTGTTTTGGCTGGCATGATGGCCGTGGCTTACTTTATGGCACATATGCCCAACTCGTTTTTTCCCATTCAAAATGGCGGAGAGGCTGCCCTGCTTTATTGCTTCATTTTCTTGTATCTGGCTGCAGCAGGCGCAGGCTCTTACAATCTGGATGCTTCACGCAAATAATTCTTTACACGACACTTTTTCAAAGGTCGCACACAGTGCGGCCTTTTTCACTGGCGTTCTTTGCGCAGCTTCGCCCAAAACTCCAACCGCTTTTTCACATCACGCTCAAATCCGCGCTCTACCGGATCATAATATTTTTCACGACCCATTTC
>JANMWK010000051.1:0-4496 GCA_031393975.1 Hyphomicrobiales bacterium
GTTTCTTTGTCGATTGCCAAGTCTTCAATCCATGGCATTGTTGGCGAAAATGGAGCTGGAAAATCGACCTTGATGTCGATCCTGTTTGGCTTTTATGCAGCCGACAAGGGTGAAATCCATGTCGATGGCAAGCCTGTCAAAGTTAAATCATCAACTGATGCCATCGCCCTTGGCATTGGCATGGTGCACCAGCATTTCATGCTGGTTGATCCTTTTTCTGTTTTGGAAAATGTAGTTCTCGGGGCTGAAGATGGCGCACTCATCGGCCCTGCCCTTGCCAAGGCGCGCGCAGAACTCAAACGCCTCGCGGATGAATATGAGTTGGATGTCGATCCCGATGCCATTGTTGGTGAATTGCCGGTAGGGCTGCAACAGCGCGTCGAAATTTTAAAGGCCCTCTACAAAGGTGCTGATGTTCTTATTCTTGACGAACCCACGGGTGTGCTCACGCCCGATGAGGCTAATCATCTCTTTCGCATTTTGCAACAGCTGCGGGATCAAGGCAAAACTATTGTTTTGATCACTCATAAATTGCGTGAGATTATGGCTGTCACCGATCATGTTTCAGTGATGCGGCGTGGTGAAATGGTGGCAACCAAAAAAACAGCAGAGACTTCGGTTGAAGAACTTGCCGAACTCATGGTGGGCAGGCGGGTGTTGCTCCGTGTTGACAAGAGCGTGGCGAAACCTGGTGAAGTTGTACTTGACGTCAAGAATTTAGTTTGGCGTGACCGCAAGGGAACAGCGCGCGTCGATGGTGTTTCATTTCAAGTGCGTAAAGGCGAAATTGTTGGCATAGCCGGTGTTTCCGGCAACGGCCAGTCAGAACTTCTTGATGTGATCACCGGAATTGCGCGGGCCACGTCGGGCACTGTGCTGTTTGAAGGCGAAGACATAACAGCGCTCCATGACCCTGCAATTTTGCGCCAGCGGGGCATGGCCCATGTGCCAGAAGACCGCCAGCACCGCGGCCTTATAACATCTTTCAATGCGGCGGAATCGGCGATTTTAGGCTGGCAAAATGATCCCAAACTCGGCCGCTCCTATCATCTCAATCGCAATGCCGTGATTGAGCGGTGCCGGAAGCAGATGATTGAATTTGACGTGCGGCCCGCTGATCCTCTTTTGAAGAGCGCAAAATTTTCAGGGGGCAACCAGCAGAAACTTATTCTGGCCCGTGAGATTGGTTCCAATCCTGATCTTTTGATTGTTGGACAGCCAACCCGCGGTGTTGATATTGGTGCCATTGAATTCATCCACAAGCGTCTTATCCAATTGCGCGATTTGGGAAAGGCAATTTTGCTTGTGTCTGTTGAGCTTGATGAAATTCGATCGCTGTCAGATCGGATCCTCGTGATGTTTTCTGGTCGGGTGATGGGTGAACTTGATTCATCGGCTGATGAACGTGAATGCGGCTTGCTCATGGCTGGTGTCGTGAAGGATGCGGCATGATGAGCCAGCGTGGCGAACTTCCAACCTGGGTTGATATTGGTTTGATCCCTTTGATCAATCTTGCCATCGCGTTGATTATCTCAGGCCTTGTTGTTGTGATCATCGGTGAAAATCCGTTTCGGGCTTTGTGGATCATGGTAAACGGCGCATTGGGCTCGCTCAAGGGCTGGTCTTACATGTTTTATTATGCGACCAATTTTATCTTCACTGGACTTTGTGTCGCGGTGGCTTTTCATGCCGGACTTTTTAACATTGGTGGTGATGGCCAGGCTTACGTGGCAGGCTTGGGTGCCGCAACACCGGGGCTTTTGCTCGGCGGTGCATTGGCCACGCTTCTGCCAGCCGGAATATCGCAGCCCCTCACAATACTTGTGGCGTTGCTCGGCAGCATTCTGATTGGTGCGGCTTATGGCTGGGTGCCTGGATATCTGCAGGCCAAGCGCGGCAGCCATATTGTCATCACCACGATCATGTTCAATTTCATCGCGTCCAGCTTGATGGTTTATCTGATCAATAATGTGTTTCGGCCAGTGGGGAAAATGGCAGTTGAAAGCCGAGCTATCGACGACGCTTATATTTTGAATTTCCGCGAGCTTGGTCGTTTGGCCGGAGTGAAACTGCCATCTTCACCGCTGAACCCTGTTGTATTTCTGGCTTTTCTTGCGGCATTTCTGGTGTGGTATTTATTGTGGCGCACCAAGCTTGGTTATGAAATTCGCGCTGTTGGGGCCAACACCGATGCCGCCATTTATGCTGGCATCAAGCCACAACGCATTATCATGGTTGCCATGGCTATCTCTGGTGGACTTGCGGGGCTGGTTGCCTTCAATGAAATTATAGGCGTGCAGCACCGCCTGCTTTTGGATTTTGTCGGTGGTGCGGGATTTGTCGGCATTGCGGTTGCCTTGATGGGGCGGTCACATCCAGCAGGCATTTTATTTGCGGCGCTGCTTTTTGGCCTGCTTTACCAAGGCGGGACGGAATTATCATTCGCCATCCAAACCATATCGCGTGACATGATTGTGGTGATCCAGGGCCTCGTAATCCTATTCATGGGTGCCTTGGAAGATGCCTTCCGGCCGTGGCTTTCAGCACTATTTTTTAAAGCGGAGGATTAGTTGGACCTATCAATCTTCTTTGAAATCCTGTCATCTACAATTCGCATGTCAGTGCCACTCATTCTGGCGTGTTTGGCAGGCCTGTGGAGCGAACGCTCCGGCATAGTTGATATCGGGCTTGAAGGTAAAATTTTAACGGGTGCATTTGCCGCGGCTTCAGCCTCATTCTATTTTCAGTCAGCGTGGGCCGGTTTGTTTTTTGCCATAGTAATTTCAGTCTGCATGGCTCTGGTGCATGGCTATGCCTCGATCAGCCAACGCGGCAATCAGGTGGTGTCAGGTGTCGCCATCAATATGCTGGCACTGGGATTAACTTCAGTAATCGGCAACAGCTGGTTTAAACAGGGCGGCCGCACTCCAGCTCTGGGTGAATCTACGCGATTTATGGCTGTTGACTTTCCAGGCCGCGAGAGCCTGTTCAATGTTCCGGTGGTCGGCGCAATTTCCAAAATTTTCCTGGATCATTCGGTGCTCACTTATTTGGCCTTTGCCATGGTGCCGCTGACAGCTTGGGCCCTTGCAAAAACCCGCTTTGGGTTGCGCCTTCGCGCAGTGGGGGAAAATCCGCATGCCGTGGACACGGCAGGCATCTCTGTTGCAAAGTTGCGGTATCAAGCGGTGATTATCGCGGGGGTTCTTTGCGGTGTAGCGGGGGCTTATCTTTCCACATCATTGTCAGCCAGCTTTGTGCGCGACATGTCAGCGGGACGGGGTTATATGGCGCTCACGGCTTTGATTTTTGCAAATTGGCGCGCCTGGCCTGCCCTCTATGCGTGCTTGCTGTTCGGTTTTTTACAAGCCATCGCCAACTTCCTGCAAGGAGTGAAATTGTTTGGATTAGAAATTCCAGTGCAATTTTTCAATGCACTGCCTTATCTCATGACTGTCATACTGTTGGCGGGCTTTATCGGGAAATCAATACCGCCACGGGCTTCTGGCATCCCTTACACAAAGGACAGATGATGCGTGATCCACTTATTATCGCGGCCATGGAAGCACGGGGCAAGGCCCACGCGCCCTATTCCAGATTTTATGTCGGGGCCGCCATGCGTGATGAAAATGGCCGCATCTTCAGCGGTTGCAACATAGAGAACGCCGCTTTTCCACAGGGCTGGTGCGCGGAACCTTCAGCCATATCACATCTCATCATGGCAGGTGGAAAATCCATCACGGAAGTTGTGGTGTTAGGCAATGGCTCTGAATTATGCACGCCTTGCGGTGGATGTCGTCAGAAAATACGTGAATTTGCGAATGGCGATGTAAAAATACATTGTTGCAGCGAAGATGGGAAATTAATCCGGACTTTTACGCTGGATGAACTCCTTCCATCGAGCTTCGGGCCGGAGAACTTGAAATGAACAGTTTGAAATCAAAACTTCAGGGTCATGCACCAAAATATGGAATCATTCTGGGCTCTGCTCTTGGGATGATTGCCGATGCTGTGCAAGCTGCCCATACCATTCCGTATGCGGAGCTTTCAGGTTTTCCGGTGCCTAAAATTTCGGGTCACGCGGGCAAGCTCTATCTGGGAAAACTGGGCGGCCAAGAAGTGGCAGTTATGGCGGGCCGCGCTCATGCTTATGAAAGCGGCAATGCTGCGGTGATGAGGCCCGCATTGGAGCAGCTCAAAGAAGCAGGGATTGAAACTTTAATTCTAACCAATGCCGCAGGATCCTTGAAAACCGCGATGAAGCCTGGATCGCTGATGGTTCTCACTGATCACATCAACTGCGCAGGAATGAACCCTTTGATTGGCCAGCATGGTGACGAGAATTTTGTCTCGATGACCAATGCCTATGATGCCGATTTGCGCAAAGCCATATTGGCCGCTGCCAAAAAGGAAAAGATTGCGCTGAAGCAAGGTGTCTATTGCTGGTACTCAGGCCCGTCTTTTGAAACGCCAGCTGAAATACGCATGATGCAAAT
>JANMWK010000113.1:0-3287 GCA_031393975.1 Hyphomicrobiales bacterium
AAAGCCAAAAACTGATATTGCTCGGAGAACGCGCTCTTTCAGTTTTATAGAACGCGTTGTCGTTCGAAAAGCCAATTCAGCTGAAATTGCCTCAAGTTCCGGCAGCACGAGGCGTTTTTCGTCAAAAAGCTTTTCCAATGCAATGATGCTGAAACTGGCAAATCTGCGCTGAGTCATTTCCCAACCTTCTTTTTCTGCCTTATTGTTTTCTTAGGGGCCACATCCAGTGGTGCATCCAATTGTTGATACAGCGCAAACAGATATTCAAGGCGCTGGCGGTCTGAGTCAAAGGGCAGCTTGCGATAGGCTTTGTCCACCGCCTTATCTAACACCTGATGCGCCTTCTGCAGGTCTTGTGGCATGGTGAGCGGGTCATAGAGATCAGCCAGCGTATCCGCAGGGTGCGCGGCGCGCGCATCAAGAATGGCTTGGGCCTTCTCGGCAATATCTTGTTCAGCAGCGGCGGCGATATTCTGCGGCCAAGGGAAGTTGTTATAAACGATTGAAGCGGAGTATTGATAATCGCTCTTCATACGACCCGCGATTTGGCGCATCCAAGCATTGTGCATGGCGGAAGTGAGAATGCCGAAGTGAAAGAGCGTGGCGTTGGGCACAACCAAGGCACTGCCGCTTACAATCGTTTCCTTCTCACAAAAGCCGATTGGTAAATAATAGCGCTTTTCTGACGAGACCTTGGGTATCAGCAAATAATTTGTTTGAGGTTGACGATTTTCCGAAAACAATGAAGGAGAATTTGCCCATTGGACAGTCCTTGCCTTGTCGCTGCTAAGTCTAGCTTCTTTAACTTTTTGAACGCGATCCATAACTTGTGGCATTGCTCGCAATTCCGCAGGCTTTGCATCGACCAGCCAAAGGCAATAGCGGTCTATTGAATTGATAAACTCATCGCCCCCAACAAATTTCCGAATCCATTTTTTGGCATTCGGTTCCAGCTCAAGAAATCCACAGAGTTCGGTAGCTGATAGAATCAAAAAACCAAAATCGGTTGCTTCGCTCCCTTTGTTTATTTCTGGCACATTGGAAAGCGGTTGGTTGCGTTTCTTGATTAGGCAAGTTGGCCCATCGACAAGATAGGGGTTGATAATTTTCGCGGCAACACGGTGAGGTTCCGACGTGACTTTCTCATATTCATAAAGAAGTTTTGCGGCTTCATCAGTCGCAGCAAATCCAACGATGACAACATGCACATTGGCAATTTTCATGCCCTTGGCTTTTTTCTCCTCAATTGTCCATTTGAAGGTGCGATGCGCGAATCGAATATGAATTCCAAAGCGCGTGAGCAGTGGGTGCCATAGAACGGCCACCTGTTCACCTTGCGTGATGGAATTGGTGGAAACAAATGCAACCACAATTTTTGTACCTTGAATAAATTGTGCCGCCTTCCAATACCAAGCGGTTACATAATCGAGCAGGCCAGCCTTATCCTGCTTACCAAAAACGAGTTGCATATCTTCTTTTTGCTGTGCGCTTTGTTCCTTCTTCCCCACAAATGGCGGGTTGCCCAGCATGTAACTTAGCTTTTCTGGTGCGATCACCGTTTTCCAATCCACCGTCAACGCATTGCCATGGTTGATATGGGCCGACTTCACCAAGGGGAGGCGCACCAGCGCTTGGCCAAACGCTTCAGACAAGCGCATATTCATTTGGTGATCCGTCAGCCACATGGCGGCTTCAGCGATATGGGCGGGAAATTCTTCAATCTCGATGCCATAAAACTGATCGACGTCAACTTTTGACAAGGCCTTCACATCCAAAACCAATTGCTTATCGGGATAAAGCACTTGCAACACTTCAAGCTCCAACACACGTAATTCGCGGTAAGCTAAAATCAAAAAGTTTCCGCAGCCGCAGGCCGGATCGAAAAATGTCAATGTGCCCAGTTTGGTTTGAAATTTCTCCAACTGCGATTGGCGCTGGGTGGCTTTTGAATCACGAATCTTGTGAAACTCCTCCCGCAGACCATCCAAAAAAAGCGGGTGAATGGTTTTCAGAATATTGCGTTCAGATGTATAATGCGCTCCCTTTTTGCGTTGCTCTAACGGCAACATGACCATTTGAAACAGTGAGCCAAACAGCGCAGGCGAAACTTTGTTCCAGTTGAAATAACAGCATTGCAGCAAGGCTTGGCGCATTTGCGTATCAAAGCTTGGCGTGCGGATGGAGCCAGCAAACAACTTTCCATTCACATGTTGGAACTGCGCCAAATCTTCATCCAAGTTCTTCTGGCGCTTTTCGGGGGCCGTATCCAAAATCTCAAACAAGTGAATGAGGTTGGAACCTAAATCGCGGCCATCTTCACTGGTGTGGTTTTCAATATAATGCAGAAATTGATCAGGGTTGAAAATCGCCGTGTCATCGGCGAACAGGCAAAACATCAGCCGCACCAGCAAGCGTTCCAAATCAATGCCGCCATAGCCAGAGGTTTTCAACTGCTCGTGCAAATTGCCCATGAGGGTGGCGGCTTCAATGTTCACCTCTGGCTGATCCCGCGGGGCTTCCTGCGTGTAACCCGCCATGAAACCAAATTTGCCGACGTTCTGCGAAAGCTCACTCAGCAGGAAGGCGGCTTCATTGCCGGTTTCCAAATCCAGCAATTCAAAGCTTTGGAAATCTGACAGCAGAATGTAACGCGGTTTCTCATGGGCCTTCAGCGCCAGATAATAATCGGTGGCTTGGTCACGCGCCTTGGTGAGGCTGAGACCTTGTGATTTTTGCTCGACGAGCAATTTGCCGGGCCAAAAAAGATCGATGTAACCCTTAGCAGCGTCGCCCAGCTTCACGCGCTTTTCGAAATAAACATTCACGTCTTTGGGCTTCTGGCCGAAGACTTCAAAGAACTGGTGGTAGAATGGTCCTGTGTCGCCCTTTTCATAGCCGCGTCCTCGCCATTCATGGGCAAATCGCCCCGCTCGGGCGCGAATTTCATTCCAAGAGAGGGGCAAGAGTTTTTTTCCTGTGAGTCTTGTGCTGGCAACAACTTAAGCTGGTTCTGTTTTTAATCTCAAGGCCTTAATTCCGTTGGGCATTTTTTTACCTGCCTCACCGCCACGTCGTCTTCGTGAGCTTGCAAGACTTGTAATTGATTGAAGTATAAAAAAGTGAAGCTTGCCTTTGATTTCAAGTCGCAACCCGGTTTACCGTATAAGCCTTACCTTAACCCCCACGTCATCAGCGATCTGTTCCCAGCTTTGATCAGCCGTCAAAACGTCGCTGTCATTTCGTTTGGCAAGTGCCAGACAATAACGGTCACCCAGTGATAATCCAGC
>JANMWK010000119.1:0-4033 GCA_031393975.1 Hyphomicrobiales bacterium
TTACGGTGAGCCGCTGGTGCAATATCTGGTTTTGGATGATTCCGAATATCAAAACAAGGATTGGAACCATGCCGCCACGCGCGTGATGAGCCCGCCGTTTCGCAATAAGAAACATCAGGATTCGCTGTGGGCTGGTTTGCAGTCGGGCACGCTTTCTGTGGTGGCCACTGATCACTGCGCGTTCACGCTTAAACAAAAGCAGATGGGCCTCAAAAATTTCACGCAAATTCCAAATGGCACAGGCGGACTTGAAGACCGATTGCCCGTGTTGTGGAATGCAGGCGTGAACACTGGCCGTTTGACGAAAGAAGAATTCGTTGCCGCAACATCGACAAACATCGCGCGCATTTTAAACATGTATCCCAAGAAGGGTGCCGTACGAGTGGGCAGCGATGCGGATATCGTGATCTGGGATCCAAAAGCCACCAAGACGATTACTGCCAAAAAACAAATCAGCCGGGTCGAATATAATGTATTCGAAGGCTACGTGTGCAGCGGCGCCCCAAAGACCGTGATCTCACGCGGCAAGATCGTCTGGGACCAAGGCGACATGCGCGCCAAGGCCGGCGACGGCGATTTCATCCAGAGGAAACCCAACGCCCCCGTGCATCAGGCCAATGCGATTTGGAAGGGTGTGACGCAGCCGAAGGGGGTCAAGCGGATTGAGGTGACGCCTTGAATGCGCAGTGACTCATAATGTCCAAAGGCAACGATAACAAGTTCTATCAAGTAAACTCGTACATCGCTGGGCTAGTAACTGCACTGGCGGTATTCGTGACATGGCAATTCTGTGTTGTATTTACACTTCTGGAGAAATGGCAGACGCTTGTTGCGGGAGTCATAGCAACTCTCGCAGCCATTGCGACCGTGCGTGCTGTTCATCTTCAAATCTCTCAGACCGAAGAATTGGCAAATGCGGTATCACTGCGACGAAACTGGGCTGCCCGTGCACTGATTGCGGGGCCTCTGAGCAGGATGTGTTCTATAGAATTAGACTTGCGCAAAAGGCTCTTCGATGAAATAGGAAAAATGGCTACTAATTCCCGATTTGTGTCCGAAATTGAGTGGGAAACTCTTTCTAGCCGAAAAGTTGACCTGCTCGCTCGGTGCATTGAAGACGCAGAACCAAGAGCGGCCGCTGATCTTTCTGCCCTGTTAAGCGAACTGCAAATACACCAAGCACGGCTTGAATCAATGGTATCAAATAGACGCGAAGGTAGTTTGATCGTAACGCGAGGCAACTTAAAAGATTTGGCATTGGATTCAATTTTTATTTGCGCGCGAGCACAGCGCCTATTCCATTATTCGAGGAGAGAAGATGCGGAATATTTTGCCAAGCCATCGTGTAAGCCAGTGTTTGAACAGCATTGGCAAGATTTGGAAGAATTTCAGCTCCATTCAGACGCTAGGAGTCAACTTGACAAGGCTGATGACAAATGGCTGGCTCCAATCGGTCAACGAACTCCGCAGCCTTGGTAATTATCCGCCAACTCCGTCACCCCGTCGAAGGACGGGGTTGGGCTTTTTTACATCGTGTTGCAGACAGTAAGCCCAATCCCGTCCTTCGACGGGATGACGGACTGGAAGTGGGGCATGACGGTGTGATGTAGAGTTATGTAGGGTGGGGGTTGCTCGAATGATCAGAATTTGGTTGTCTCACAAGCGAAAATATTAGAGCATTATCCGCATGTCAGAACGCGCCGAAAAACAGCCAGCGGTCTATATTATGGCGAAGTTATATCGCGCTACGATGTATGTTGGTGTTACAAGCAATTTATGGCAGCGCGTTTGGGATCACAAGAATAAGCGCTTTGATGGCTTTACGGCGGATCGCGATTTGGACAAGCTGGTTTGGTATGAGCATCATCATGCGATGGAGGTTGCCGTTGCCCGCGAGAAGCTGCTGAAGCGCTGGCACCGCGCTTGGAAGTTTCGAATCATTGAAGAGATCAATCCAGAATGGCGTGATCTTCATGAGGAGATTGACGCAATCGCAACTTTGGTTGATCTTAAACCCCGACCCCGTCCTTCGACGGGGTGACGGAGACTGGGAGTGAGAATGATTTCAAATCTGATAAGCCGGAGAGTGCAAATATGATCCGCCACGTCGTCCTCTTCAAACTCAAATCTGGCACCGATGCGCAAAGCGTTGCCCAGGTTTTCTCAGCTTTGAAAGACCTGCAAACCGAAATCCCCGGTATCATCTCAATCTCTACAGGCCATGACAACAGCCCCGAAGGATTGAAACGTGGCCACACCCATGGCTTCACGGTTGACTTCATCGACGCCGCTGCGCGTGATGCCTATCTTCCGCACCCCGCGCACCAAAAAGTTGGTGCAATGATTGTTGGCATCACCGAAGGTGGCGTCGCAGGCATTACGGTTGTCGATTGGGAGATGTGAGCGCGGATTTAACCCAGCACTCACACCACATTTCAATTTCCGGTGATTAACACAGCCTTGCCCGCATCCGTCACAATCTTCACTGTGCCGCCTGTCATGTCGGCGTGATAGGCATCATCACTAGGCTTTCCCGTATTCATGAAGCTGATGATATCGCCAGCCACTTGTTGTGGCGCATCCCACTGCACATTGTGGCCGATTTCATTTTCTTGAAAGCCCGATTTTGGCAAAAGCTTTGTGCCATATTGCTTCCAGACAAAGGGGGCCTTGCTGGTGCGAAGCGCTGCCAACATTCCAGTCTGATCAGGTTGGAAATAGAAAATGGCATCCTGCCCACCCCATAAAACCAATGTTGGGGTGGTAAGTTTGGCCAATGCCGCAGTGTTGTCAAACTCCAGCAGTGCTGATGTTGCTCCAATCCAAGTGCCCATTTTGGTCACAGCGGTATCAGGTACGATTGAGCCTACAAAGGCTTGATCTGCTACAGGATCAACATCCCAGTTTTTTAAAATCCAATCATCGGCTTTTGGGTCAGCATCGCGCGGGGTGGCGTTCCACACGGCTTCAGGGCTGGTGATACCCTTCGCGTCCAAAGCCTTCTTCCATGCGCCCATAACAGGCTCTTTCAACACATATTCGCTTATGACTGGGTTGTCTTTGGAGCTGTTGGAGGTGGCGATCAGGATAATTTTTTCAATTCGTTCCGGGCGGTTTAAGGCCGTCACCTGCGCAACTATCGAGCCCATCGAGTGGCCGGCAAGTGTGGCCTTGGCGATGCCCTTCTCGTTCATGAACGAAACAACATCCGCTGCGAAAAGCGCTGGTGCAAAACAGGCTTTCGGCGAAGCCATGCATGCCGCATTGGAAGGCATGGAACTGCCGCCATGGCCGCGTTGATCAAGTGCGAAAATATGTAGCGAAGGATCAGCAGCATGAAGGGCCGCCATGGCAGGGGCCCATGAACGCGACGTATCAGTCAGGCCGTGCAACAGAATGAGCGGTTTGCCATCAGCTGGGCCAACTTCCACATAAGCCATGTGAATTCCGGTATGGAGATCAACAAAACACTTGGTGCCATCAACCGTGGTGCAGCCTTCAGGCTTAGCACTTACAGGTTGAGCTGCTGGTTTTGCAGCGACGGGTAAGTCTGGGACATCTGCCGCCATTGCTGCCGGAGCAAAAGCTAAAATGCCAAATGCAAGCAATGTGGCGCTTGCCAGTTTTGTTGCCGTGTTCATAAAAATCTCCGCCTTTAAGTTTTGTTTTGCCAAGTGTAGGCTGAAGACAGCAAAATCGCAAAGGGATAGACAATGATCCGCCACACCGCTGTTTTTAGATTGAAACATGTTGCTGGCTCTGTTGCAGAAGCCAATTTTTTGGCCGCGCTCGCCAAACTCAAATCAATCAAGGGTGTGGAAAAATTTGAAGTGCTGCGGCAGGTGAGCCCAAAATCAGAATTTAAGTTTGGTGTGTCGATGGAGTTCGCTGACCAAGCTGCCTATGATGGCTACAATCTTCATCCCGATCACGTGGCCTTTGTGCAGGGTCGCTGGATTCCGGAAGTGGTGGCGTTTACTGAGATTGATTATGTGGCGCTGGATCTAGTTTAACGGTTCACACTTGCGCAAAT